>DATAAD010000145.1:0-36295 GCA_036260295.1 Acidimicrobiales bacterium | reverse complement strand
TCGATCACCGCGGGCACTGCGTAGGGGTTGGTTGTCGTCGTGGGGGCGGGTTCGGTGGCGACGGTGTTGGCGGCGGCGGAGCTGCGGTCGGCGTCGGAGGACGAGTCGCAGGCGGCGGACGCGGCGAGGAGGAGTGCTGCCAGCGCTGCTCGTGCCGCCCGTGGTCCGCCCATCTAGTACACGTCGTATCATTCCACGCAGCGGCTGGCAAGGGGCGAACACATGTTCGCTACACTCGCCTCATGGGGTGGACGAACCCGCCGGTTCCCTGGGCCGAGCTGGAGCGGCGGCTGTCCGGACGACCGTACAACGCCGACGGGGGGGACAGTCCGGCATGGTCGAACCAGCGCGGTGACTATCGGGCTCCTTGCGTGGTCCGGGGCACATCCGCCGTCCCGTATGCCGAGCTGCACTGCCACTCGAACTTCAGCTTCCTCGACGGCGCCTCGCACCCCGAGGAGCTGGTCGAGGAGGCCGCGAGACTGGGCCTGACGGCGCTCGCCCTCACCGACCACGATGGGTTCTACGGCATCGTCCGCTTCGCCGAGGCGGCGGCGGCCCTCGAGGTCGCGACCGTCTTCGGTGCCGAGCTCACCCTCGACCTGCCACGGAGATCCCAGGCCGGTGCGCCTGATCCGGACGGTCGCCATCTGGTGGTGTTGGCAAGAGACCCGACCGGCTACGCCAACCTGGCCAGGGCGATCACCCACGCCCACATGAGCGCGGGGGAGAAGTCGCTGCCCAAGATCGACCTGGCCACGCTGGCCTGGTATGCCACCGGCCACTGGCTGGTGCTCACCGGCTGCCGGAAGGGGACGGTGCCGGCGGCCCTCGTGCAGCACGGGCCGGCAGCGGCGGCCAGCGAGCTGCACAACCTGACCGAGGCGTTCGGACGCGACAACGTCGCCGTGGAGCTGTGGGACCACGGCGACCCCATGGACTCCGTCCGCAACGACGCGCTGGCGGCGATGGCGGCGAGAGCGGGGGTCGACGTGGTGGCTACGAACAACGTCCACTACGCCACACCCGGACAACGCCCGCTGGCCACGGCCATGGCCGCGGTCAGGGCGAGACGGTCGCTCGACGAGCTGGACGGGTGGCTTCCCGCGGCAGCGACGGCGCACCTCAGGGGGGGCGCGGAACAGGCGAAGAGGTTCGCCCGGTACCCGGGCGCGGTCGAGCGAGCCGCGCAAATAGGCCAAGAGTGCGCCTTCGACCTCAAGCTCGTCGCCCCCAACCTGCCCGACTACCCGGTCCCGCCCGGGCACACCGAGATGTCGTGGCTCAGGGAGCTCACGAGAAGGGGCGCGGAGCGCAGGTACCCGGACAACCCCGAGGCACAACGACAGATCGAGCACGAGCTGGCCATGATCGAGTCGCTGGGCTTCCCCGGCTACTTCCTGATCGTCTGGGACATCGTCGAGTTCTGCCGGCGCAACGACATCTACTGCCAAGGACGGGGCAGCGCCGCCAACTCCGCCGTCTGTTACGCCCTCGGCATCACCAACGCCGACGCGGTGAAGCTGAAGCTGCTGTTCGAGCGCTTCCTGTCACCGGAGCGAGACGGCCCGCCCGACATCGACCTCGACATCGAGAACGGCCGGCGGGAGGAGGCCATCCAGTACGTCTACGAGCGCTACGGACGGGAGAACGCGGCTCAGGTGGCCAACGTCATCACCTACCGGCCGAAGTCGGCGGTCAGGGACATGGGCAAGGCCCTCGGCCATCCTCAGGGCGCCCTCGACGCCTGGTCGAAGCAGGTCGACGGCTACCGCCTCAGCGACACGCAGGACCACGACGTCCCCCAACCGGTGATGGACCTGGCCAAGCAGATTCAGAACTTCCCCCGCCACCTCGGCATCCACTCGGGCGGGATGGTGATCTGCGACCGGCCCATCGTCGAGGTCTGCCCGGTGGAGTGGGGGCGGATGGAAGGACGAACGGTCCTGCAGTGGGACAAGGACGACTGCGCCGCGGTCGGCCTGGTCAAGATCGACCTGCTCGGCCTGGGCATGCTCACCGCCCTCCACCTGGGCGTCGACCTCATCCGCCAGCACCACGGCGTCGACATAGACCTGGCGGCCATCCCCCAAGAGGACGAGGTCTACGACATGTTGTGCAAGGCCGACTCGATCGGCGTGTTCCAGGTGGAGAGCCGGGCCCAGATGGCGACGCTCCCGAGGCTCAAGCCGAGGTACTTCTACGACCTGGTCGTCGAGGTCGCCCTGATCCGCCCCGGCCCCATCCAGGGCGGCTCCGTCCACCCCTACATCAGACGAAGGAACGGCCAGGAGCCGGTCACCTACCTCCACCCCCTGCTCGAGAAGTCGCTGAAGAAGACCTTGGGCGTGCCCCTCTTCCAGGAGCAGCTCATGCAGATGGCCATCGACGTGGCCGACTTCACCCCGGGCGAGGCCGACCAGCTCAGGCAGGCCATGGGCTCGAAGCGCAGCACGGAGCGCATGGAGGCCCTCAAGGAGCGGCTCTACGCGGGGATGGAGAAGAACGGCATCACCGGCCAGACCGCCGACGCCATCTACGACAAGCTGGCCGCCTTCGCCAACTTCGGCTTCCCCGAGAGCCACTCCGTCTCGTTCGCCTACCTCGTCTACTCGTCGTCGTGGATGAAGCTGCACTACCCGGCTGCCTTCTGCGCCGCCCTCCTCAACGCCCAGCCCATGGGCTTCTACTCGCCCAACACCCTGGTGGCCGACGCCCGCCGCCACGGCGTCACCGTCCACGGCCCCGACGTGAACCTGAGCGACGTGAAGGCCACGCTCGAGGGCGGCCGCGACAACCCGGCAGTCAGGCTCGGGATCGAGTACGTGCGCAACGTGGGCGACGACCTGGCCGAGCGGATCGCCGAGCGTCGCCCGTACACGTCCATGGAGGACCTGGCCCGGCGAACCGGCGCCACCCTCCCGGCCATCGAGGCCCTGTCGACGGCGGGCGCCTTCGGCTCCCTGCAACTCGAACGAAGAGAGGCGCTGTGGTCGGCGGGCGCGGTGGCCCAGGCCAGCGACACCAAGCTGGAAGGGGTGGTGTGCGGCACCGACGCCCCCCAGCTCCCGCAGATGTCCGACGCAGAGCTGACCGCCGCCGACCTGTGGGCCACGGGCGTCTCGCCCGACCGGCACGTGGTCCAGTTCGCCCGTCGGCGGCTCGATGCCGAGGGCGCGGTCAGCGTCGCCGGGCTGGAGCGCATCCCCTCGGGCCGAAGGGTCAAGGTGGGCGGGGTCGTCACCCACCGCCAGCGACCGGCCACGGCCAATGGCACGATCTTCGTCAACCTGGAGGACGAGACCGGCCTGCTGAACGTCATCTGCAACTCGTCGGTGTGGGCCCGGTACCGGAGGGTGGCCCGCAGCTCGCCCGCCCTGCTGATCGGCGGCAAGCTCGAGCGGGCCGAGGGGGTGACCAACCTCGTCGCCGAGAAGATCGAGGCGCTGTCCCTGGCCACGCCCCCGGCCACGAAGTCCAGAGACTTCAGGTGATCAGCAGGCGACCTCGAACCACACCCGCTTGCCCCCGTTCCGTTCCCGCTCCACGCCCCACGCGGTGGCCAGCTCCTCGACGATCACCACGCCTCGGCCTGACAGGTCGTCGAGCCGCCCGAGCCGACGGACGGGGAGCCCCGGGCTGAGGTCGCGGACGGCGACCCGCACCGAGTCGTCGTTGACCTGCACGGCCAGCTGCGGCCCCGACCGGGCGTGGACGATGGCGTTGGTCACGACCTCGCTCGTGAGCAGCTCGACGGTGCTGACGACGCCGTCGTCTATCCGGCGGGTCTTGAGCACATCCCGGACGAAGCGCCGGGCCGCCCCTACGCTGGTCGGGTGCGGAGTGAGCACGGTCCGGACCTCTATGACGTGAATCATAACGACACGAGGTGACGTTTCCGGCATCTCGTAGCCGGGGAGGAGCGCGCGGCATGGATGCCCTCACGCTCGTCACGTTCGACCAGATCGAAACGGGCTCGATGGCGGCGGTCCGTATCTACTTCCCGATCGTCGCCTGCATCGTCGTCTCGGTCGTGGCGACGATCATCCTCAACCTCTACTTACGCTGGAAAAGGTGACCCGGGCGCGGTCTCGTCCAGGACGAGGCCCATGATCACCGCGTCCCAGAGCTGTCCGTTCCGCCTCGGATAGTGGCGCCGGAGCACCCCCTCCTCCACGAACCCGTGGCGGCGGTAGAGGCGCAGGGCGGCCTGGTTGTGAGGCCAGACCTGGAGAGCGATCTTGTGGGCCCCGAGCTGGCGGCTGGCTTCGATGATGGTGTCGACGAGAGCGCCGCCCACGCCCCGCCCCCGCCACCCGGGGTGGACCATCATCCCCAGTCCGGCCACGTTGTACGGGGCGAGGTCGACGCGGGCGTGGCCCACGATCTCGTCCCCGGCGACGGCGACCACCGACGCCCCGCGTGCCGCCCCGTCGATGTGCTCGAGGAACCGCTCGCGCTGCCCGGCCCGGTCGACGGGGGGCTCGGTGCCGAGCCACCGGCCCTCGTCGACCACGGCGACGAAAAGGTCGACGATGGCGTCCACGTCCTCCGGACGGGCCCGGCGGACCTCGACCTCGCTCACTTGGGGATCAGGACGGCCGCGAGAACCCTGCGGCTCACCGACCACGGCGTGAGGGCGGAGATGCCGGTGAGGATGCGGTAGCCGAGCCCGGGCACGCACTGGGCCCGGCCCCGGGCCACGGCGTCGAGGCCGGCACCGGCCACGGCCTCGGCGCTCATCCAGGCGAACCGGGGCACGACCGAGCGGCTGATGTTCGCCGCCTCGTGGAACTCCGTCCGGGTGAAGCCGGGGAGCAGGTTGGTCACGGTCACGCCGTGGCCGCGCGCCTCCTCGTGCACGGCGTGGGTGAAGCTCGACAGGAAGGCCTTGGTGGCCGAGTAGACGGCCACGTTCGGCATGGGCTGGAGCCCGGCGATCGACGACACGTTGAGCACGCCGCCCGCGCCCCGGGCCAGCATGGGGCCGAGCGCGGCGTGGGTCAGGCGCACGGGGGCCAGGACGTTCAGCCGGATCTGGCCCTCCTGGTCGTCGACGGCGCGCTCCGCGAACGAGCCCTGGCCGCCGCGGCCGGCGTTGTTGACCAGGAGGTCGACCGGAGGCGTGCCGTGACGGAGGCGGTCCTCGACGGTGGCCAGCTGGGCGGGGTCGGTGACGTCGGCCACCAGCACGTCGACGCGCACGCCGTGGGCGGCGCGCAACTCCTCGGCCAGGGCGTCGAGGCGGTCGCGTCGGCGGGCCACGACGACGAGGTCCGACCCCTCGGCGGCCAGCCGGACGGCGAGGGCCCGCCCGATTCCGCTGGACGCGCCGGTGACCAGGGCGAGGGGCCAGCGAGCCATCGGAAACCGATGGTAGGCGGCGCCGTCCCAGTGGGACGCGCCTCCGTCCACCCGAACCGGTGGCGGGAATGGTCGCTGGGGCGACCAGTTCCGCCACCAGTTCGTCCGGTGTCTCACCCCCTCGGTACGGTGCCCGGCATGGAGATTTCGTGTGACGACTGCGTGATGCAGGACACCCCGGCGTGCGAGGACTGCGTGGTCACCTTCATCTGCGGGCGGGAGCCGGGCGAGGCGGTGGTGATCGACGCGGCCGAGGCGCGGGCCGTGCGCCTGTTGGGCGAGGCGGGCCTGGTGCCGCCGCTGCGGCGCCGGGCGCGGCTGGCGCAGTAGAGGTAGGCATCACCCATCGGCCGACGGGCCGAGTGGTACGGTCCGCAACGAAATGGCCCGGTGTCTTCGGGCCGCTGGCCTCCAGGAGCCTGCTTGCGAAAGCTCCACCTCGTCGGGTTGACCACCGATCGCGACGGCTTGATCTTTACGGCGCGGAAGGGCTCGAAGTCGGGTGGGTTCATCGTCCCTCTGGACGACAGGGTGCTGGCCGCCATCGCCGAGGCGCGGGAGGTGCCCAACGGCGCCCCGGCCGAGGCCGAGGGCGTGGTCGCCGAGGTGCCCAAGCGCCTCCGGAGCCAGAGCGCGCTGACGCCGAGGGAGATGCAGGCCCGGCTCCGCGCCGGAAGGTCGATCGAGGAGGTGGCCGCCGAGGCCGGGGTCGACACCGAGTGGGTGGCCCGCTTCGCCGTCCCCATCCTGGCCGAGCAGGCCCAGGTGGTGGAGCTGGCCCGGAGCCTGGTGTACGCCAAGCCCCGGCTCGGGGAGTCGTCGCAACCGCTGGGGGCGTCGGTCGTCCAGAACCTGGCTGACCGCGGGGTGTTCCTCCCCGACGACGTCGCCGACGCCGGGTGGAGCGCGTTCCAGCTTCACGACTCGGTGTGGATGGTGCGGTTCCGGTACCGCTCCCGCGGACGCGACCAGGAAGCCCAGTGGGAGGTCGACGTGCCCTCCGGCCGCCTGGTGGCCCGCAACCGGCACGCATCCGACCTGGGCTACGTCGATCCCAACCGCCGTCGCCGCGACATGGACGTCGAGGACAACGGCGCCGAGGAACCCGTCCCCGACACCGTGGCCCGCCGGGCGCGGCGGCGGGCCGCCAAGGTCGAGCCGAGATCCGAGCCGGCGGCCCAGCGCACGACGAGGCGCGGGGGGCCCGCCCTGCCGGCCACCCCGCCGCGTACGACGCCGGCCCGCCCCACCACGGGCGTCAAGGCGGGCAAGACAGCGAAGGCGGCCAAGGCTCCGAAGCGGCCCAAGACAGCCACCGGGGCCAAGGCCGCCAAGGCGACCAAGCCGGCGCCCACGACGAAGACGGCGAAGTCGCCGACGCGTCGCCGGCCGGCGAAGGCGGCCCCGGGGCCCGAGGCGGGGCCAACGGCGGGTTCGGGCGGGGTCCGCATGGCCGTGGCCCAGGTCTCGACCGCCCGGGTGGCCGCCAGCCTGGCTTCCGCTGACCGGGAGCCGTGGGCCGAGGCCGTCCGCCGCTCACGGCGGCCGGCACCGCCTTCCGCGGCCCCGCCGGCGGAGACGGGGCGAGCGCCCCGGAGGCCGGTCACGGTCGACGTCGACCTCGACGACGGCAGGGAAGAGGCCACCGCCGTCCCTCCGTTCCAGCCCCGCCCCCTTCCTGCCGGCGGGGACCGGTCGATGCCGCCGCGGGTCCGGCGGGTGACCGTGCCCCGGACCTCGGCCCCGACCGACGACGCGCCGGCGGTCACCCTGCCTGCCCCCCGCCGCCCTGGGCCCCGGCAGGAGCCCATGCCCGTCGAACGGGTGAAGCGCCGCCGGCTGCGATCCCGCTGAGCGGGCCGGCGCCGGTGGCCCACGTGCTGGTCACCAACGACTTCCCTCCGAAGGTCGGCGGCATCCAGTCCTACCTGTGGGAGCTGTGGCGCCGGCTCCCCCCCGACCGCGTCACCGTGCTGACGACCAGCCATCCGGACGCCGCCGCCTTCGACGCGGCCCAGCCCTTCCCGGTCCACCGCTGGCCCGCCCGAGCGCTGCTGCCCGTCCCCCCGCTGGCCCGGGAGGTCCGGCGGGTGGCGACGGAGGCGGGCGCGGCCCTGGCGGTGTTCGACCCCGCCTTGCCGGTCGGCCTGCTGGGGCCTCGCCTCGGCATTCCCTACGGCGTCGTCCTCCACGGGGCGGAGGTCACCGTGCCCGGGCGCCTTCCGGTGACCCGGCAGCTGCTCCGGCGGGTGCTGCGGGGAGCGGTGTCCGTCGTCGCCGCCGGTGGCTACCCCGCGGCCGAGGCCACTCGTGTCGCCGGCGCCCCCCTCCCCCTGCAGGTCGTCCCACCCGGCGTGGACGTGGACCGCTTCCGTCCCCTCGACCCCGACGAGAAGCATCGGGCCCGTGCCGCGGCCGGCCTCCCGGTCGACGGGCGGGTGGTGGTGGGCGTGAGCCGGCTCGTGCCGCGCAAGGGGTTCGACGTGCTGATCGCCGCCGCCTCCCTGCTGGCGCCCCTCCATCCCGACCTCACCGTGGCCCTGGTCGGCGCCGGCCGCGACCGGGCCCGCCTCGAGCGGCTGGTGGCGTCGACCGGCGCCCCGGTGCGGCTGCTCGGCTTCGTGGCCGATGCCGACATGCCGGGTCTGCTGGCGTGTGCCGACGTGTTCGCCATGCCCTGCCGGTCCCGGTGGGGCGGCCTGGAGCAGGAGGGCTTCGGCATCGTCTTCCTCGAGGCTGCGGCGTGCGGGGTCCCGGGCGTGGCCGGGGCCAGCGGGGGCTCGCACGAGGCGGTGGCGTCGGGGGAGACCGGCTTCGTCGTGCGCCGGCCGGCGGACCCGGTGGCCGTCGCCGCGGCCCTGGCCCGTCTCCTCGACGACCCCGAGCTGTGCCGGGCCATGGGCGGCGCCGCCCGCCGCCGGGCCGAGGAGCGGTTCTCCTACGACCGCCTGGCCGCCGACCTCGCCGGTCACCTGGCTGCGCTGCCGTGAGCGGGGCCGCGGTGGTGCGGGCGTCGTGGGCGGGGACGGCCGTGTTCGTGGTCACCGCGGTGGCCGCCGCCGTCTCTCCCGCGGCGTTCGACGGCGCGGCCCTCACCGTCGCCGTGGCCCTCTTCGCCGGCGGGTGCGTGGTCTTCCTGTGGGCGTTCTTCGTAGCCGCCGGGCGCAGCCGCACCGAGCGCCTGGAGCTGGCCCAGGTCTGGTTCCTCGCCGGCCCTCCCACGCCGCCCCCGGTCCGCCGCAGCCTTCTCGCCGCCCTCGCCGTCCAGGTCGTGGCCGGGCTGGCCACGGCCGCGGCCCGGCCGTACACGAGCCTGGCCGCGGGCGTGCTCGTCCCCATGTGGGGGCTCGGGCTGTGCGGACTGTGGGCGGCCCGCCACGGCACCTTCCCGCCCCGCCCGCCGGACACGCGGCGCCACGTCCCCGGCATACGATCGGCCGATGCCGATCAGCGAGAGCAGGATTCGTGACTTGGCCGGTTTCAAGGGCGAGGACGCCCCGGTGACGTCGCTCTACCTCGACGTCGACGGCCGCCGCCGCATCCGGCCGCGTGACTACGAGCTGGTCCTCGAGCGCATGCTGCGGCCGGTTCGGGAACGCCAGCATGAGGACGCCTTCCCATCGCTGTGGGCGGACATAAGGCGGATCGAGGAGCACGTCAAAGCGGGGATCGACCGGTCGCGGGTCCGCGGCCTGGCCATCTTCTCCTGCTCGGCCCACGACTTCTGGGAGGTCGTCGAGCTGGCCGTGCCGGTGCGCGACCGGCTCGTGATCAACCACACCCCCTACGTGCGCGAGCTGGAGGCCGTCGTCGCCCAGCACGGACGGTTCGCCGTGCTGCTGGCCGACCGTCAGCGGGCCCGCCTGTTCCTGTTCCACCAGGGCGAGCTGCTCGACAAGCAGGAGCAGCTCGACCTCCTGCCCCGCCATGACGACGACGGCGGCCAGCTGGGCAAGGACCAGGTCGCCGGCCACACGGCGGTGGCCGCCCGGCGCCACCTCCGGCGGGCGGCGGCCGCGGCATTCGGCCTCTACCAGGAGCAGGGCTTCGACCACCTGGTGCTGGGCGGGCCCGAGGAGATCGCCGGCGAGCTGGAGCGCGAGCTGCACGCCTACCTGCGGGAGCGCATCGCCGCCCGCATCCACGTGCCGGCCACGGCCGGCGACGACGAGATCCGCCATGCCGTCGAGGGGGTGGAGGCGGGCGTGGAGCGGGCGCGGGAGGCGGCCCTCGTCGAGCGCCTGCGCCAGGCCGTGCCCTCCGGGTCGGGGGTGGCCGGCGCCGACGCCGTGCTCGAGGCCCTGGTCGCCCGGCGGGTCGACACGCTCCTCGTCTCGGAGGGGTTCGAGGCACCCGGGTGGCGGTGCGGCAGCTGCGCGTGGGTGGGCACCAGGGGCCGGAAGTGCCCGCTGTGCGGCACGGCGATGGGGCAGGTGGGAGACGTGGTCGAGGAGGCGGTGGAGGAGGCCGTGGTCCAGGCCTGCCGGGTCGCCGTGTGCCGGGAGAACGCCGACCTCGACGTGATGGGGCGCATCGGCGCCCTGCTGCGGTACTGACCGGGGGAAGGGCGGACATCCGCACCGTCGGCGTCGACCTGGGCGGGACCAAGTGCCTGGCCGTGGGCATGGCCGACGGACGCGTGGTCGAGGAGCGCCGGGTGCCGACCCCGGTGGGGGAGGGGGCCGTGCTCGACGCCGTGGCCGAGGTGGTGTCGAGCGTCGCCGACGGCGGGTTGGAGGGCGTCGGCGTGGGCGTGCCCGGCCTCGTCGACCACGAGGGGGTCCTGCGCTTCGCGCCCAACCTCCCGGGCGTCCACGAGCTCGCCATCAAGGCGGAGCTCGAGGCCCGCCTGGGCGTGGAGGTGCGGGTCGACAACGACGCCACCTGCGCGGCGTGGGGCGAGCGCCAGCTGGGTGCGGCCCGGGGGTACGACGACGTCCTCCTGGCCACCCTGGGCACCGGGATCGGCGGAGGGATCGTGGCCGGTGGCCGGCTGCTGCGCGGTGCCCACGGGTTCGCCGGGGAGATCGGCCACATGGTGGTCGACCCCGACGGACCGGAGTGCCCGTGCGGCCAGCGGGGCTGCTGGGAGCGGTTCGCGTCGGGCGGCGGGCTGGGCCGCCTCGGCCGGCAGGCGGCGCTGGAAGGGAAGGCGCCGGCCGTTCTCGAGCTGGCCGGGGGCGACCCGGCCGCGGTGCGCGGGGAGCACGTCACCGCGACCGCGGCGGGAGGCGACGCCGGGGCCCAGGCCGTCCTGGCCGAGTTCGCCTGGTGGGTGGCGCAGGGCCTGGCCAACCTGGCCAACGTGTTCGACCCCCGGGCGTTCGTCCTCGGCGGCGGCCTGGTCGAGGTGGGGGAGCTGCTGCTCGCCCCGGTACGGGAGGCCTTCGCCGGGCTGCTGACCGGCGCCGCCTACCGCCCGGAGGTCGCCATCGTGCCGGCGACGCTCGGCGAGCACGCGGGGGCGATCGGCGCGGCCTGCCTTTTCGACGTTGTGCGCGAGATCGACGTTCCTCGAGCGTTATAGGTTCAGAGCGGCCGCCGGTCCCCGGGCTCCCCAGCCCCCGGGGGCCGGCGGCCCTTCTTCGGCCCTACGATCCCGTCTCGTGCGCCGCCCCTGGATCCTCGTCATGCTCCTCGCCGCGTGCGGCGGGGGTGACGCGGACTCGGCCGCGCCGACGACCACGACCTCGCGCCCACCGGCCACGACCACGACGACGAGGCCCCCCATCGAGGGCGTGCAGACGTTCCTCGTCGACGCCGGCCACACCCTGGGGCCGGTGACGTACCCGCACGTGCCGCCGGTGGGCGGCATCCACCACCCGGTCACCATGCCGTGCACGTACTACGACCGGCCGGTGGAGAACGAGCGGGCCGTGCACTCGCTCGAGCACGGGGCCATCTGGATCACCTACCGTCCCGACGTCGACCCGGCGCAGGTCGAGGTCCTGGCCACGCTGGCCCGGAGCCGCAACGACGTGCTCGTGTCGCCCTGGCCCGAGGGGCTGCCCTCGCCGATCGTGGCCAGCGCCTGGGGCCGCCAGCTCCGGCTCGAGTCGGTGAACGACCCCCGGCTCATGGAGTTCGTCCGCCTCTACGCCAACCAGGGCCCCGAGATCAACGCCCGCTGCTGATGCGCATCGGGGTGACCCTCCCCCAGTTCCGCCACGACGCCGAGCCCGCCGTCGAGGTGGCCCGCCGGGCGGAAGCTGCGGGCGTCGACGGTGTCTTCGTGTTCGACCACCTCTGGCCGATCGGCCAGCGCATGCGCCCGGCCCTGCACTCGCTCACCCTGCTCGGTGCCCTGGCCGCGGAGACGGAGCGGGTGGTCCTGGGCACGCTGGTGGCGAGGGTCGGGCTCCTGCCCGACGTGCTGCTCGTGCACACCCTCGTGTCGCTGCACCGGATGACCGGTGGGCGGCTGGTGGCGGCCCTCGGGACGGGCGACTCGCTCAACCGGGAGGAGAACGAGGCCTACGGGATCGCCTTCGCGCCGGCGCCGGAGCGTCTGGCCGCCCTGGTCGGTTGCTGCCGTCGCCTGCGGACGCTCGGGGTGACGACGTGGGTGGGCGGCCGGTCGGCCGCCGTGCGCCGGGCCGCGGGCGAGGCCGACGGATGGAACGGGTGGGGCGCCGACGCCGCCACCTTCGCCACCGAGGCGGCCGGCGTCCCGGCCGGGCGAGAGCTGACGTGGGGCGGCCAGGTGCTGACCGGGCGGACCCGAGCCGAGGCCGACGCCAAGCTGCGGGCCCACGGGAACCGTCCGGGGCTGGTCTCGGGCACGGTGGACGACCTCCGCCGCCACCTCGACGGGCTGGCGGGGGCCGGTGCGTCGTGGGCCGTGTGCTCGCCGCTCGACGTGGGCACCGACCCGGCGGCGGTCGAAATCCTGGCCGAGGTGGCTTCTGGGTACCGGTAGCCTCCGATCATGGAGTTCCGCCGGATCAACGCCCTTCCGCCCTACGTCTTCACCATCATCGACGGGCTGAAGATGGCAGCACGGCGGGCCGGGGAGGACGTGATCGACCTCGGCTTCGGGAACCCCGACATCCCCTCGCCCGACGTGGCCGTGGAGAAGCTGGCCGAAGCGGCCCGCAACCCCCGGAACCACCGCTACTCGGCCAGCCGGGGAATCCCCAAGCTGCGGGCCGCGGCGGCCGCCCTGTACGAGCGCCGGTTCGGGGTGGAGCTCGACCCCGAGACCGAGGTCATCAACGTCATCGGGGCCAAGGAGGGCCTCACCCACCTCATGTGGGTGCTGCTCGGGCCGGGCGACACGGCCATGGTGCCCACGCCGTCGTACCCCATCCACATCTACGGCCCGCTGTTCGCCGGGGCCGACGTCCGCCGCATCCCCCTCGGCCCCGACGAGGACTTCTTCGCCAACCTGCTCGAGGACTGGGAGAACGCCTGGCCCCGTCCCCGGGTGATCGTGCTCTCGTTCCCGCACAACCCCACCACCACGTGCGTGGACCTGCCCTGGCTCGAGCGGCTGGTGGCCTTCGCCCGCGAGCACGACGTGATCCTCGTGCACGACTTCGCCTACTCCGACACCGCCTTCGACGGGTACCAGCCCCCGTCGATCCTCCAGGTGCCGGGGGCCAAGGACGTCGCCGTCGAGCTGTACACCCTCACCAAGTCCTTCTCCATGGCCGGCTGGCGGGTGGCGTTCTGCGTGGGCAACCCGGAGATCGTCGCCGCCCTGGGCAAGCTCAAGTCCTACCTGGACTACGGCACGTTCCAGCCCATCCAGATCGCGGCCATCGTGGCCATGAACGAGGCGTCGGACTACCCCAAAGAGGTCAACGACATCTACTGGGGCCGGCGCGACGCCCTGTGCGACGGCCTCGACCGCATCGGGTGGGCCATAGAGCGCCCGAGGGCCACCATGTTCGCCTGGGCGCCCATCCCCGAGCCCTACCGGGAGATGGGGTCGCTGGCCTTCTCGTCCTTCCTGGTGCAGGAGGCCAAGGTGGCGACCGCGCCGGGCGTGGGGTTCGGCCCCTCAGGTGACGGGTTCGTCCGGTTCGCCCTCATCGAGAACGAGCAGCGCATCGGGCAGGCCGTCCGCAACCTCAGAAAAGCGCTGACGAAATTGTAGAGCGCCCACTATTGTTTCCGAAACGGAACGGGACCGTTTCGGAAGGTGGGACAACCCTTGGACGCAGCAGCAATCCACGCCCGGCGCTGGTGGACGCTGGCCGTGATGTGCCTCAGCCTGATGGTGATCGGCGTGGACAACACCATCCTCAACGTGGCCCTGCCCACCCTGGTCCGCGACCTCGACGCCACCACCTCGCAGCTCCAGTGGATCGTGGACGCCTACACCCTCGTGTTCGCCGGCCTCCTCCTCACCGCCGGCAGCCTGGGTGACCGGTTCGGGCGCCGGCGGGCCCTGGCCATCGGACTGGTGGTCTTCGGGGTGGGGTCGGTGGCGTCGGCGGTGGCGGGCTCGGCCGACCACCTGATCGTCACCCGGGCGGTCATGGGCATCGGCGCGGCGCTGATCATGCCGGCCACCCTGTCGATCATCAGCAACGTCTTCACCGTCCCGGCCGAGCGGGCCCGGGCCATCGCCGTGTGGGCCGGGTTCTCGGCCATGGGCATCGCCATCGGCCCGCTGAGCGGGGGCTGGCTCCTCGAGCACTTCTGGTGGGGGTCGGTGTTCATGGTCAACATCCCCATCGTCGCCATGGCCCTCGTGGGCGGCCGCCTGTTCGTGCCCGAGTCGCGCGACCCGTCGCCGCCGGGGCTCGACCCGGTCGGGGCCGTGCTGTCGATCTTCGGCCTGGTCGCCCTGGTCTGGGCCATCATCGAGGCCCCCGTGCAGGGGTGGTCGCACGGGACGACGCTGGGCGCCTTCGCCCTGGCCGCCGTGCTCCTGGGCGCCTTCGTGGCGTGGGAGCGGCACACCGACCACCCCATGCTCGACGTCCGCTTCTTCGCCAACCCCCGGTTCACCGCGGCCAGCACGGGCGTGACCATGGTGTTCTTCGCCCTGTTCGGGTCGGCCTTCGTCCAAACCCAGTACCTGCAGTTCGTCCTGGGCTACGGCGCACTCGAAGCCGGCTTGCGGGTGGCCCCGCTCGCCCTGGCCCTCATGGTTACCGCGCCGATCAGCGCCCGCCTGGTGGAGCGGGTCGGCACCAAAGCGGTGGTCGCCTCCGGGCTGGCCACCGTGTCGCTGGCCCTGGTCGTACTCGCCTTCGCCACCGTCACCTCGGGGTACCCGCCCGTGCTGGTCAGCATGCTCGCCATGGGGATCGGGATGGGGATGACCATGGCGCCCGCCACCGAGTCGATCATGGGCTCCCTGCCCCGGGCCAAGGCCGGTGTCGGCTCGGCCGTGAACGACACCACCCGCCAGGTCGGCGGCGTGCTGGGCGTGGCTATCGTGGGGTCGTTGCTCGCCTCCACGTACGCCTCGTCGCTGGGCACGGGGGTGCCGGAAGCGGCCCGGGCTTCGGTCGGCGCCGCGTTGCGGGTGGCCGGCGACCTCGGGGGCGCCCAGGGCCCGGCCCTGGCCCTGGCGGCCAAGTCGGCCTTCGTCGACGGGATGCACGTGGGCGTGCTCGTGGCCGCCGGGGTGGCCTTGTTCGGGTCGGTGGTGGCCCTGGCCTTCCTGCCCTCGCGGGCGAGGAAGGAGGCCGGGGAGGAGGCGCCGGCCCGGGTGGAGGCGGCCGCGGCGTGACGTCGTCCGTCGACCTCCACCGCCCGCCGGGCCGACCCCGCAGCCCCGACGCCGACCGGGCCATCCTGCGGGCCACCGTCGACCTCCTGGCCGAGGAGGGCTACGCCGGGGTCACCATGGAGGGGGTGGCGGCCAAGGCGGGAGTGGGCAAGGCCACGGTGTACCGGCGGTGGCCGTCGAAGTCGGCGCTCGTCGTCGACGCCATCGGCGCCTGCCGCGAGAGCGGCTGGCAGCCGCCCGACACGGGCTCGGCCCGCGAGGACCTGCTGGCGTTCGTGCGGGGGTTCCGCGACCACCTGCGGACCAGCGACGCCGGCCGGGTCATGCCGGCCCTGGTCGCCGAGCTGGCCCACAGCCCCGAGCTGGCGGCCACGTTCCGGGACGGCTTCGTCCAACCCCGCCGGGCCCGGGTGCTCGACGCCGTGCGGCGGGGAGTCGAGCGCGGCGAGGTCCGGGCCGACGTCGACCCCGAGCTGGTGGCCGACGCCGTCGTCGCCCTCCTGCAGCACCGGTTCCTGGTCACCGGCATGGAGATCGACGACGACCTCCCCGAGCGGCTGATCGAGATGATCTGGCGGGGGATCTCGGCGCCCCTCCGTTCTGAGCGCAGGTAGCCGCGCAAGTGGCGGGCTACCGCAGCCAGAACGAGGGTTTCATCCGCTCCGCCGCCCCCGGGCGATCTCGGTGGCGAGGGCGTCGAGGCGCTGCTCCCAGAAGGAGCGGAACCGGCTGAGCCAGTCGTCGACGGCCTGGAGGGGGGCGGGCTCGATGGAGTAGAGGCGGCGGGCGCCCTCGGGCCGGACGTGGACGAACCCGCTCTCCCGCAGGACGCCCAGGTGCTGTGAGACCGCGGGCTGGGAGATGCCGAACTCCTCCTGGACCACTTTGGTGACGTCGCCCGAGGTGCGCTCGCCCTCGGCCAACAGCTCGAGGATCCGGCGCCGGACCGGGTCGCCCAGCACGTCGAAGGCGTGCATCAGTCCCCGGCGTAGGCGGCCGATGTGCGGGCCGCGGCGGCGAGGGCGGCGTCCTCGGGGGTACCGGAGGCGACCGCCGCCCGGCCCCACTCGTCGCTGCTGCCCCGCATGAAGGCCTTGCCCTCGGCCGACTCCATCCACGCCGACGCGCCCTCGACGGCGGCGCCGGTGGCCAGGTGCTGGTCGAGGCCGAGGAGCGCCATGTCCCACCCGACACCCACCGCGCCCGGGCCGAACTCGCCCCAGCGCTCGTCGTCATGGGCCGCGTGCTCCAGCTGCAGGCGGGTGCCGCCCGGGTCCTCTTCCAGGCGGACCTCCACCCACGTGACCTCGCCGCCGAACTCCCAGGTGAGGGCCAGGTGCCGGGGCGGCTCGCACCCGGTGATCGTCCCGCTGGCGTTGCCTTCGAGCTGATAGCGCCCGCCCAGGCGCAGGTCGCCGGAGACGGGCAGGAACCACCGGGGGATGCGGTCGGGATTGGTGACGGCGTCCCAGACGTCGTCGACCGGCGCGGCGTAGGTGCGGGTGGCGACCACGACCCGGGCCGGGCGGCCTTCGTGCTCCCGGTTTTCCACCCGGCGGTCGACGGCGGCGATCTGGCTGGCGATGTCGATGTGCATCTGGCCATCATACAAGCCACAGCTTATATAAGCGATGTCTTGGCGGGGCCGGACGACCACCCGAACGGGGCATGATGCCGGGATGGGCGAGCACCCTGGCATCTACGAGGTGAACACGTGGGTGTGGCTCGAGGAGCTCAGCTCCCGCTACGGGGAGCGGGTCACGCTCGGCTCCGTCCCCGAGGCGGACTGGGACGAGCTGGTGCCCCCCGGCACCGACGCGGTGTGGCTCATGGGCGTGTGGGAGCGCAGTCCCACCGGCGCCCGCATCGCCCAGCGGGAGCCGTGGCTGATCGACTTCGCCAAGAGCTACCTGCCCGACTTCACCCTCGACGACATCGTCGGCTCCCCGTACTCCGTCCGCCGGTACGTCCCCGACGAGCGCCTGGGCGGCTTCGAGGGGCTGGACGCGGCCCGCCACCGGCTGCGGAGCCGTGGGCTGGCCCTGCTCCTCGACTACGTCCCCAACCACCTGGCCCGTGACCACCCCTGGGTCACGGAGCACCCGGAGTACTTCCTCCGGGGCGGGCAGGGGGACATGGACGCCCACCCGGGCGAGTACGTGCGCATCGGGTCGACGATCTTCGCCCTTGGGCGCGACCCGTACTTCCCGGCCTGGACCGACGCGCTGCAGGTCGACGCCTTCCATCCCGGCCTGCGGGAGTCGACGGTCGAGACCCTGGCCGCCGTGGGGGAGCACTGTGACGGCGTGCGGTGCGACATGGCCATGCTCCTGCTCAACGACGTGTTCGCCCGGACGTGGGGGGAGCGGGCCGGGGTGCCCCCTCCCGAGGACTTCTGGCCGTCGGTCATCCCCGCGGTGCGGGCCCGCCACCCGGCGATGACCTTCGTCGCCGAGGCGTACTGGGATCTGGAGGGGCGCCTGCTCGAGCAGGGGTTCGACTACTGCTACGACAAGCGCCTGTACGACCGCCTGCTGGAGCGGAACCCCGACGGCGTCCGGGCCCACCTGCGGGCCGACGTGTCCTACCAGCGCCGCCTGGTCCGGTTCCTCGAGAACCACGACGAGCCCCGGGCCAGCGCCATGCTGTCGGGGCCCGAGGTGCGGGCCGCGGCCGTGGCCGTCTCGACCCTGCCCGGGGCGATCCTCTACCACCAGGGGCAGCTGGTGGGGAAGAAGCTCAGGGTCCCGGTGGCCGCCCGCCGCACACCTCCCGAGCCGGAGGACAAGGAGCTGGCCGACTTCTACGCCCAGGTCATCCGCACCGGCCGGGCGGTGCGCCACGGCGAGTGGCGCCTGTCGGAGGTGCGGCGCCTGCCCGGCGACGACACCGGGCGCAACATCCTTGCCTGGTCCTGGCAGACGGACGAGCGGGTGCACCTGATCGCCGTGAACCTCTCCGCCTCGCCGTCCCAGGCGCGGGTCGAGATGCCCCGGGGCGCGCTCAGGGCGCCCGGTGTCCGCCTGGCCGACGTGTTCAGTGGGCTGGTGGTGGAGCACGGTGCCGACGAGCTGGCCGAGCAGGGGCTGTACGTCTCCCTCGACGGCCACGGCTTCCACGTTCTGGCGTCCGAGCTTCACACAACGTGATTCGCCCGAAACCGGCCGTTCACGTCCGACCCGTACCGTTTCGGGATGGAGACGTTCGTCGTCCGCGTCTGGGTCCCCGACCGGCCGGGGGCGCTGGGGCAGGTGGCCAGCCGGATCGGCGCCGTCCGGGGCGACGTCGTCGGCATCGACATCCTCGAGCGGGGCGCGGGCCGGGCCATCGACGAGCTGGTCGTCGAGCTGCCCGACGCCGGCCTGGTGTCGCTGCTGCTGGCCGAGATCGACCAGGTGGACGGTGTCGACGTCGAGGACGTCCGGGCCGCCCCGCCCGAGGTGGCCGACCCACGGCTCGACGCCTTGGAGACCGCCGCCCTCCTGGTCGGCGCCGGTTCCGACGCCGAGCTGCTCACGTCCCTCGTCGCCCACGCCCGTCGGGACTTCGCCGCCGAGTGGGCCGTCGTCGTCGACCTCGAGGACCGCTCGCTGCTGGCCTCCCACGGGTCGCCGCCCCCTCCGGGATGGCTGGTGGCTTTCGTGGCCGGCAGCCGGTCGTCGGCGGCGGTGTGCTCGGGCGAGTGCGGGCCCGACGACGTGGCCTGGGCCGCCCTGGGCGCCTCCCGCCTGGCCCTGCTCCTCGGCCGCCAGGGCCGGCCGTTCCGGGCCAAGGAACGCCACCAGCTGGCCGCCCTGTGCCGGATCGCCCAGTACGTCATGGTCAACCTGGGGATCGACCGGCCGCTATCTGCTCCAGTGGCGTGAGCGGTCCACGGCGCGGCGCCAGGTGGCGTGACGGTCGTCGACGACGGACTCGGGGGCGCGAGGCGTGAACTCGGCCTCCTTTCGCCACAGCCCGGCCACCTCCTCGGGAGACGACCACACGCCCTCGGCCAGGCCGGCGAGGTAGGCGGCCCCCATGGCCGTGCTCTCCCGGACCGCGGCCCGGGCCACGGGTACGCGGAGCTGGTCGGCCTGGATCTGGAGCAGGAGGTCGAGCACGGAGGCACCCCCGTCCACCCGCAGCTCGGTGAGGGGGCGCCCGGTGCCCGCGGTCATGGCCTCCACCACGTCGCGCGTCTGGTAGGCCATGGCCTCCACCGCGGCCCGGGCCAGCTGCTGCCGCCCGCTTCCCCGCGTCAGGCCCACGATCGTTCCCCGCGCCGCCGGGTCCCACCAGGGGCTGCCCAGGCCGGAGAACGCAGGCACGAAGACCACCCCCTGGGCGTCGCGCACGGACTCGGCCAGGGGGCCGATGTCCTCCGGCTTCTCGATGATCCCCAGCCCGTCGCGGAGCCAGGAGATCGCCGCCCCGGTGACGAAGATCGCACCCTCGAGGGCGTAGACGGGTGCCACGCCGGGCAGGGCCCAGGCGATCGTCGTCAGGAGGCCCTCGACCGGGTCGGGACACGTCTCGCCCACGTTCATGAGCACGAACGATCCGGTCCCGTAGGTGTTCTTGGCCATACCCGGCTCCAGGCAGGCCTGGCCGAAGAGGGCGGCCTGCTGGTCGCCGGCCAGGGCGCTCACCGGGATGCCGTCGGGCGTGAGGCCGAGGCGGCCGCTCGTCTTGCGCACCTCGGGGAGGGCGTTGCGGGGGACGCGGAACAGGTCGCACAGCTCGGTGGACCAGGCCCCGTAGCGGATGTCGTAGAGGAGGGTGCGGCTGGCGTTGGACGGGTCGGTGGCGAAGACGGCACCATCGGTGAGCTTCCAGAGGATCCACGAGTCGACCGTCCCCAGAGCCAGGCGGGGGCCGCCGTACACCCCGCCCTCGTGGAGGATCCACCCCATCTTGGTCCCCGAGAAGTAGGGGTCGAGGACCAGGCCCGTCGACCGCCGGACGAACGGGAGGTGCCCCTCGTCCTCCAGGCGGGCGCACCGGGCGGCTGTCCGCCGGTCCTGCCAGACGATGGCCGGGTGGAGGGGTTCGCCCGTCCGCCGGTCCCATGCCACCACCGTCTCCCGCTGGTTGGTGATGCCTATGGCGGCGACCGGCTGGTCCAGCGTCGACCGCAGCTCGTGGAGCGAGGCGTGGACGCCGTCCCAGATCTCGTTCGGGTCGTGCTCGACCCACCCCGGGCGCGGGTAGTGCTGGGGCAGCTCGCGGTAGGACCAGCCCACCGGCTGGCCGGCCTCGTCGACGGCCAGCGCCCGCACACCGGTGGTGCCGGCGTCGATGGCGATGGTGAGCGACACGGCCAGTAGCGTGGCAGCAAACGGCGCCGGGTGGGGCAAGGGGCCCCACCTCGGCGAGGAGGCGGGCTTAGGGACCCGCCGGGGAAGGAAAACAACAACGGCGCCGGGTGGGGCAAGGGGCCCCACCTCGGCGAGGAGGCGGGCTTAGGGACCCGCCGGGGAGGAACATTGCGCGTAGGGATGCTCACCGGGGGAGGGGACTGCCCGGGGCTCAACGCCGTCATCCGGGCCGTCGTGCGCAAGGGCGAGCGGCAGTACGGCGACGACCTGGTCGGCTTCTGCGACGGCTGGAAAGGGGTTCTCGAGAAGCGGACGGTGCCGCTCGACGTCGAGCGGTGCCGGGGCATCCTGCCCCGGGGCGGGACCATCCTCGGCACGTCCCGCACCAACCCCTACAAGGTCGAGGGTGGCCCGCAGCTCGCCCTGGACAACCTCCGGGAGGAGCGGATCGACGCCCTCATCGCCATCGGCGGCGACGACACCCTGGGGGTGGCCAACAAGCTGGCGGCCGAGGGCGTGGTGGTGGTCGGCGTGCCCAAGACGATCGACAACGACCTGTCGGGCACCGAGGTGACGTTCGGCTTCGACACCGCGGTGCAGATCGCGTCCGACGCCATCGACCGCCTGCACACCACGGCCGAGTCGCACGACCGGGTCATGGTCGTCGAGGTGATGGGGCGCCACGCCGGGTGGATCGCCACCCAGGCCGGGATCGCCGGCGGGGCGGCGGAGATCCTCATCCCGGAGGAGCCGTTCGACCTCGATGCCATCGCCGAGCGGTTGAAGGGCCGGCACGACCGGGGGCGGTACGCGTCGCTGGTGGTGGTCGCCGAGGGGGCGACGCCCGTCGAAGGCACCATGGAGCTGCAGTCCGAGGAGCGCGACGCCTTCGGTCACGTGCGCCTGGGCGGGATCGGCAACCGGGTGGCCAAGGAGATCGAGGCCCGCACCGGCTTCGAGACCCGGGTGACGATCCTGGGCCACATCCAGCGGGGCGGCACGCCGACGGCGTTCGACCGGATCCTGGCCACCCGCTTCGGCATCGCCGCCATCGACGCCGTGCACGACGGGGCCGCGGGCCAGATGGTCGCCCTGCAGGCGGGCGGGATCGTGCGGGTCCCGCTCTCCGACGCGGTGGGCACGCTGAAGACGGTCGACCCCCACCTCTACCACGGGGTGGCCGAGATCTTCTTCGGATGAGAGCGGTCAGCGGCTCGCGGGTGATCGCCGCCCCCGCGCACGCCATCTTCGGCGTCCTCGCCGACCCGGCCATGCACCCGGTCATCGACGGGACGGACAGCGTGCTCGCGCCGACCACCGGCAAGAACGCCAGGCTGGCCCTGGGCTCGGAGTTCGGCATGCGCATGCGGATCGTCGTCCCCTACCGGATCACCAACCGGGTGGTGGAGTTCGAGGAGGGGCGCCGCATCGCCTGGACCCACATCGGCGGGGCCCGCTGGCGCTACGAGCTCGAACCGGTCGAGGGCGGGACCAGGGTCACCGAGACCTACGACTGGTCGACCACCGGCTCGGTGTACGACCTCGGCCTCCGCCTGCTGGGCTTCCCCAGCCGGAACCGGGCCGGCATCGAGCGCACGCTGGACCGCCTGGCCGGGCTCGTCGCCGCCGAACCGTGACCGTGCGGAACGCCTGACCGCACGGTGCGGGATGGGCCCGGCGAATTAGCTTGGCGCGGTGACGACCGCGGCGCAGCGCTGGGCCGAGCAGCTGGCGCGGTGGGCCATCCCCGAGGAGATCATGGCCCAGGCCCCCGAGTCGCCCTGGGAGTTCTCGCCGGCGCTGTTCAAGGGACCGCCCCCCGAGCCCGGGCCCGAGACCGTGTCGCAGCGGCGGGCCAAGGAGGCCCTGCCCGAGGGCGGGTCGGTGCTCGACGTGGGGTGCGGAGGTGGGGCCGCCGGCCTGGCCCTGGTGCCTCCCGCGGCACGGGTCACCGGCTTCGACCAGAGCGCGGAGCTGCTGGCCATCTTCGCCGAGCGGGCCCGCGAGCTGGGCGTCGACTACCAGGTGGTGCAGGGCGACTGGCCGGAAGGGGCGGCCTCGGTGGGCCCGGCCGACGTGGTCGTCTGCCACCACGTCGCCTACAACGTCCCCAACCTGGCCGACTTCGCCACCGCCCTCACGTCGCACGCCCGGAACCGGGTGGTCGTGGAGCTCTCGGACCGCCACCCCCGGTACGGGGTCAACCCCCTCTGGCGCCACTTCTGGGACGTCGAGCGCCCCGAGGGGCCGGTCGCCGACGACGCCGCCGCCGCGCTGCGGGAGGCCGGCATCGAGCCCCACGTCGAGCGGAGCCCGCGGCGGGCGCGGTCGATTCCACGGGAGGCGCGCGTGGCCTCCGTCCGGAAGTACCTGTGCCTGCCGGCCGACCGCGACCCCGAGATCGACGCCCTCCTGGGGGACGATTCGGGCCAGCCGGGCGAGGTGGTCACCATGTGGTGGGACGTGTCCTAGGAATCGGCGGGATCCCGTGGACGCAGCGCCGGGCGAGGTCGACGAAGTGACACGCCAGAGGTCCCTCGAAGGACTGTGCTGGGTGCTGCCGAGCCGGCTCTTCTCGGAGTTCCTGATCGCCGAGGCCTCCCGGTCGTTCGCCGCGGCCGCCAGCCGACTGGGCGTGGCGTGGGCCCTCAGTCGGAAGGCAACCGGCGGGCCGCGGCCCGGCGCAGGGCGGCCTCTTTGGCACGGGCGGCCCTCGTTCTGGCCTTCTCCAGGGCGCGGGCGGCCCAGGCGAACTCGTGGGCCAGGATGGCCAGGCCGGCGATGATCACCAGCAGGCCGGGCCCCGGGGTGACGAGCATGACGACGCCCACGAACAGGACGATGAAGCCGAGGGCGGCGACGGACAGGCGGAAGGACTGGCGGGCCATGAAGCGTACGACCGCGACGACCCTCGCCACCGGACAATGGTGGCATACCGCGATTGCCTAGTCCGTGCGTTCCAGCGCCTCGACCGCGCCCGCGGCGATCAACAGCTCGAACAAGGCGGGCGCTACGCCCGGTGTGGCGGCCATGACCGATTCGGGGATCACCGGCCCGCCGTCGAGCCCGGCGACGACCGCGCCGGCCTCGGTGGCGATCAGCAGGCCGGCGGCCACGTCCCACGGCTGGCCGCCCGCCTCGAAGTAGCCGTCGAGGCGCCCGCAGGCGACCCAGCACAGGTCGAGGGAGGCCACCCCGTTGCGCCGGATGTCGCGCACGGCGGGGAGCAGGTGGGGGAGGACGGCGGCCTGGGCCGCCCGCCGGCCGGCCACGTAGCCGAACCCGGTGCCGACCAGGGCGCTGGCCAGGTCGCTCTCCTGGGAGACGGCGATGGGGTCGCCGTTGAGCCAGGCCCCCTTGCCCCGTACGGCGGTGAACGTCTCCTGCAAGCCGGGTGAGGCCACCACACCGACCTCCACCTCGCCGTCGACCTCGACCCCGATCGACACGGCCCAGATGGGGTGGCGGTACAGGTAGTTGGTGGTGCCGTCGAGGGGGTCGATCACCCATCGGACGCCGCTCGTCCCGTCCCGCCCACCGGTCTCCTCGCCCAGGATGGCGTCGTCCGGACGGGCGGCGAGGATGCCCTCCACGATGAGCGCCTCCGCGGCCCGGTCCATCTCGCTCACCATGTCGGTGCCGCTCGACTTGGTGGTGACGTCCACCCGCAGGCCGTCGGCGCCTTCGAGGAGGAGGGCGCCCGCCTTGCGAGCCAGGGTCTCGGCGAGGTCCAACAGCTCTTGCAAGTCTGCCATCGTACGTAGATGGTCGACCTGCGGTCCGACACCGTCACCCGGCCGACGCCGGAGATGCGCCGGGCCATGGCCGAGGCCGAGGTGGGCGACGACGTGTACGGCGAGGACCCCACCGTCAACCGCCTCGAGGAGACGTTCGCGGCCCGGGTGGGCAAGGCGGCCGCCCTCTACGTCCCCTCGGGGACCATGGCCAACCAGCTGGCCCTGCGCCTGCTGGCTCCCGCGGGGACCACGGTGCTGGCCGGGCGCCGCCAGCACGTGGTGATCTACGAGAACGGGGCCGGCGGCCGCAACGCCGGGGTGCAGTTCACCACCCTGGAGGACGACGACGGCACCCTCGACCCCGAGGACGTGCGCTGGGCGGTAGAGGCGGTCGACCACCACCACGTCCGGCCCGGGCTGGTCTGCCTGGAGAACACCCACATGCCGGCCGACGGGGCGCCGTGGCCGTTGGACCGGCTGGAGGCGGTGGCCGGGGTGGCCGGCGAGGCCGCGATTCCCGTCCACCTGGACGGGGCCCGGCTGTTCAATGCCGAGGTGGCCACCGGGACCAGCGCGGCCACGTACGCGGCGCCGGCGACCACCGTCATGTGCTGCCTCTCCAAGGGGCTGTGCGCGCCGGTGGGGTCGCTGCTGGCCGGGCCGGCCGACGTGATCGCCGCGGCGCGGGGCGAGCGCCAGCGGCTGGGCGGGGGGATGCGCCAGGCCGGGGTCATCGCCGCCGCCGGGCTGGTCGCCCTCGAGCGCATGGTCGACCGGCTGGCCGACGACCACGCCCGGGCCCGCCGGCTGGCCGAGGCGGTGGCCGAGCGCTGGCCCGAGAGCGGGTGCCGGCCGGGGAGCGTGCGGACCAACGTCGTGACGTGGCGCCATCCCGCGCCCCTCGCCGTGGTCGACCACCTGGCCGGCGAGGGGGTGCTGGCCGGCACCATCGCCCCGGGCGTGCTCCGCCTCGTCACCCACCACGACGTCGACGACGAGGGCGTCGACCGGACGGTCAAGGCCCTGGCCGGGGCACCGTAGGTGGTCGCCCTCTACCGCGAGGTGCCCGACCGGGTGCTGGCGGTCTACGCCCATCCCGACGACCCCGAGATCTCCTGCGGCGCCACCCTCGCCCGATGGGCGGCGGCGGGCAGCGAAGTCCACGTGCTCGTCCTGACCCGGGGGGAGAAGGGCTCGAAGGACCCCGACGTCGACGGCGACGAGCTGGCCGAGCGCCGGCAGGCGGAGATGGACGCCGCCGGCAAGGTGCTGGGGCTGGCCGGCCGGGAGCGGCTCGACGTGGACGACGGCGAACTGCGCGGCTCCGGGGAGGTGCGGGAGCGGATCGTGGCCGCCATCCGCCGAACCCGTCCCGACGTGGTGGTCTGCCCCGATCCCACCGCGGTGATCTTCGGCGACACGTACTTCAACCATGCCGACCACCGCAACGCGGGCTGGGCCACCATGGACGCGGTCTCGCCCGCGGCCGCCAACCCCCACTACTTCCCGTCGGCGGGGGCGCCGCACCCGGTCGGCGTCGTCCTGCTTTCCGGCACCCTGGAGCCCAACGTGTGGATCGACGTCACCGCCAGCCTGGAGACCAAGATCCACGCCCTGCTCTGCCATGCCAGCCAGCTGGACGGCTCCGAGGACCTGTTCCGGGAGGTCCTGCGTCGCCGGGCCGAGGCCGAGGGCGGGACGGCGGGGGTCCGCTACGCCGAGAGCTTCCGGAGGCTGACGCTCGGCGGTTGAGGCCGGTGGCGGCTACAGCGACGAGGGAGCGACCCGCACCGCCGCCGACGAGGGGGCGGCGGACCACCCGTCGGACGGCGGCGACGGAGGGGGGACCCGGCGGGCGGCCAGGGCGATCAGGCCGACCCAGATGGCCACCAGCACGGCCAGACCCGAGTAGGCGGCCACCGCCGCACCGGCCGGGCCGGGGCGGACCTCACGCAGCAGGATCGTGGTGTTGCGCACGAAGCGTTCGGTCCGCTCGGGCACGGCGGGCACGGCGGGGGCGCCGATCTCGGCGTCGGCGGGCAGGTAGACGGGCACGGCCATGACCTCGTCGCCCCGCTGCAGGCTGACCATCGTCTTCCACGAGCCGGTCACCGGGACGGGCCGGGAGGCGGCGTAGGTTCCCACGCCGACGGCCTTCAGGTCGGCCTGGACGATCTCCGACCCGCCCTGCCACGAGGAGACGGCGAAGGCGGTGGCGTTGCGGGCCGCGTCGGGCGGGTCGAGGACGACCTCGACGTTGGCCATGCTCCCGACCTGGTCGAGACGGACTGTGGCGGTCACCGGGCCCACGTTGCGGGGCAGGGGGAAGGCGACCACGGCGAGCAGGACGGCTCCCGCGCCGAAGAGGGCGGCCACGGGCAGGCCCTCGCGCCGCTTGGCCACGGCCCCGCCCAGGGCGGTGCCGAGGACGGCGGCGGCCACGGCGGCCAGCGGGCCGAGGACGGCGATCTTCAGCCCGAGCTCGAAGGGCAGGCGCCCCGACGCCTCGCGGCCCCACAGCGTGACCCAGGTCATCTCGGTGACCAGCCCGACGGTGCCGACGAGGGCACCGGTGCCGAGGGCCAGCCGCAGGGGGCGAGCGGTGCCGAGCCACCGGGCCGCGGCCTCCACGACGAGGGCCGAGCCCATGTACAGGGGGAAGTGGGGGACGGTGTGGTCGAGGGCCCCGCCGATGGCCAGCACCAGCAGCCCCCGCAGGACGAGGTAGACGGCGACCACCTTGACCGCGCCCCACGGGCCCAGCCCCACGCGGGCGGCCAGGAGGGTGAAGCCGGCGGCGATCATGATGAGCACCGGCAGGTAGAGGACCTGGAACTGAGGGACGCCGTAGTCGAACTCGGCCTGCAGGGTGCTCATGCCGACCAGCACGGTGCCGGCGGTGAGGACGTGGAGGAACCGGCCGAAGGCCGTGGGCTCGGCCGAGGGCCGGCCCTCGGCCACCATGAGCCAGAGGGCGATGGTGGCCAGCGAGCCGCCCAGCACGAGCTGGATGTGGGGCGGGCTCCACAGGGTGACGTCGACCCCGTAGGCGTCGTGCCACATGGCGTCGAGGGGGAAGGCGACCACGCCGCCGAGGCCGAGGGCGGTGAGGAGGACGGCCGACCAGGGGATGCGCAGGAAGGCCACCTTGATGGCCGTCTCGGCCCGCTCCAGGCTGGCGAAGAGGACGGCGATCCCGGCCGAGTAGATGAGGCCGCCCAGGCCCACGAGGATCATCACGTGGGAGGGGGTGAACAGCTCGTCGTCGCGCCCGTTGTCCACGTGCCAGGCCACGTCCCAGTAGAAGCCGATCATGGCGATCAGCAGCATGAGCAGGCCGCTCAGCACGCCGGCGAAGACCCATCCCGGGTAGCCGGTGACCCGCCGGAGGGTGTCGGCGATCTGGCCGAAGAAGAACCGCACCGCGTTGGTCTCGTCGGTCCGGCCGAAGGCGAACAGGGTCAGGCTGATGAGGCCGTAGGAGGCCAGCGGGATCACCAGCCAGGCCCACGCCCCCCAGCCCCACTCGGAAGCGGCGATCATCGGGGGAACCATACATCGATTTATGTCACGGACACAACTGCAACCAAACGTTCCCTTTGAGTAGGCTGGAGTGGTGGCAGGGATGACGATCGACGAGCTGGCCCGCGCCTCGGGGGTCACCAGCCGCAACATCCGGGCCTACCAGACCCGGGGTCTCCTGCCCCCTCCCCGGGTGGAGGGGCGGGTCGGGTACTACGACGAGCACCACCTGGCCCGGCTCCGCTACGTCAACAGCCTCCAGAACCGGGGCTTCTCCCTGGCCGCCATCCAGGCCCTCCTCGAGGCGTGGGACGAGGGGCGCGACCTCACCGACGTCCTCGGGTTCGAGGAGGCGCTGACCGCCCCGTGGACCGACGAGACGCCCGAGCGCGTCTCATTGGAGCGGCTGCTCCACATGTTCCCGGAGGCGGTCGACGACCCGACGCTCCTGCCCCGAGCGGTGGAGCTCGGCCTGCTCGTGGCCGCCGGCGACGAGTTCGAGGCGCCCAGCCCCCGGCTGCTGCGGGTGGGCGCCGAGCTGGTGGCCGCCGGCATCCCCCTGGCCGCCGCCCTCGACGAGTACGAGCGCCTGGTGGCCGACGCGGCCCGGATCGCGGCCCGCTTCGTCGACCTCTTCGAGACCAACCTGTGGGAGCCGTTCGTGGCCGCCGGGCTGCCGGCCGAGCGCCTGTCGGAGCTGACCGACGCCCTCCAGCGGGTGCGTCCCCTGGCCACCGCGGCCATGGAAGCCACCCTGGCCCACGCCATGGAGCGGGCCGTGGCCGCCTCGGCCACCCGCCAGATGGCCCGCTTCCTGCCCGGGGCCGAGGCGTCCTAGCCCTCGGGCTACAGGTGCCCGGTAGGACCGCCGATATTCATCCCATGAGAGAGGAGCAGCAGGTCGAGGGGTTCACCCCCCGCCGCCTCCGTGCCACCCAGCCGTTGCCGCTGCGGTCGATGTCGCCGGAGCCGTTGGAAGCCGCCACCCGCTTCGTCCTGGTCCCGCCGGTCAGCGCCGGTGGATCCCTCCAGGGCCGGCTCGCCACTCACCCATGGCTCGAAGTACCAGCACAGCTACAACGGCCACCCCGCCCGCGCCCAGCACCGCCCCGGCGAGGGCACCGAGCCCGGTTGGTGTGGAACATGATCCGGAGCACTGGATCCGCACCAGGGCCGCGCCGATGAGCAGCCCGCAGAGCCCGCCGACCACGATGGTCAGGAAGGCGACGGCCCTGGCCTTGACCGTGGGCAGGGCGGTCGGGCCCCGCTCCGGCAGCGGCGGCTCCTCCGGGTCCGGCACCCGGAAATCGTAGGCTTCCCCCGTGCGCGCCCTCGTCGTGCTGCCGACGTACCAGGAGGCGGAGAACATCGCCGAGGTGCTGCGCCGGCTGCGGGCCGCGGCCCCGGCCGCCGACGTCCTGGTGGTGGACGACTCCAGCCCTGACGGCACCGCCGCCATCGCCAAGGCCGCCGGCCACGAGCTGGGCGGGGTCGACGTGCTCGTCCGCCCGGGCAAGTCCGGCCTGGGCAGCGCCTACCGGGCCGGCTTCGCCGAAGGCCTGGCCCGGGGCTACGACATCCTCGTGGAGATGGACAGCGACCTGTCCCACGACCCCGCCCGCCTCCCGGCGTTGCTCCGGGCGGTCGAGGCCGGCGCCGACCTGGCCCTGGGCTCGCGCTACGTACCGGGCGGGTCGATCCCGAACTGGCCCTTCCACCGCCGCTGGCTCTCGAAGTCCGGGAACCGCTACGCCGACCTCCTCCTGCGGCTGAACGTGCGTGACGCCACGTCGGGCTTCCGGGCCTACCGGGCCGACGCACTGCGGGCCATCGACCTCGGGTCCGTGCGGGCCGACGGCTACGGCTTCCAGATCGAGATGGCGTACCGGGTGGCCGGTACCGGCGGCCGCATCGTCGAGCTGCCCATCGAGTTCGTCGACCGGGAGAAGGGCACCTCGAAGATGTCGGTGAGGATCGTCGTCGAGGCCCTCCTGCTGGTGACCTGGTGGGGCGTGCGCGACCGCGTCCGCCACCGGGGGGCATTGGCGGCCCGGGCCGAGGCGCCGAGGCCACGGCCGGCCTGAGCACACGGAGGGCGGCGGGTGGGTCGGGACTACGCGCGGATGGCCGTGGCCGTGGTCGCCGGGCTCTTCACCGCCCTCAACGCGGCCGCCTGCCTGTTCTTCCGCCGCGCTCGTTCGCTCCTGAGGCGGGGCCCCGGCCGCCGGGGTCGAGCGCTGCTGGCCGCTGCTCGGCGTCGTCAACCGTCGGGACCCCTTCCCCAGCCTGGCCCGGGCTTCGGCTGGACCGTCGAGGCCCTGCCGGCCCAACCTCGCTGAGCTAGCGCAGGGCCAGCTCGCAGACCGTGCCGCCGGTCACCCGCACGAGGGTGTCGGGCGCGATGGAGAAGTTGTGGTGGGTGGTGCCGGCCGAGGCCCACAGCTCCTCGTAGCCGAGCAGGTCCTCGTCGACGAAGACGCGCAGCGGCTCCCGGTGACCGAACGGGGGCACGCCCCCGACCGGGAACCCGGTGGCCTCGCGGACGGTGTCGGCGTCCTCCCGCCACGCGTCGTCGCCTCCGGCGCAACGGGCCAGCTTGGCCTCGTCCAGTCGGTTGTGACCGGAGACCAGGGCGATCACCACCTCGCCGTCGACAGAGAAGACCAGCGACTTCACGATCTGGCCCAGCTCCACGCCGATGGCGAGGGCGGCGTCGGCCGCCGTCCGGGTCCCGTCCCGGTACTCCTGGGGGCGGACGTCGACGCCCAGGGCCCTGCCCGCCTCGACCACCGCCCGCACGTTCCGGTGCATCCGCCGCTCATGCTGGCACACTGCTGGGATCGAAGGCCGGGTCATCCTCCACGTCGACATGGACGCCTTCTTCGCCGCGGTGGAGGCGCTGGTCGACCCCTCGCTCACCGGGAAGCCGGTGATCGTGGGTGGCGATGGACCCCGCGGCGTCGTCGCCTCGTGCTCGTACGAGGCCCGCTCCTACGGCGTCCACTCGGCCATGCCGTCGGTGCGGGCCCGCCGGCTGTGCCCCCGCGCGGTGTTCGTCCACGGCCGCTACGACCTCTACCAGGAGCACAGCCGGCGGTTGCACGCCGTCCTCACCTCGTTCACCCCGTTGGTGGAGGGCATCGCCCTGGACGAGGCGTTCCTCGACGTCAGCGGCGCCCGCCGGCTCTGGGGGCCGGGACCCACGATCGCCGCCGCCATACGGGCCCGGGTGTTCGATGAGACGGGCCTGTGGTGCTCGGTCGGGGTGGCGGGCAGCAAGTTCCTGGCCAAGCTGGCGTCGGAGGCGGCCAAGCCCCGGGCCGGCCCGCCGGGCTCGCCGCCCACGCCGGGCCCGGGCGTCAAAGTGGTCGAGCCGGGGGAGGAGCTGGCCTTCCTCCACCCCCTGCCGGTCGGGGCCCTCTGGGGAGTGGGGCCCGCCACCCGCAGGCGCCTCGAGCGCTTCGGCATCCGCACGGTGGGCGACCTGGCCGCCATGCCCCTGGCCACCCTCACCGGGGCCCTGGGCGAGGCCCAGGGCCGCCACCTGCACGCCCTGGCCTGGGCGAGGGACGACCGGGCGGTGGACCCCGAGCGGGCGGCCAAGTCGGTCGGCCACGAGGAGACCTACGCCACCGACCACTACAGCCTGGCCACCCTGGGCGACGAAGCCCTCCGCCTGTCCGACGCCGTGGCCAACCGGCTCCGGCAGGCGGGCGTGGCCGGGCGGACGGTCACCGTCAAGGTGCGTTTCGCCAGCTTCCAGACCATCACCCGCTCCCGGACGGTGCCCGTCCCGCTCGACGCCGGCCCCGCGGTGGCCCGCGTGGCCCTGGAGCTGCTGCAGGCGGTCGACCCGTCCCCGGGGGTACGGCTGCTCGGGGTGAGCGTGTCCAACCTCGGCCCGCCTCCCGTCGAGCAGCTGCGCCTCGGGGAGGGCGAGGACGAGCCCGCCGTGGCCCGGGTCGTCGACGAGGTCCGGCGGCGCTTCGGAGAGGCGGCGGTGGGGCCGGCGACGCTCCTGCGTCCGGACGGGCTGGCCGTGAAGCGCCGGGGCGACCAGCAGTGGGGGCCGTCGCAGGAAGCCTCGCACAGCTAGCGCGTTGTTGAGTCAGCCGGGCTGTGCGAAGATAGCCCTACCTAGCGGACCGGTCGTTTGAAGGGGTAGGACGTGCCGCTTTCCGAGGACGAGCAGCGAATCCTCCACGAGATCGAGCAGCAGTTCTACGAGAGCGACCCCGCGTTCGCGCGCGGGGTCGGGAAGACGACGCTCTACCGGCATGCCGGGCGGAACCTCAAGTGGGCGGCCCTCGGCTTCTTCGCCGGGTTCGTCCTCCTCGTGGGCGCCTTCGCCACCTCGCTGTTCCTGGGCTTCGTCGGCTTCGCCGTCATGCTGGCCTGCGCCTTCATCTTCGAGCGCAACCTGCGCAAGATGGGCCGGGCGGGCTGGAAGCAGGTCACGGGGAACCTCAAGACCACCCAGGTCAAGGAGCAGTTCGGCGACGTCGGCAAGCGGCTGAAGAAGCGCTTCCGCAAGGAGGAGTAGGCAGGCTCCCGAGGGCCGGGCCGAGCCCTCTGGCCCAGCTCAGGCGGCGCGACCGGCGCCCCCGCGAAGGCTCGGGTCCCCGGTCGCCACCGGGCGGCCGGCACCGCGGCCGACGAGCGGGCGAGGGTCGAGGGCCTTGACCAGGCGCTCCCGCCAACCGGCCTGGGCCTTCAGCTCGCCGGCGACGTAGGCCCCCTCCCGCTCGGCCCGGGCCGCCACCTCGACGGCCACGCCTCCCGCCGACCACGCCGCCGCCGAGGTGTCGTCGGCCAGGCGGACGAGGGCCGGCCCGGCCGGGCCCGCGGCCCGGCACACCCGGTGGGCGTACTCGGGCGCCGTCTCGTCGGGGCGGGCCCGGAAGCCGGCCGCGGCCATGTCCTCCGTGGCCTCGGCCCAGGCCACCAGCACGCGGTCGGCAGGCGTCACCGCCCCTTCCCTCCGGCGCAGGACCCGCCGGCGCTTGGCCAGGGGGACGCCGACGGTGTACAGCACCACGAGCACGGCGACCAGACCGGCGACGGGCAACCACCTCCGTCCCGCGGTCGACTCCTCGACGGGGGCGGGCGCCGCCGGTTCGGTGATCTCCTGGTCGGGCTCGAGCTGCTCGAGAGGCGCGGTGGTCTCGGGGACGGTCTGGACGGTGGTGTCGGCGGCCTGGGCGGGCGGCACCTCGGTGTAGTCCTCGGCGCCCGGGAGGCCCCGGCCCGGGGTGGGCTCGAAGGCGACCCAGCCGAACCCGCTCAGGTAGACCTCGGGCCAGGCGTGGGCTTCCTTGCCGGTGACGTGCCAGCGCCCTTCGGCGTCCCTCGTTCCGGAGGTGAAGCCGACGGCCACCCGGGCGGGCAGGCCGAGCAGGCGGGCCATGGCCGCGTAGGTCCCGGCGAACTGCTCGCAGTAGCCCTGCCTGCTCTGGAGGAACTGGTCGATGGCGTTGGTGTGGTGGCCCTGCGGGACCTGGAGGTTGTACTGGAAGTTGGTGCGGAACCAGTCCTGCAGGGCCTTGGCCCGTCGGTAGGGGGTCCGCTCCTCGCCGGCCACCTCCTGGGCCGTGCGGCGGACCAGGCGGGAGAGGTTGGGCGGGAGGTCGAGGTAGCGCGAGGCGATGTCCGGCGGCACCACCCCGCTGACCGAGCTGAGCTCCTCGGCCCGGAGGCGAGGGAGGGCCGACTCGACGGTGTAGCGCATGCCGTCGGACGTGGCCTCATCGGTGGCCAGGCTGCCCGAGTCGGGGTCGAAGCGGACGTCGTCCGAGGGGCTCAGCCGCTCGGGCCGGTATGCGGCGGGCAGCCAGATTGACGACAGCCCCGAGATGACGAACTCCTGCTTGGAGCGCTCGGCCGTGCCCCGGGTGGCGTCGGCCCCGGGGGCGGGAAGCCGGTTGCCGGCCGGCCGGTAGTTGCTCAGCGACGACCAGACGTCCCCGTTGAAGCGGTCGAGGGAGGTGATCCGCCAGTACGTCGGCGTGTCGGTGGCGACGGTGAACAGCTCGACCGAGGACTGCCCCACCAGCCGGTCCCGGATGTCGACCAGAGGGCTGAGCGTCACCCGGGTGCCGCTCTTGCCGCCACTCCCGTCGCCCACCCCGAGCACGCCCTTGGCGTAGGCGCCGGGCAGGCTCGGCCCCACGGCCACGGCCAGGACGAGGGCCACGGCGGCCATGGCCAGGCCCGAGCGGACCATGGCCGCCTCGCCCCGCGCCCGGCGCCCGGCCAGCCAGGGCCGGGGACGGGGGGCGGCGGACACCTCGGCCAGCACCACGAACACCAGCACCGAGCTCAGGTAGAGCAGGGCGGCGGACAGGCGGTGGCGGTCGGCGCCGAGCAGGGCGCCGAAGAGGAAGACGGTGAAGGACGGGACGACGGCCTCCACCCGCGTGCGGGCGCGGAAGGCGAAGAGGTCGGCGGCGAAGGCGCTGATCCAGGCCCCGAGGACGGCGCCGAGGAGGAAGCCGCGGGTGACCTGGGCCGGGGCCACCACCTCGCTGAAGCGTCCCCACGCCTCGTCGAGGTCGGTGAGGGCGGCATCCCAGACCGCGGGGCCGGGGACCAGGGAGACGTGAGGCTCGATCACCCACGTCACGAACAGGACCAGGCCGGTCGCGGAGACGGCGGTGGTGCCGAGGGGGCCGATGTCGCCACGCCGGCACAGCATGGACAGGCCGTGGCAGGTCAGCACGGCGAAGAGGACGACGGGCAAAAAGGACGCGTCGGCGAAGAGGCGGCCCATCCCGACGGCCGCGGCCACCGACATGCCGACCAGCCCCAGCTCGGCCGGCCAGCCGGGCTGCGGCGGGTCGGCGTCGAAGGTGTCGGCCCGATCCTCCACCGCGCTCATCCCACCGCTCCCCGCACGACGCCCGCGGCGGCCATGGAGCGGTTCCAGCGGGGGGCCAGCGGGTCCCCCGGGCCCACGAGGACCGCGATGCCCGGGAACGCGGGCGGGGCGTGGCGGCCGGCCCTGGCGACGACCACGAGGGCGAGCGAGCCCGGCTGACCGCCGAGCCGGGCCAGGTGGGACAGGTCGGCGGCGGGCACGTCGGCCGTCACCACGAGGGCCATCGACCCCGTGGTGTGGGGCAGGTCGGGCAGCTCGCCGTGACCGGCCTTCACCCGGGCCAGGCGCTCGAGCAACGCCTCCACGTGGGCGGTGCCGGAGCCGAAGCCGCTGTCGCCTCCGTCGGTGGTGATCAGCCGGACCAGCGACCCACCCCGGCCGCAGGAGACGACGATGCCGGCTGCGGCCGAGACCGCCTGCTCGAGCGAGTTCTCGTCGTGGAACCGGGCCCGCACGTCGAGGACGACCGTGGCCCGGCCCTGCCACGGGATGTCGTGCTGGCGGACCATCAACTCGTCGCGCCGGGCGGTGGACGGCCAGTGGACGCGCCGCAGGTCGTCGCCCACCGCCCACGGTCGGAGGGCGTAGAAGTCCTGGCCGGTCGCGCCCACGGCCGTGGCCCGGCGCACGCCCCCCCGACGGTCGTCGCCCGGGGCGTGGGGCAGGGGCAGGAGCTCCTCGACCGGGGGGAAGACCACCAGCTCCGACTGGGGGGCGACGGTGCGGGTGCTGGTGGCCAGGCTCAACGGGTCGGACCGGCGGGCCTCGAGCGGGCCGACGGAGAGCACGGCCCGTCCCTCGGTAGGGATGCGGTAGTGGGCCAGCTCGATGACGCCCGGAGGCACGGGGGCGAGCAGGAGGCGGGCCCGTCGCGGCCCCCCGCCGACCGGGTCGCGCAGCTCGAGCACCGGCGTGGACCGGGCGCCGAGGTTGCGCACCGCCAGCTCCACCCGGCTCTCGTCGCCGGCCTGGACCCGGGCGGGGGTGAGCGTGCGCCTGGCCTCCACGTCGGCCGGGCGCAGGGCCAGGTAGGCCAGGGCGGCCGCCATGAGCGCCCAGCACCCGGCGGCCAGCACGTACAGCTCCAGCAGGCCCAGCAGGCGGCCGGCGACGGCCAGCACGATGCCGCCGATGGTCAGTCCCCACCCCCGTCTGGTCAGCATGCGGCCTACCTCACCGAGGGGATGGCCACGCTGCCCAGCACCTCGCGCAGCACACCCGCCCGGGTGACGCCCCGCAGCTGGGCGTCGGGCGTCAGGGCCAGGCGGTGCTCGAGGACAGGGCCGGCCAGCAGCTTGAGGTCGTCGGGGACGACGTACTCCCGGCCCAGCGACGCGGCGCGCGCCCGCGCGGCCCGGAGGAGGCCGAGGGCGGCGCGAGGCGAGACCCCCAGGGCCAGCGCGGGGTGACGGCGACTGGCCCCGGCCAGGTCGACGATGTAGCCCTTGAGGCTGGGCGCCACGTGGACGGCATGGGCCAGGGTCACCATGGCGGCCACGCCGCTGGCGTTGGCCACGGGCGACAGGGCGTCCATGGGCGCGGCGCCTCGGGCGTGGGTGTCGAGGATGGCGATCTCCGCGGCCCGGCCCGGGTAGCCCATGGCGATGCGCATGAGGAACCGGTCGAGCTGGCTCTCGGGCAGCGGGTAGGTGCCCTCGTGCTCGGCCGGGTTCTGGGTGGCGATGACCATGAACGGCGGGGGGAGCTCGTAGGTGGTGCCGTCGACGGTGACCTGGCGCTCCTCCATGGCCTCGAGGAGGGCGGACTGGGTCTTGGGCGAGGCCCGGTTGATCTCGTCGGCCAG
>DATAAD010000144.1:0-5763 GCA_036260295.1 Acidimicrobiales bacterium | reverse complement strand
CCGGCGGCCCGCGACCGCCCTCGCCGGCGCTACGCTCCGATGGCGTGAGCCCTCCCGTTCGCAGCGACCAGGCGACGCGGTGACGTTCCGACTCGAGTCGCTGCAGGCGCGGGGAGCGGGGCAGGCCAGCCGACCCGGCGAGGTCGACTACCGGCTCGTCCGCAAGCACACCATCGACGAGTTCCGGCGGGGCCGGCTCAGCCGGCTCGACGTGTGCGACGCCCACCCCGAGCTGCTCCGGGCCGCCCGCAACGTGGGCGAGGCCCGCAGCGAGGACTGCCCCATCTGCGAGGAACCGGCGCTGACGCTCGTCTCGTTCGCCTTCGGGGCCCGGCTGCCCGCCTCCGGGCGATGCATCACCACCCGCAAGGAGCTGTCCCAGCTCAAGCGGGGGTCACAGGAGGCCACCTGCTACGTCGTCGAGGTCTGCACCGGCTGCGCATGGAACCAGCTCGTGCGCAGCTTTCGCCTCGGCAACGGCCGCGGCTGACCTGCGACGCAGTCGGCGACCGGGCGGCGGAGGCACCGCCGGCGGCGGCCGCCTTGCGGTTCTAGATCGCGGGGCCGACACCGCATAGGCTGCCCGACGTCGTGCGCCAGAGCAGTCAGGGGCTCCTCGAACCCCTCCCGCCCGCAGCCGCCACCCGTCCACCCGCCCGGGGGCCGGCGCGGCGCCGCAGCTTCCTCTGGCGGTACCGGCGCGTCTGGTTCCTGCTCGGCGTGCTGACCTTCACCGCCCTGGCCGGGGCGGCCTGGGTGCTCACCCAGATCCCGCTCCCGCCCGAGGCCCCTCAGGCCCAGACGACGGTGATCTACGACGGCACGGGGGGGCAGCTGGCCACCCTCCACGGCGTGGAGAACCGGTTCCCGGTCTCCATCGACAAGATCCCGCCCGTGCTGACCGCCGCGGTGGTGGCGGCCGAGGACCGCAAGTTCTTCCTCCACGGGGGGATCGACCCGCTCGGGATCGCCCGGGCCACCTGGGCCGACATCCGGCGCAAGGGCGTGACCCAGGGCGGGTCCACCATCACCCAGCAGTACGTCAAGAATGCCTATGTCGGCAACGACTACACCCTGTGGCGCAAGATCCGCGAGGCCGTGATCTCGGTGAAGATCGAGCGCAAGTACGACAAGCACGAGATCCTCGAGCGCTACCTCAACACCGTCTACTTCGGCCGGGGCGCCTACGGCGTGCAGGCTGCGGCCAAGGCCTACTTCGACAAGGACATCAGCGAGCTGGGGCTCAAGGAGTCGGCCTACCTGGCCGGTCTGATCCGCAGCCCATCGGCGGGCGACGTGGCCGAGGACCCGGTCGAGGCCCACGACCTGCGCTTCATCGTCCTCCAGGCCATGGTCGACACCAAGGTCATCACCCCCGAGGAGGCCAACGCGGCCGAGGCCGTGCCGGTCGGCGACTACGTCGTGGCCCCGCCGCCGCCCGGGTCGACGGTCACCATCACCCAGGCGGGCGCCGAGTACTTCGTCGAGTACGTCCGGCGCGAGCTGGTCAAGATGTACCCCGAGGACCAGGTCCTCCGGGGCGGCATGCGGGTGTACACCACCCTCGACCCCACCGCCCAGCGCCAGGCCTACGACGCCGTCTACGGGCTGCTCGACCGCAACTCCGACCCGGCCGGCGCCCTCGTCTCCCTCGACACCGAGGGCCGGGTGGTGGCCATGGTGGGGGGCAAGGACTGGGGCGTGTCCAAGGTCAACCTCGCGGTGGGCACCGACGGCGGCGGGTCCGGCCGTCAGGCCGGCTCCACCTTCAAGCCCTTCGTGCTGGCCGAGGCCATGGCCCAGGGGATCAGCCTGGAGCAGACCTTCCGCGGCCCGGCCCAGATCATCCTGCCGAAGGCCGACAAGGGCACCGACTGGGAGGTCAACAACTACGACGGCGCCCATTACGGGCCCATCAGCCTCCTGCGGGCCACGGCGGAGTCGGTCAACACCGTCTACGCCCAGCTGGTGACCACCGTCGGGCCGGAGAAGGTGGTCGAGATGGCCCGCCGGCTCGGGATCAAGTCCGAGCTCACCCCGCACGCGTCCATCGCCCTGGGCACGGCCGACGTGTCCGTGCTGGAGATGGCCGGCGCCTATCTCACCCTGCAGTCCAAGGGGATGCAGATCGAGCCCCGGGTGATCCGCCGGATCACCCAGAACGACTCGGTGCTCGTGGACGACAAGCCCAGGGCCACGCGGGTGCTGGATCGGGCGGTGGCCGAGAAGGTCAGCTACGCCCTGCAGCAGGTCGTCGACGAGGGCTCGGGCACGGCCGCCGCCCTCCCCCAGGCCCAGGTCTGGGGGAAGACGGGCACCACCGACCTCTACGGCGACGCCTGGTTCGTCGGCTACACCCGCCAGTTCACCACCGCGGTGTGGATGGGCTACCCCGAGGGCCAGGCCAAACCGCTGCACAACGTCCACGGGGTCTCGCGGGTAAACGGCGGGTCGCTGCCGGCCCAGATCTTCAAGCGCTACATGTCCAAGGCCAACCCAGCCGACGACACGCCCCCCGACAAGGTCCCGGACCTCACCGGGCGCACGGTGGCGCCCGTGGCCGCGGTCGCCTCGTCGGGATCCAGCTCGTCCTCGGGCTCCCGCTCCACCACCACGGTGGCCGAGGAGGAGGAGGAGGAGGACGAGGAGGAGTCGCCGACGACCACGGCCCGGCCGGCTACGGCCACCACGGTGCCCGAGCCCGTCACCGTGCCGAGCACCGCCCCCTCGGCGGTCACCACCCCGACGACGTCGGCGACCAACGCGCCCCGGCCCCGCCCAACCGTCACCTTCACCATCCCCGACCGGCCCTGAGCGCCGGTAGGCTGGGCGTCGCCGCCGGCAGCCACCGGGCGCTGGACGGCGAGGAGGCCGCTCACATGGCGCAGCACGTCACCGCACCGGGAATCAGGGCGCGAAAGGGCGGGACACCTCTCGTGATGGTCACCGCCTACGACGCCCCGACCGCACGCATCGCCGACGACGCCGGCGTCGACGTGATCCTCGTGGGCGACTCGGTGGCCATGGTGGTCCTGGGCTACGGCGACACCTTGCAGGTCACCGTGGACGACATGGCCCACCACGTCGGTGCCGTCCGCCGTGCCGGCCCGCGGGCGCTCGTGGTGGCCGACCTCCCGTGGCTCAGCTACCACCTGTCCACCGAGGACGCAGTGCGCAACGCGGCCGTCCTCGTGCGGGCCGGTGCGGCCGCGGTCAAGCTCGAGGGGGGACGGAGCCGGGTGCCGGTGATCGAGGCCCTGGTCGACGCCCAGATCCCGGTGATGGGCCACCTCGGGCTCACCCCGCAGTCGGTCCACGCCCTGGGCGGCTACCGCGTCCAGGGCCAGCAGGCCGAGGCCGCCGCCGCCCTGGTCGACGACGCCCGGGCCCTGGCCGACGCCGGTTGCTTCGCCATCGTCCTCGAGTGCGTCCCGCGAGAGGTGGCCCGGCTGGTGACCGACACCGTGCCCGTGCCGACCATCGGCATCGGCGCCGGTCCGGACTGCGACGGCCAGGTCCTCGTCCTCCACGACCTGCTGGGGCTGGAGGACCGGATCGTGCCCAAGTTCGTCCGCCGCTACGGGACGGTGAAGGCCGACGCCGTGGCCGCGGTCGCCGCCTACGCCGGCGACGTGCGCGCCCGGGCCTTCCCGTCCGACGCCGAGAGCTACCACCTGCCCGACGAGGTGGCCGCCGCCCTCGGCGTGGGGCCCGAGCGCACCGCTTCGCCCCGAACGGCGTGAACGTCAAGCTCCTGCGCTGGGCGATCGTCGCCCTCCTCGGCATCGGCGCCCTGGCCTTCATCGCCGTCGGGGCCAACGGGCCCGACGATCCCACCCTGCGGCCGGCCGAGGGTCAGGTCCCGCTCAACCGCACGCCCTTCGGCGACTTCCCCGAGATCGGCTTCCGCATCGAGGGCGGGGCGCCGGCCCAGGCCGCCGCCCTCCGCTGCGCCCTCCTGGCCAAGACGCCCGCCCAGCAGAGCCGGGGCCTCATGAACCGCACCGACATCGGCGGTTACGACGGGATGCTCTTCGAGTTCTCGTCCGACACGACCACCGGCTTCTGGATGAAGGACACCCCACTGCCCTTGTCGATCGTCTTCTTCGACGGCACCGGCCAGTTCGTCTCGACCGTCGACATGACGCCCTGCATCCACCAGCCCACCTGCCCCACCTATGGCGCCGCCCGACCGTACCGCTGGGCCCTGGAGGTCCCCCAGGGCGCCCTTCCCCGCCTGGGCATCGTCCCCGGCACCCGCCTGGTCACCGCCGGCCCCTGCTCCTGACCGGTGGCCCAGCCAGCCCCGGTGCACGGCGCCGGCGGGGCAGGGGACCCTCGGCCTGGTTCATGAAGTCCCCGCCGGTCCAGTACCACGACGACCGGGCCCACCGCATGGTCGAGGATTTCGTCGCCGGCTGACGGCCGCCCGAGCGTGGGCGATTCGGTGCGGTATATGGCCGCGAATCGCCCACACTGGGAAACTCCGCGGCATCTGGAGGGGGGCCGGGGCGGGTCCTGCCGGGCGTGGACTCGGTGGTCCACGGCCTCGACATCGGCACCGAGGCCGAGTTCCGGCTGCTGGCCACCCTGGGAGGCCAGCGGGTCCTCGAGCCGGGGTGCGGGGGCGGGCAGAACGTGGTGGCCAAGGCCTGGCAGGGGGCCCCGCTTCGGCGAGGAGGCGAGGAGGCGGGGGCGGTGCGAAGCACCCGGGTGCCCGCCGGGAAAGGAGTGGCCCAGCCAGCCCCGGGGCACGGCGCCGGCGGGGCAGGGGCCCCGCTTCGGCGAGGAGGCGGGCGCGGTGCGAAGCACCCGGGTGCCCGCCGGGAAAGGACACTGTCTCAGGGTCCTGCGATGCTGGGCCCGTGCCGGGTTACCATGGTTTCGCTCTACACCCTGCCCCGGGAGTTCCCCGGGGCCCTGCGCGCCCAGTCGCCAGGTCCGGAGGGAGGCTCTGCCCAGCCATGCGGCCGTACGAAGTCATGATCATCTTCGACCCGACGCTCGAGGACGAGACCGTCCGGGCCGAGGTCGACCGGGCGACCGAGCTCATCCGGGCTCGAGGGGGGAACCCCGGCCGGGTCGAGCGTTGGGGCAAGCGCCGCCTCGCCTACGAGATCCGGCGCCACCGTGAGGGTTCCTACGTCGTGCTCGAGGCCCAGGCCGAGCCGGCCACCATGGCCGACCTCGGCCGGGCCCTCACCCTCACCGACGGCGTGCTGCGCCACAAGGTTGTCCACCTGCCCGAGAAGGCCACCGGCAAGCCGGCCCGGCCCCTCGGCACCGTCGGCCCCGACGATGGGGCCCCTACCAGCGAGTCGGCGCCTCCGGCGCCGGAACCCGCCTCTTTCGCCGCCGGGACGGCCACCGAAACCGAACAACCGAGAGTCGTGTGAACAGTCAGGCGAACGGAGTGCATACATGAACGGAAACAGCGTCACATTGGTGGGCAACGTCACGCGGGACCCCGAGCTTCGGTTCACCCCGAGCGGCCAGGCCACGGCAAGCTTCGGGCTGGCCGTCAACCGGGTGTGGAACGACCGTCAGACCAACGAGCGCAAGGAGGCCGTGTCCTTCTTCGACATCGTCTGCTGGCGGGAGATGGCGGAGAACGCCAGCGAGTCGCTCGCCAAGGGCTCGCGGGTGATCGTCACCGGCCGCCTCGAGCAGCGCTCCTGGGAGAGCCAGGACGGCGAGAAGCGCTCCAAGATCGAGGTCGTGGCCGACGAGATCGGTCCCAGCCTGCGCTGGGCCACGGCCGAG
>DATAAD010000143.1:0-17980 GCA_036260295.1 Acidimicrobiales bacterium | reverse complement strand
GCCAGCGGCTCGTCCCCGTCGCCGTTGCGCTCGGGCATGGGCAGGTCGACGAACTGGGCCTGGCCACCGTCCCGGTGGGGCGGGACGCCCATCCGGCGGGCCACGGCGTTGGCCACCTCCGCCCCGTGGTCGAGGCGCACGACGTGGAGGAGGAGGTCGATGCCCGCGGCGGTCCCGGCCGACGTCATCACGTCGCCCTCGTCGACGTAGAGGACTCTGGGGTCGACGTGGACCGTGGGGTAGGCCCGGGCCAGCTCGTCGGCCCACATCCAGTGCGTGGTCGCCCGTCTACCGTCGAGGACGCCGGCCGCGGCCAGGACGAAGGCCCCGGTGCACATGGACAGCAGGCGGGCGCCGCGGGCATGGGCGTCCCGCAAGGCCTCGAGGACCTCGACCGGCGGGTCCCCGGGGAACGAGCGGGCGGGGATGACGATGGTGTCGGCGCGGGCCAGCTCGTCGATCCCGTAGGGCGTGTCGATGACCACTCCCTCGGGGCTGCTCGGCCGGCCCGGCACCGCCGATGCCACCCGGTGCTCGTACCAGGGGTCGACGAGCTCGGCGCGGTCCAGGCCGAACACCTCGCAGGGGACGGCCAGCTCGAACATGGACACCTTGGGCCCGACCAGGGTGACGACCACATGCCTTGGGCGGTGCATTGGCAGGATTCTAGCGGACAAAGTCGTTTCCGCCACTGGCCCGCCACCCCTTCGGTCAGGACCATGGAGGCATGCACCCCTACGCCATCGACCGCATGGTCCAGGAACGACGCGAGGAGCTGACCCGCCTGGGGCAGGCCGACAGTGGCGCCCGGGCCGCCCGGCGGGCACGGGCCAGGGGGCCCGGCCGACTGCGCTCCGCCTGGATGACCGCCGTTGCCGCTCGGATCGGCCGCAGTGCCCCCTACACCCGGCCGCTCGACCCTTGCCCTCGGCCCCAGATGCGCCCCTGATAAGCTCAGCCGGCTCCGGAGGGGAGTAGCCCCGCGAGGCAGCGTCGTCATCCCGGCCGTACGGCCCGGTGCTGCCAGCCGTCCCGGCGGGCGAGACCTTCGGTGACATCCGATCAAGAAGGGGAGTCACCGTGTCGGTCAGGGTTGCCAGATGACGATGCCGGCGCCGTTGGTGGCGGCGACGGGGCAGGCGACCTTCGCCGACATCGAGGTCCCCCTGTGGGGGTGGGCGGTGCTGGTCGCCGGGATCAGCGCCCTCCTGATCGGCGACCTCCTCATCGTCCACCGCCGTCCCCACGCCGTGAGCTTCCGGGAAGCGGCCGTCGAGAGCAGCGTCTGGATCGCCCTCGGGGTCGGGTTCACCGGTCTGGTCGCCCTGTGGTTCGGGGGCGACGCCGCCGGCGAGTACATCACCGGCTACCTGATCGAGAAGAGCCTCTCGATCGACAACGTCTTCGTGTGGGCCGTGCTGTTCTCGTACTTCGCCGTGCCCCGGGAGTACCAGTTCCGCGTCCTGTTCTGGGGCATCTTCGGCGCCCTGGTGATGCGGGCCATCTTCATCTTCGCCGGCGTGGCCCTCCTCGAGCGCTTCGACTGGATCCTCTACGTCTTCGGGGGGTTCCTGATCGTGACCGCGGTGCGGATCGCCCGCCACAGCGAGATGGAGGTCCATCCCGAGAACAATCCCGTCCTCAAGCTGATGCAGCGGATCGTGCCGTCCACCAACGAGTACGACGGCCAGAAGATGTTCACCCGGCGGACGGGAAGGCGGCTGGCCACGCCCCTCTTCCTCGTCCTCGTGCTCGTGGAGACCACCGACGTGGTCTTCGCCGTGGACTCGGTGCCCGCCATCCTCGCCGTGAGCCGGGAGCCGTTCATCGTCTTCGCCTCCAACGCCTTCGCCATCCTCGGCCTCCGGGCCCTGTACTTCCTGCTCGCCGGCATGGCGGGCCGGTTCCGCTACCTGAACATCGGTCTCGGTGTGATCCTGGCCTTCGTCGGCGTGAAGATGATCATCGCCGAGTGGTACCACATGCCCACCTGGCTCTCGCTCGGGGTGATCGCCGCCGCCTTGGCCGTGTCGATCCTCCTGTCCCTGCGGGCCGACCGCCGCGACCCCATCCCGTCCCCGATCGACGACCCCACGCACCACTGAGGTGACGCCGCCGGCCGAGGGCCGTCCCCCTCGGCTGTCAATCCTCGTCGCGGTGGGCCAGCTCCAGGGCGAAGGCGGGCAGGCACACGGCGACGTACTCGGCGCCCTCGGGATCGGGCGTGGAATAGCGGACCCACTCGCCGGCCCGGACGACCACGGCCTGGCCGGCGGCCACCGCGAGCTCGCCCGAGGCGCTGGTCACCACCAGCCGGCCGGCCAGGACCACGGTGAACTCGTCGAACTCCGGCGTCTGCCCTGGCTCGACCCAACCCCCGGGGGACCGCATGTGGGCCACGCTGACGGCCTGGTCGCCGCTGACCACGCGGCCGACGTACTCGTCGATGAGCTTGGGCTTGTTCCCGGCCGCCTCGACGCGGGTGGGGGCGGGGATGAGGGTGGGCATCGGGCGGGAGCGTAGGCCTTGCCGACGGCGCTCGGAGTGCCACACTCTCGTCGCCGGTCGTGCATGGGGAAGCGGGTGGAGACGTGGTCAGTCGGGGTGACGGCGGAAACCCCAGGGGGGACGGGGTTTCGGAAAGCGAGAGCCGGAGCCAGGCGCCGGTACCCGGCCTGCCGACCTTCGCCGGCGCCGTGCTCGGGCGGAGCGGCGAGGTCGCCGAGCTGGCCAGGGTGCTCGGCTCGTCTCGCCTGGTCACGCTGACCGGACCGGCCGGGATCGGCAAGACGCGCCTCGCGGTGGAGGTGGCCGGGCGGACGGCGCCGGGACGGGCCTGGTTCGTCGACCTGGCACCCCTGCGGGAGGAGCGCCTGGTGCCCGAGCGGGTCGCCGCCGCCTTCGGCCTCGGCGAGCTGCGGGGCCGCGACCTGGCCGGGCTCCTCGACCCCGCGCTGCCGGCCGCCGGCCTCCTCGTGCTGGACAACTGCGAGCACGTCGCCGGGGCCTGCGCCGCCCTGGCCCGGGAGCTGCTGGCCGGGTCCGCGGGCGGGCGCATCCTGGCGACGAGCCAGCAGCGCCTCGGTCTCCCGGGCGAGGTCGAATGGGTCGTGCCGCCGCTGGAGCTCCCCGCACCCGGGACCGACGTCGAGCCGGAGGACGCCCGGCGCGCCCCTGCGGTTCAGCTGTTCATCGAGCGGGCGGCGGCGGCCAGGCCGAACTTCGTCCCCGCCTCGGGCGACGTCGAGGCGATCGTCGAGATATGCCGGCGCCTGGACGCCAACCCCTTCGCCATCGAGTTGGCCGCGGCCCGGGTGCGCACGCTGGCCCCGGCCGAGATCGCCGCCCGCCTCGAGCGTCGCTTCCAGCTCCTGCGCAGCCGGCCCGGTGCGACCGAAGGCCGCTACCAGAGCCTGGCCGCCGCCCTGTCGTGGAGCCACGACCTTCTCAGCGGGCCCCGAGAAGGCCCTGCTGCGGCGGATGTCGGTGTTCCCCGGGAGCTTCGGCTTCCCGGCGGTCGAGGAGGTCTGCCGGGGGGGCGAGGTCGGTCCCGACGACGTGCTCGACCTTCTCTCCGGCGTCATCGCCAAATCGCTGGTGGCCGGCAACACCACCGGCCGGGCCGCCCGCTACCGCCTGGCCGAGACCGTGCGCCTCTACGCCGCACTGTGCCTCAGGGCCGCGGGCGAGGCGGCCGACGTGGGCGAGCGCCACGCCCGGTGGTGCATGCGCATCGTCGAGAACGCGGCCGAGGGTGGCCCGGGGGCACCGACCCTCGGAGAGCTCGACGCCGAGGTGGACAACGTCCACGCCGCCCTGGAGTGGTGCGTCACCCACGACCGGGCGGACCTCGGCCTGCGCCTGGCCACGGCCTACGTGGTGGTCTGGCGGGCCGCCGGCCGGATGGCCGAGGCGCGCGAGTGGCTGTTGCGGGTGCTGGCGATGGGCGAGGGGGAGCCCGCCGCGCTGCGGGCCCGGGCCCTCTACGACGCCGGGTTCGCGGCCCTGCTCCTCGGCGACTTCGACGCCGCCCGCAGCCACGTCGAGGCCAGCCTGGCCGCCTCGGCCGAGGCCGCCGACCCCCCGTCCCTGGTCCAGCGGACAAAGGGGCTGCTGGCCATGGTGTCGACCCTGAGCGAGGGCCGGGGAGGCGTCGACGAGCTCGAGCGACGGGTCGAGGAGGCGCGTGCCCGGGACGACCCGCACCTGGCCGAGGCCCTGGTCGGCTGCGGCCACGCCCGGCTGTTCCGGGGAGAGCCGGTCGCCGCCCTGGCCCACTTCGATGAGCTGGTGGCGGTGTCCCGCCGAAGGGGCAACCTCGCCACCCTCGCCACCGGCCTGGTCGGAGCAGGCACGGCGGCCCTCGGCCAAGGCGACTGCAGGCGCGCCGGCGACCGCCTCAGGGAGGGGATCGCGGTGGCCACCGCCACCGCCGACGTCCACACCGAGGTCATCGGGAGGATCTCGCTCGCCGAGCTGGCCCGGCTCACCGCCGACCTCGAAGGGGCCCGCGGCCAGCTCGAGGAGTGCCTGGCCCGGGCCGGGCCCATGGGCGCGCCCTACCCTGTGGCGCTGGCCCGGCTCGGCCTCGCCCGAACCGTCCTGGAGCAGGGTCACGCCGAGGCGGCCCGGCGCCACTTCCAGGAGGCCCTCGCCGTCGCCGGCCGCGCCCGGCTGGGCCACGTCGAGGCCGCCGCCCTCGAGGGCCTGGGGGAGGCGGTCCTGGCCCTCGGCGACGGCCGGACGGCCGACGAGCTGTTCGAACGGGCCCTCGCCGTGGCCCGGGAGTGCGCCGAGAGGACGGCCACCGCCCGCGCCACCTCCGCCCTCGCCGAGCGGGGGCGGGCTCGGGGCGACCGCGCCCGGGCATCGGCGGGCCACCATGACGCCCTCCGGGTGTTCCACCAGGTCGGGGCCCGTCCCGGGGTGGTCGATTCGCTCGAAGCCTTGGGTGGCCTGGCCCTCGACGGGGACAGCCTGGCCCGGGCCGCCCGGCTCTTCGGCGCGGCGGCGGCGATGCGTGACGCCGGCGGCTGGGCTCGCCGTGCCCGCGCCCAGGACCGTCACCCCGCCGATCTGGCCCGGCTGCAGGAGCGGATGGGCCGCCAGGAGCTGGAAGAGGCGTGGGCTGCGGGCGCGGCCCTGGGCGGCGACCAGGCGGTCGCCTACGCCAGCCGGGGACGCGGGCAGCGAACGGGGGCCACACGGGGGCCGGAATCGCTCACCCGCGCCGAGCGCGAGGTCGTGGCCCTGGCCGTCGAACGGCTCACCACCGACGAGATCGCCGGGCGGCTGTTCATCTCGCCACGGACGGTGCACAGCCACCTGCGAAGGGTGTACGCCAAGCTCGGGGTGACGTCGCGGCGCGAGCTTCGCGAACGGACGGTCGGGGACCGCACCCCGGGCTGACGCCACACTTTGCGCGTTTCTCGCCGATGTTCCCCGAGAGCGGACCTGTCAGGGTTCGGGCGACACACGTCGCAGGGTGGAAAGAAAGGACGGGGGGAGATGGCGAAGCGGGCGGTGCGGGTGGTGGCCATGGCCATGGTGGCCGGCGCGGTGGCGTCAGTGACGCTCGCCGCGCCGGCGAGGGCGGGCACGGTCAGCGGCGCGGCGTGCGCCTACCGGATCAGCTTGAGCCTGTTCGGCGGGCCGGCGACGGTCCGCGGGTGCGGCCAGACGGTCCCGCCGGGCGGCCCCGGGAGCGCCAGCCCGCACGTGACGCTGCCTCCGGGCGGCTCCGCGGCCCCGATCGTGGCCTTCGACCCCGACGGCGCCCGGGGGGTCTACGGCCCCGCCGTGGTCTTCGGTGGACGGTTCCAGGCCGACGGGAGCGTCCCGCCGTCCGGGCCACTGTTCGCCCAGACCGTGGGCACCACGACGGTGCAGAGCACCGCGCTGGCCACCTTTGTCGGCCCCCAGCCGTTTTACGCCCGCTCCGTGCTCGCCTCGTGCACCGCGTCGGCGAGAGGCAGCACGTTCACCACGCAGCTCGTCGACGCGGTGGTGGTCACGTCCACCGACCGGTTCGGCAACCCGACGAGCTCGGTCCCGGTGCCATCGACCCCGCCGGTCGGCTTCACCGTCCCGTTCGTCATCGACAACGTCGGCGACCACGGCGTGGTCGTGTTCAACGAACGCGTCGCCAACCCGGACGGCTCGACGACGCTCAACGCCGTGCACATGTACATGCAGGGCCCCATCGCCGTCGGCGACATGGTCGTCGGCCAGGTTCGCTGCGGCCGGTAGCGCCGGCGGCGCTCCCCGCCGATCGGACCGACCCCCTCTACACTGGGGGGGTGTCCGTCGGCGTGACCCCGGTCAGCCTGAAGTCGAACGACGCCTGCTGGTGTGGCAGCGGGCGCAAGTACAAGCGCTGCCACAAGGCGTCGCACGCACCGCTGCGCCCCGGCCGGTTGAGCCCGCCCCGTACGGTGCCCGAGGGGATCCCCCGGCCCGACTACGCCGAGACCGGCAGCCCGGGGGACTGGACCGAGCCACTCGTCCGACCTCGCGACGTCATCGAGCGCATGCGGCGGGCGTGCCGGGCCGCGGCCGAGGTGCTCAACGTGGTCGGAGCCGCCGTCCGTCCCGGGATCACCACCGACGCCCTCGACGCCCTGGCCCACGAGGAGTGCATCAAGCGGGGCGCCTACCCGAGCCCGCTCAACTACAACGGCTTCCCCAAGTCGCTGTGCACGTCGGTGAACGAGGTCATCTGCCACGGCATCCCCGACGACCGGGCCCTGGTCGACGGCGACATCGTCAACCTCGACGTCACGGTGTACCTGGACGGCGTGCACGGCGACACCAACGCCACCTTTTTGGTCGGCGAGGTCGACGAGGAGTCGCGCCGGCTGGTCGCCGTCACCCACGAGTGCCTGCTCGAGGGGATCGAGGCCGTCCGCCCGGGCCGGCCCATCTCCGACATCGGCGCCGCCATCGAGACTTACGCCCACGCCGCGGGCTACGGCGTGGTGCGCGCCTTCGTCGGCCACGGGGTGGGCCGCCAGTTCCACGGGCCGCCCCACGTGCCCCACCATTACGACCCGTCGGCCACCACCGTGATCCAGCCGGGGATGACGTTCACCATCGAGCCCATGATCACCCTGGGCACCTGGCGCCACGTCATGTGGGACGACGGGTGGACGGCGCTGACCGCCGACAAGCGCCGCACCGCCCAGTTCGAGCACACCCTCCTGGTCACCGACTCCGGCGCCGAGATCCTGACCCTGGCCGAGTAGCAGGCCTGGGTTTGGTGCTCGACGGCCGCCGGCCGCCGGCCGCCGCCGACGGCGGCCCCGAACCGGCTGGCGGCCAAGAAGGAACGGCGAGCGAGAGCCGGCTCCGCCAGCCGAGCGAGCGCGATCAGCCTGGCGAGCAAGCTCCGCTTGCCACGCCGATCAAGGGTTGAACACGCAGGGCGGGGTGCCGGTGTTCCCGGTGTTGGCCGACCACACGTTGGTGCCGCAGTTCGGCGTGCCGTCGCGCAGGTCGAGCACTGCGTTGCCGGTGGACGTGTTCCTCCGGATGATGTTGTTCGCCGGGGCGGCGAAGTTGCCGGCGGCCGACCGGATGTAGATGCCGTTGCCGGGGATGGGGCCGAAGCCGTTGTTGTGCACCTGGTTGCCCTCGATGACGTTGCCGGTGGAGCCGGCGAAGGCGGTGATCCCGTCCCGGTTGTTGCCGATGACGTAGTTGGTGGCGACGGTGTTCCGGCTGGCTCCGGCGAAGAGCTGGATGCCATCCAGCGCACTTCCCTGGACCACGTTCCTCCGGATCGTGTTCCCGTTCGAGGCGACACGGCCGATGTTCTCCAGGCGGATCCCCGAGGTGTTGGTCGTCGACATGTTGTTGTTGACGATCTCGTTGTCCTGGACCAGGTTGTTCTCGGCCACGAGGAGAGACACGCCGCTGTAGGGACCGTTGTTCTCGATCTTGTTGAAGGTGATCGTGTTCCCGGTGCTGTTGAAGACGAGGACGCCTTCGCCGTAGTCCCCGGTGCCGCGATTGCCGCGGAGGTAGGTGCGGGTGACGGTGTTGCCCGAGCCGCCCTCGATGGCGACGCCGGAGTCGAACTCGGTGATGGTGCCGTTGGTCACCGTCACGCCTGTGCGACCCGCGATCAGCACGCCTGGCCCTTCGCCCGCGGTCGGCGTCCCCCGGAGCGTGAAGCCGTTGAGGTCGAGGGTCACGTTGTCGGCGCCGATGGTGAGGCCCTCGGAGCACGGCCCCACGTCGCTGTCGAGGGTGGTGCTCACCAGGATCGTCTGGCCGCAGGTGACGTGGGCGGCCGACGCCGGTCCTGCGCCCGACACCACGGTCGTCGCGGTGAGGGCCGTTGCCGAGATGCAGATCAGTGTGCGCCGGAAGAGATTCATGCCCCGCCTCTCCGTGGTGTGCCGAGCCGGGCGCATCATAGACAGGCTGCACACATACCTCCGCACCGCCTCCATCACCCGTTCACATCTCGGGCCGACGCTGTCGTCTACGCCGAGAACGAACGAAGGAGCGTGTCGAGATGAACAGACGGGTGTGGACGGGGATCCTGGCCGGGGTGCTGTCGGCCACGGTGCTGCTGGGCGTGGCCGGAGCGGCCTACCGGGCCGGACAGCGCTCGGAGGTCGTGACCCGGGTGGTGGGCGACGGCGAGGTGGTGCGCGTGGTCGGCGGCCACGGCTGGGGCTATGGGCCCGGCGGTGGATTCCTCCTGTTCCCGCTGCTGCTGACGGTCCTGGTGGTGTTCCTGCTGGTCCGCGCCTTCCGGGGCGGCGGTTGGGGCGGGGGCCACGGCGACTGGTTCGAGGAGCGGCACCGCAGGGCCCACGCCGGCTCGACGGAGCGGGCCGACGCCTGAACGGCGGGCGGCGACCGCGGGATGATGGTCGCCATGGCCCGGACGGTCCTGGTGGTCGAGGACGAGCCGAAGATCCTCGAGGTGGTGAGGGACTACCTCGTCGACGCCGGCTTCTCGGTGGCCACCGCGGCCGACGGGCCCTCGGCCCTCGAGCGGGCCCGGGCCGTGGCGCCCGACCTCGTCGTCCTGGACCTGGGCCTGCCGGGCCTCGACGGGATCGACGTGGCCAGGGAGCTGCACCGCCGCTCGCCCGTGCCCATCGTGATGCTCACGGCACGGGGCGACGAGGTCGACCGCGTCCTGGGGCTCGAGCTGGGGGCCGACGACTACCTGGTCAAGCCGTTCAGCCCCCGGGAGCTGGTGGCCCGGGTGCGGGCCGTGCTCCGGCGCAGCGGCGCGGTGACGGCCGACGACGACGGCCGGCCGCTGCGGGTGGGGGACGTCACCGTCGACCCCGCCCGCCGCGCCGTCACCGTCGCCGGGCGCAACGTCGAGCTGACCGCCACCGAGTTCGACCTGGTGGCCCACATGGCCCGCCAGCCGGGGCGGGTCTTCACCCGGGCCCAGCTGCTGGACGTGATCCACGGGGTGGCGGTCGAGTCCTACGACCGGGCCATCGACGCCCACGTGAAGAACATCCGCCGCAAGCTGGAGCCCGACCCCCACCGGCCCCGGTACCTGCTCACCGTGCACGGGGTCGGCTACCGGTTCTCCGAGCAGTGACCCGGCCCCCGCCGTGGTGGCCGCCCGGCGAGGACTGGCCCGGCCCCGGCCCCCCCTGGATGGCGGCGCCCCGGCGGTTCCGCCGCCGGTTCCTGCTGGTGACGCTCGGCGTCCTGGTGAGCCTGGTGGGGGTGGGCGTCGTCATCGGGATGAACGCGAAAGGCGGCGACCGCCGCCCGCCGCCCGCCGAGCGCCGGGGCGGGCCCTTCGGCGCGGTGTGGTTCCTCGGGTTCGTCCTCGTCGTGGGCGGCGGGGCCACGGCGCTGGCCTACCGCCGCATCAGCCGACCGGTGGCCGACCTGCTCGGAGCGGCCGACAAGGTGAGCAGGGGCGACTACGACGTCGACGTCCGCCCCGACGGCCCGCGCGAGCTGCGGGCCCTCACCACGACGTTCGGGACGATGGCCGCCCGCCTGGCCCGCGCCGAGGACCAGCGCCGACGGTTCCTGGCCGAGGTCACCCACGAGCTGCGCACGCCCCTCGCCGTGCTGCAGGGCAGGATCGAAGCGCAGCTCGACGGCATCCATCCCCGGGACGACCGCCACCTGGCCTCCCTGCTGGAGGAGACCCAGATCCTCGGCCGGCTGGTCGACGACCTCCACACCCTGGCCCTGGCCGACGCCGGCCGCCTGACCCTCCACCACGAGCCGGTCTCGCCCCGCGCTCTCGTGGAGGACACCGTCGCCGGGCAGGCGGCGCTGGCCGCCCGGCGCGGCATCACCGTCACCGGCCAGGTCGACGGCGACGTTCCCGAGATCGAGGCCGACCCCACCCGGCTGCGCCAGGTGCTGGCCAACCTTTCGTCCAACGCCCTCCGGCACTCGCCCGAGGGCGGCCAGGTCCACGTGCGGGTCGACGCGGCCGGCGACGGCGTGCGCTTCACCGTGGCCGACGAGGGCCCCGGCTTTCCCCCGGAGCGGCTGGAGCACCTGTTCGAGCGGTTCACTCCGGCCGGCGACTCGCGGGGGAGCGGGCTGGGCCTCTCGATCGCCCGCGACCTCGTCGCCGCCCACGGGGGCTCCATCCGGGCCGAGAACGCGCCGGGCGGCGGGGCGGTGGTGACCTTCGAGGTCCCGGTGGCCCGTCAGGCGTAGGCCCGGGCCTGGATGGAGTAGAGGTCGGCGTAGAGGCCGCCGGCGGCCATCAGCTCGTCGTGGGTGCCCTGCTCGACCACCCGGCCCTCGTCCAGGACGACGATGAGGTCGGCGCTGCGCACGGTGGAGAACCGGTGGGACACGAGCACGGTGGCCGCGCCCGTGGTGGCCGCGACCGAGCGGGCCGCGTCGGCGTACCGCTCGAGCAGGGCGTGCTCGGCGCGGGGGTCGAGGCCGGAGCTGGGCTCGTCGAGGAGCAGCAGGGTGGGCGTTTCTCGCATGACCGCTCGGGCGACGGCGATCTTCTGCCACTGGCCGGTCGACAGCTCGGCCCCGTCGAACTGCCGCCCCAGCTGGGTCTCCAGCCCCTCGGGCAGCCCGGCCGGGATGTCGGTCCCCTCGGTGCGGGCCAGGGCGGCGGCCACCGCCTCCCCGTCCTCGATCCGGGGCAGGTCGCCGACGCCGACCGACTCCCGCAGCAGGAGCTCGAAGCGGGCGAAGTCCTGGAAGGCCCCGGTCAGCCGCTCGCGCCACGCCGACACGTCGATGGTCCGGAGGTCGACACCGTCCACCGCGATCGTCCCCGACGTCGGGGTGTAGAACCGGCACAGCAGCTTGACCAGGGTCGTCTTCCCGGCCCCGTTCTCGCCCACGATGGCCACCGATGACCCGGCCGGGAGGTCGAGGTCGACGTCGCGCAGCACGTCGAACTCGGTCCCGGGGTAGCGGAACGTCACGCCGCGCATCGAGATGCCCAGCCGCAGGGGACTGGGCGGCGGCTCCTGGCCCGCGCCGGCGGACGCGGTCGAGACGTAGTCCTGGAGCCACAGCCAGCGGTCGACGGCCCGCCCGGCGTCGAGGCCGGTGCCCAACAGCGTCACGGACTGGCTGACCTGGAAGTTGACCTGGGCGGCGAGAACGACCACGAGGAGGACGTCGCCCGCGGACGCGTCCCCCTCCAGGGCCCGGAGGACCACCCACACGATGGCGGCCGCGTACCCGACGGCGAAGACGCCCCAGCCCGCGGCCTGGAGCAGCCCCGACTTGAGCTGGGCCTTGGCGATGATCGCAGCCCGCTCGTCCCAGAGGGCGCGGGCCCGGCGCGAGATCTCCCCGCCCACCCCGAAGATCCGCGCCTCGGCGCCCCCGGCCACCGCGGCGGAGAGGCCGAGGAGGTGGTCGAGCAGCCGTCCCTGGGTGGCACTCGCCTCCCGGGCCTGCTGGACGATGCGCCGGCTCCGGGCCCCGGTCCACAGCGAGGGCAGGGCGAAGGCCGGCAGGACGACCAGGGCGGGGTGCACGCTGCCCAGCAACCCGGCAGTGGTGACCACGCGGATGACGAGTACCAGGGCGACCACGGCCTGGCGCAGGGCATCGGCCAGGACGCGGGTGTCGTCGCGCAGGAGGGCCATGCGGTCGAGGTACTCGGGCCGCTCGTGGTGCTCCAGGCCGGGCGTGGTGGCCGAGAGGCGCATGAGGTCGCGGTTCATGGCCAGCACGGCCCGGTCGTGGATGTCGGCCACCACCAGCAGGACGTACCGCCCGCCGGCGTTCTGGAAGGTGCCGGCCACGGCCAGGAGGACGGCGGCGACCAGCACCGGGGTGCGGTTGCCGTCGACCACGCCGTCGGCCAGCACCTTGAAGAGGAGCCCCATGAACGTCGAGCAGCAGGCGACGAGGACGCTGAGGGCGACGACGAACGCGGCCCGGCCGGCGCCCGCGGCCCGGGCCAGTCCCAGCAGGGCCCGAAGCCGCCTCATCCGAACCTCGCCGCCTGCAAGGAGAACAGCTCGGCGTAGCGCCCGTGGCGGACCACCAGCTCGTCGTGCGTCCCCGCCTCGGCCACCCGTCCGCCCCGGTCGAGCACGTAGATGAGGTCGGCCCGGCGGACGGTCGAGAACCGGTGCGACACGAGGACGGTCGTGCAGCCGGCCGCCGCCTCCAGCAGGTCGTCGAACAGCTCGGCCTCGGACCGCACGTCGAGGTTGGCCGTGGGCTCGTCGAGCACCAGCACCCGGGCCCCGCCCTCCACCGCCAGCAGGGCCCGGGCCAGGGCGATCTTCTGCCACTCGCCGCCGGAGAGGTCGACCCCGCCCGGGTAGCGGCGGGACAGGATGGTGTCCCAGCCCCGGGGAAGGCCGTCGACCACGGCGCCGGCCCCGGCCCGGCGGGCGGCGGCGGCCAGGGCCGGGTCGTCGTCCCGCAGCCCGAGGGCGCCGAAGCCGACGTTGTCCCGAGCCGGCAGCTCGTAGCGCTCGAAGTCCTGGAAGATCACGGCCAGCTGGCGCCGCCACGAGTCGGGTTGGAGGTCGGCCAGGTCGGTCCCGTCGACCACGATGCGCCCGGCGTCGGGCTCGTACAGCCCGGCCAGCAGCTTGACCAGGGTGGTCTTGCCCGCCCCGTTGGGGCCGACCAGGGCGACCGACCGGCCCGCCGGCAGCTCGAAGGTCACCTCCGACACCGCCGGGCGCTCGGCCCCCGGGTAGGTGAAGGCCACGTCCTCGAAGCGGATGCCCTGTCGAGGGAGACCGTCGGCCGCGGCCGTCCCCGGCCCCGCCGGCCACGCCTCTGCCGCCCGCTGCTCGATCCGGACCACGGCGTCCAGCGACGCCATGCCGAAGTCCACGGCGTCGTCCTCGTGGCTGGTGGCCGTGAGGCTGGTGAGGCCGGCGGTCGCCGACAGGGCGGCGGTGAAGGTCTCCAGGGTGATCCGGCCGGAGACGGCCTGATGGCCGAGGTAGACGAACACGGCCACGTGCCCGAGGGTGAGCATCCCCTGGGTGCGGGCCAGCAGGGCCCGGACCTTGGCCCGCTCCGGACCGATGGAGGACGTCACCGCTTCCCACTCCCTCTCGTGGCGGGCGACCAGCCAGTGGGTGAGCCCGAAGATCCGGGTCTCCTTGGCCGCGGCCGGGGCCGTGGCCAGCGACGCCGTGTACGAGGCCCGGCGGTAGGCCGGCCACACCGCCCGCTGGGCCCGCACGAACAGCAGGTGGGAGCGATGGGCCCGGGCCCGGATCCAGAGGGCCACGGCGAGCATGAGGAGGGCGGCGAGCCACGACACCCGGGCGAGGATCAGCCCCGACCCGATGGCGGAGGCCCACCGGCCCGTCCGCACGACCAGCCCCACAGCGGCCCCGCCGGGCGTCTCGGGGGTCAGCGAGGTCGGGTTCCCGCCGCCCAGGGCCAGGTCGTCGAGCAGGTTCGGGTCCTGGAGGTGGGCGATGCCGGGCGGCCCGTGGAGGGCGTCGTACACCCGGTCGACCAGCCAGCCGTCGACCCGCTTGACAGCCCGGTACGAGACGAACTGGCGGACGGCGAGGAACAGCTGCTGGAGGGTCAGCAGCCCGATGAGGACGGCCAGGGCGGCGAGGGCGCCGTCGGCGGCCGCCGAGCCCCGCCCGTCGCGCACGGCGTCGGGGATGTTGCCGACCAGGGCGCCCGTGGCCAGGGCGACCGCCGGGGGGATGACCGCCCCGACCACCACGGCGGCCACGAGCACGGCGACCAGCCCCCGGCCGCCCCGGGGGAGCAGGCGCAGCATCTCCGTGCGCTGGCGCAGCAGCTCACGGGGCGGGACGCCGGTGTCCGCCATCTCGGGCCTAGACCTGCTGGCCCCCCGCGGTCACGCACGGCTGGTTGAACGTGCGGTAGCGGTTGCCGAACCACACGTTGGCGTCGCAGCCGGGGTTGCCGTCCTTGAGGTCGAAGCTCTCCCCGAACACCGGGCTGGGGATGAACGGCAGCACGCTGTTGCCAACCGACATGTTGTTCATGATCCGGTTGTTCGTCGCCCCCGGGAAGGTCTGCAAAGGCGGGCGGATGTCGATGCCGCTGTCGGCGTTGCCGGTGACGAAGTTGTTCTCGACGACGTTGCGGGTCGACCGGGTGAACACGATGATCCCGCTGCCCCGGCGGGCCGTGGTCCGGTAGAAGCCGTTGCCCTGGACCTGGTTGTTGGTGACGACGTTGTCGGCGGTGTCGGCGAAGAGCGAGATGCCGTCCAGCCCGTTCCGGGCCACCCGGTTGTCGGTGAAGGTGTTGGACACGGCGTCGTTCTCCACCCGGATGCCGTCGTTGTCGGTGTCGGTGGCGTCGAAACGGTTGCGGCCGATGATGTTGCCGGTGACGTCGTTGCCCGAGATGAGGTTGTCCCGTGCCACGCCAGGCGTCCCCGGGTGGGCGCTGTCCCGCCGGGAGTAGAGGCCGATCCCGGAATAGGGACCGTTGTTGATCGTGGCGTTCCCCACGACCCGGTTGCCTCGGGACGACATGATGGCGATGCCGTCGCCGCCGATCCCGTTCAGGGCGCCGATGTTGCCCCGGGCGGTCATGCCGCTGACCGTGTTGTTCGACCCTCCGTCGATGGCCACCCCGATGTCGAAGGCGGTGACCGTGCCGTTGGTGACGGTCACCCCGGTGCGGTTGAGCACGAAGACGCCCGCTCCGTCGCGCCCGGCGGAGCCCCGGATGGTGTGGCCGTCGAGGTCGAAGGTGATGTTGTCGGCGCCGATGACGACCCCGTGGCCGGGGCAGGGGCCCAGGTCGTTCTCCAGCGTGGTGCTCTCGGTGATGGTCTGCCCGCAGGCCAGCACCGCGGCCTGGGCCGGGCCGGCCGGGGCCAGGCCCGCCAGTGCGGTCAGGATCGCCACCGTCAGTACGCGTCGAGCCCTGCCAGCCATGTCCGTCCCCCCCTTGCGTCCGCCGACAGCTGCGCCGGTAGTGCGGCTGGACAATAGCCCGCGCACCGGCCCGGTGCCCGAGGTCAGACTTTCCGTCCCCGAGGGGTGACAACGCTCCTCCGACCCGCGATCATGGAGTCAGCGTCTCCAGCAGCGAGGGACTCCGGCCACGGCGCGTCTCACGCGAGGAGCGGATCCCTGACAGCAACCACGGCGGCGACGACTCCACCCGATGGATAACGGGGCCGACCGGTTCTCGCTCGGCTTCGCCCGGCGGGGGCGTTCGGTAACGGTGGCCGTGCACGGGGAGGTGGACGGGTCCAGCATCGCCATCCTGCGGGGACTGCTGCTCGACGTCGTCGAGGGTCAGGGGAACCTGTCCGTCGACCTCGACCTGAGCGACATGACGTTCATCGACAGCGCCGGTCTGACCATGCTGCTCGACATGCACCGGCGGGCGCTGGAGCGGGGCGGGAGCTTCGTGCTCCACAACCCACGCCCGTCCACGGTCAAGGTCTTCGAGATGGTGGGCTTGAGCAGGATCCTCACCATCGCCTGAGGTCGACCTTCGTCGTTCACACGGCCACGTCGATCGCCCACGCCTGCCGCCAGGCCCGCTGGCGCCGGGTGACGGCCAGCGAGGCCAGGACGGCGGCCGCGGCGAACACCAGGAAGCCGGCGGCGAAGGTCCCGGTCGAGCCCTCGAGGGAGCCGAGGGCGAAGGGCAGCAGGAAACCACCGAGACCGCCGGCCGCTCCCACCAGCCCGGTCATGGGGCCCACGGCGGCGGGGAACCGCTGGGGGACGACCTGGAAGACGGCGCCGTTGCCCACGCCCAGGGTGCCCATGGTGACGACGAGCAGGGCGACGGTGAGACCGAGACCCGGAAGGGAGGCCAGGCCCAGGGCCAGGCCGGCCACGACCACGAGGGCGCCGGTCAGTACCCGCGTCCCGCCCAGGCGGTCGGCCAGGGCGCCGCCCAGCGGACGCAGGAGGGAGCCGGCTGCCGCACACAGGGCGGCGTAGCCGGCGGCGCTGAGCTTGCCCATGTCGAAGCCGTCGACGAAGAAGATCGACAGGTAGCCGGAGAGACCGACGAACCCGCCGAAGGTGACCAGGTAGAACAGGCTCAGCCAGCGGGCGTCGGGCTCCTGCAGCATGGAAAGGGCGCTGCCCGCTCGGGGGCCGGGCCGGGCGGGGGGCTCCTTGGCCAGGAGGGCGAACGCCAGCCAGGTGAGGGCGACGGGGATGCAGGCCAGGCCGAACACCGCGTGCCAGCCGAGGGACTGGGCGATCCGCGGCGCGGCGAGGATGGCGACGATCGTGCCCGAGTTGCCGGCGCCGGCGATGCCCAGGGCCATGCCCTGGAACTCGGGCGGGTACCAGCGGCTCACCAGGGGGAGGGCCACGGTGAAGCTGGCTCCCGCCACGCCCAGGAGGAGCCCGATGCCGAGGACCTCGGGGTAGGAACCGCCGCCGAGCCAGCCCCAGACGAGAGGGACCAGGGTGAGGCCCATGGACGCCAGCCCGGTCCGCTTGATCCCGACGCGCTCGACGACAGTCCCGAGCACGAGGCGGAACCCGCACCCGCCCAGCGGGGGTACGGCCACCATGAGCCCCTTCTGGGCCGAGTTCAGCCGGAGGTCGTCGCCCACGTAGGCGCCGAGGGCGCCCAGCAGCACCCACACCATGAACGAGACGTCGAAGTGGAGCAGGGATGCGACCAGGCTGGGCGTGTGGCCGGCGCGCGAGAACCCCTTGGCGGACAAGGGCCCAGCACAGCAGGCGGCCGTCTCGCCGAGGTTGCCGCCCGGTGGCCGGCGAGTGACGAGTGGCTGACCGGTTTCCTACGGACAGTGGCTGGCCGGGCAGTCACCGCCCGCTCTGGCTGGCAGGCAGCTGCTCATTGGCGGGCACCTGCAGCCAGAATGGCGGCGGTGACCGAGAACCGGTGGTTGTCCGAGGCGGGCGGGCGGAGTGCCGGCTACGACCGGCGGTGGGAGGAGCTGGCCGCGGCCGGAAGGAACGTCCACGGCGAGGCCGACTTCGTCGAGGCCCTCGGCCCGCGGTCGGTGCTGGACGCCGGCTGCGGCACCGGCCGGGTCGCCATCGAGCTGGCCCGCCGTGGCATCGACGTGGTGGGCGTCGACGTCGACCCGTCCATGCTCGACGTGGCCCGGTCCAAGCAGCCGAACCTGCCCTGGGTGCTGGCCGACCTCTCCCAGGTCGACCTCGACCGGACGTTCGACGTGGTCGTGCTGGCCGGCAACGTGATGATCTTCCTGGCTCCGGGTACCGAGGCCGACGTGGTGACGAACCTGGCTCGGCACCTGGAGCCGGGCGGCGCCCTGGTGGCCGGCTTCTCCCTCGAGCCCGGCCGGCTGTCCTTGGCCGACTACGACGCCTTCGCCCAGGCCGCCGGCCTGGTCCTGGCCGAGCGGTGGGCGACGTGGGACCGCCGGCCCTTCGCCGGCGGCGACTACGCGGTCTCGGTACACCGCCGGCCCGCGTAGCCGGCGGGCGCTCCCCTCCGGCGGGCCGAAGGTCCGCACCTCGGCATGGCCGCTCGGGTGCCGACGGTCACGCCCATGTGGCCGGTGACGGGATCGGCGACACCCTCGGCC
>DATAAD010000142.1:0-22884 GCA_036260295.1 Acidimicrobiales bacterium | reverse complement strand
CCACGGCCCAGACGGCGGCGCCCAGAACGGCGAGGACGGCGACGAGGAACACCACCACCCGCCACGTCATCCGCCGGCTCTTGGTCTCCGGAGGCGGCGCCCCCAGCTGCGGCCTCCGGGCCTGGGCCGAGGGCGGCTCCGGGGCGGGGGGAGCGGCCACGCGGGCGCCGGTCGGCTCCCGCTCGGGCATCGAGCTCTCGATCGTCGGAGGTGGCGCCGGCCGGGCGGCGGTGGTGGAGGTGTCGCCGGCGAGGGCCGCCGACGCCCGTTCCGACCGGCCGTCGTCGTCGACCACGTCGACCACGACCACGGTGATGTTGTCGCTGCCGCCGGCGGCCCGGGCCTGGCGGACCAGGTCGTGGGCCGCCTCCTGCGGGTCGGCCAGCTGGCGCAGGGTCGAGGCGATGCGCTCGTCGGAGAGCTCGTTGGTCAGCCCGTCGCTGCAGAGCAGGATGCGGTCGCCGGTGTAGGGAGTGATCTCCCAGGAGTCGACCTGGATGACCGGCTCCATGCCCAGGGCCCGGGTGATGATCGACCGCTGGGGGTGGGTCTGGGCCTCGGCCGGGCTCAGCTTCCCGTCGCGGACGAGCTCCTCGACCAGGCTGTGGTCCAGGGTGATCTGTTCGAGCTGACCTTGCTGGAGCAGGTAGGTGCGGGAGTCGCCGACGTTGGCCAGGGCCAGCTGCTCCTCGCCGTCCTCGCGGACCAGGGCCAGGGCGGTGAGGGTCGTCCCCATGCCCCGCTTCTCCCGGCTGCCCTGGGCCAGCTGCCAGACGGCGTGGTTGGCCGCCTCCACCGCGGCGACCAGCCCCTCCGTGGTCTGCTCGCCCTCCTTGAACGTCCGCAGCAGGGTCTCCACCGCCGTCTGGGACGCCACCTCGCCCGCCTGGTGGCCGCCGACGCCGTCGGCGACCGCGAACAGCCGCTCGTCGGCCAGGAACCGGTCCTCGTTGATCTGCCGGACCCGACCGACGTCGGTGGCCGCGCCGGCCTGGAGGGCGGTCATGCCGCCACCCCGACGGGGCGGGCGGCGCTCACTGGAGCTCCATGACGGTCTTGCCGATCTGCAGGCGGTCGCCCTTGCGGATGGCGATCGGCGCGGTGACCTTCTTGCGGTTCAGATAGGTGCCGTTGGTGGAGCCCAGGTCCTCCACGTACAGCTGCCCGTCCCGGCGGAAGACCCGGGCGTGGAGCTGGGAGACGTAGGTGTCGTCCAGGGTGATCTGGCACCCCCCGGCCCGGCCCACGGTGAGCTCCTCGGCCAGCTCGTAGGTCTGGCCCTTCCGCTCGGCGGGCTCGATGACCCGCAGCCGCCCGCCGCCCCTGCCGTTGCCCCCGCCCCGCGTGGCCCCGCCCCAACCCCGGGAGGCCCGGGGGGCAGCGGGCGCGGGGGCGGCCGGGGCAGGGGTCGTGGCTCCGCTCATCTCGGCCCACACCGCCCGGAGGACGCGGATGAAGAAGAGGTAGAGGAGGGCCAGGAAGCAGAACTTGAGGATGGTGAGGAGGGAATCGGGCACCGCAGTCAGGACGCTTCGAACCGGAGCTTGGTGGCGCCCACCGTGATCTCGTCCCCGTTGTTGAGGAGCCGCTCCTTCACGTTGGCCCCGTTGACCCGGGTGCCGTTGGTGGAGCCGAGGTCGACGACCACGAACCCCGTCCCCTGCCGCCTGATCTCGGCATGGCGCCGGCTCACGTTGGGGTCGGAGAGGGCGACGTCGCACTCGGGCATGCGCCCCACGGTCAGCGGCTCCTCCCCGATCTCGACCCGCCGCCCGTCCTCGAGGAAGAGCGACCCCACGGGGGCGCCGCCCGGGGCCTCCTGGAAGGCGCTGGCCACGAGGAACTGACCCTGGGTGAGGGACGGGTCGACCTGCAGCTCCACGTGGAGGGGGCCCACGAAGGCGTAGCCCTCGGCCCGGGCGTGGTCGCGGGCCGCCTCGGCCAGCTCCCGGGTGAGGACGTCGGAGAAGGACTCGAACTGCTCCGAGTCGGCCGGGGCCAGGGCCACCGTGAAGTGGTTGGGCGCCAAGGGCCCGTTCACCCCCAGCGTGCGGTGGAGGTCCATGTCGCGCGTGAGGCGCCGGCCGACCTCGACCGGCTTCAGTCCGCTGCGGAACGTCTTGGCGAACACACCTTCGACCAGCCGCTCCAGGCGCTGCTCGAAACCCTGCAGTCCCATCTCGGAGGGAGCTTACCCAGGGGCCACCAAAGCCGAGCCCGCGGTTCCGCTACCCTCGGGACGGTCACTCGGGCGAGTGGCGGAATTGGCAGACGCGCAGGATTCAGGTTCCTGTGTCCGAAAGGACGTGGGGGTTCAAGTCCCCCCTCGCCCACCGACGAGGGGGAACGGCGCGCCCCGGGCGGCGGCGATCGGAGAAAAATTGTCCTCCGGCGCGTCATGATCCGGGCGTTGCCCCGTCTTCATGGGCAGGTGGCGCCTCTTCGGGGCCGAGCTGGGGGGTGTTCCGTGGGCTCCGGCCCAGGGAAGGCCAAAATCGGGGCCCGAAGAGACGCCATCGGCAAGCGGAGAGAAAGAGGGAGGAGCGAGCGGTCGGAGGGGCTGGGGAGCCTCCGCGCACGCCCGCTCCTCCCCTTCTTCTTAGCACATCGTGGCCTGGTGGCTTCGACCAGCGCGTGTTCTGGTCCCGGCGGCGAGACGGTACCCTTCCCCGACGGCCCCCTCCCGGCGACAGACGACCAAGGCAATGACCCTCCCCACCCACGCATCGCCTGGCGAGGCGGTCAGCGACGAGGTGCTGGTCGTCGCTGCCGGTAACGGGGACGTGGCAGCCTTCGAGGAGCTCTACCGCCGCCACCACGTCGTCGCCACCCGGCTGGCCGTCCGGGTCACCGGGAACGAAGAGGACGCCCGGGACGCGGTCGCCGAGGCGTTCATCAAGGTCTTCGGTGTCGTCTCGTCCCGAGGCCTCCGCCACCGCGCGTCCTTCCGCGCCTACCTGCTTACCGCCGTCCGCCGCGTGGCCATCGACAAGGTCCGCCAGCGCTGGAGGACGGAGTCGGTCGAGGAGATTGATGCGTTCGACGCCGCCAGCCCGCGGCAGGGGCCGGCCGACTCCGTGGTCCGGTCGGAGGAGGAGCGCCTCCTCGTGGAAGCGTTCAAGGACCTTCCGCAGCGGTCGCGTTCCGTCCTGTGGCTGGTCGACGTCGAGCGAAGGTCGGCCCAGGAGGCGGCCAGCGCCCTCGGCCTCACCCCGAACAACGTGACCCAGATCGCCGTCCGGGCCCGAGGCCGGCTGCGGCACGGCTACATCAGGGCCCACCTTGGCGGACCGGTGGACGCAGGGTGCCGGTTCACGGTCGACCACCTAGGGGCGTACCTCGACGGTGGGCTCCGTCCCGTGTCGCTGGTCAAGGTGGACGGGCACCTGGACGGGTGCACGCCCTGCCAGGGCCGGCTCGAGCAGCTGCGCAGCGCCGGCCTGGTCACCCGGCGCACGCTCCTGCCCCTGTTGGTGTTCCGGCGGGTGCTCGACGGCTTCCGCCGGCCGAGGGAGAGCTCGGGCTCGGGTGTCGCCGGCGCCGAGACGCTCGCCGCCCAGCCGCCCGGGTTGACCGGGCCGCTGATCTCGGTGGCCTCGAACCCCACGGTCGTCGACGTCGTGCAGACCCTCGGCCAGTCGCCGGTCGTCCAGCGAGTGGTCGCCGCGGTCGCTGTCGGCACTATGACGGTCGGTGCGTCGTCGCTGGCCTACCGGTCGTCGGGCGATGTCGCCGGGGCGGCCACACCCCCGCCCGGCGCCTCCGTCGAGGTCGCCGCCTCGTCCGGGCCGCCCCATCCGGCCGTCGCCGCGGCGACGCCCGGAGGGAGCGGCCCGCTCGCACCGGCCTCCGCCGCGCCGCCGGTGACCGGCGCGGTGGCCGACCCCGGTGCGCCCCCGTCAGTGGACGTGAGCGTGGTCGGCACGCTCCAGTCCCTGTCGACCGCGCTGGCCGCGGCCGGCGACGTGCCCGTCGTCCGCCCGGCCTCCACGGCTCCTTCGACCGTCCCGCTGCCCGCCTCCCCGCCGGTGAGCCTGCCGGCACTCGTCGCCCCACCGCTCGACGCGCCCCTGGTAGCGCTCCCACCTACGACCGTACAGAGCGTGGGCCCCGCCGTTCCCTTGTCCGGCCCGCCGCCCATTACCACGCCGTCCCTGAACAGCGCCCCCCTCACCACCCCGCCAGTGACGGTTTCGCCGCTCAGCACCCCGCCGCTCCCTTCGGTGAACGCCTCGGGACCGAGCACGCCCGCGCTGCCACTGGCGACGCCGTCCCTGACGATCCCGCCGGTCACCACGTCCACCCCCGGTACTCCGCCCGTGACCACGCCGCCTCTCAGCACGCCGCCGCTGCCGCCCCTGTCCGCCGCGCCGGTCCCGCCGTCGGCGGTCGGCATCGCGCCGGTGACGACGCCGCCCCTGACGACCGCGCCGGTCACCACGCCCACCCTCGGCACTCCGCCCCTGGCGACGCCGCCTCTGAACGCGCCGGCGCTGCCGCCCCTGCCCACGCCCACCGTCGGCACCCCTCCTGTGACCACCCCGCCCGTCACCGCCGCCCTCGCCACCCCCCCGGTGACCAGCCCGCCCCTGACCACCCCGCCCGTCACCACCGCCCTCGGCCCGGCGGCGACCACGCCGCCCCTGACCGCCCCGCCCGTCACCACCGCCGCCCTCGCCACCCCCCCGGTGACCACCCCGCCCCTGACCACCCCGCCGGTCACCACCGCGCTCGGCAGTCCTGCGGCGGCCACCCCGCCCCTCACCACCCCGCCGGTCACCAGCGCGGTCACCAGCGCGGTGACCACCCCACCCCTGACCACGCCGCCCGTATCGACGCCACCCCTCGGTGGGGGAGCCCTGGGGCTGGCACCGGTCCGCGCCTTGCCCTGACCCAAGGTTGGCGACCGTTTGCCGGGCACGGAGCCGGGAAGACTCCGGCGGACGGCAACCGAGCGCAGGAGGCGGCCATGTCAGACATGCAGCAGAACGAGCGTCCGGGAGCTCCGGGGACGCCCGAGGGCGAGACGGGGGCGAGCGAGTCCGATCCGGTGGCCCCCAGCGTCGAGGGCCGCGAGACCGACCCGGACACGGAGGGCGACCAGGCCGGCTGACCCCCGGTCAGTCGATGTCGAACAGCTGGACCTGACGGGCGTCCCACGTCCCGTCCGGCCCGCTGACCGCTTCGACCTGCACCTCGTCTCCGACCCGCAGGACGGCCAGAGCCGTGCCCCCCGGCTCCCAACTGGTGTGGGGGCCGACGGTCACCGTCCGCTGGTGGCGGTCGGCCTTGAGCACGGGCGCCCACACGATCTGGACGTCGACGACCAGCTCCTCGGCGGACACGTCGACGGCGGCCAACGCCCCCTGGAACGTCTCGGTGGGGCCGGCGGCGGTCGTCAGAGGGGCCGCGGGCAGGGGGGCAGAGGCGCTCACCTCGACGGTCGCCGCCCGGCTGCAGCCGGCGAAGAGGGCGGCGCACAGGGCGACAGCGGCGAGCACCCGCTCGCTCCGTCTGGACCCTCCGTGCTCCACGTTCGACATCCGGCCGACTCCTGGCCGAGCCCTTCCTGGCCGGCTGTCTTCTCAACCGGGACGTCCCTACCCATCTTCCCTGGGAACGGACCCAAAGCGGCGTCGCCCGAATCACGCCGCCGGCTCGCGCTCGACCTGGCGGCCCTCGGCGAGGGCGGCCCGGAGCTTGAGCTGGCCGCGGAACTGAAGTGCCCCGCCGGCGTAGACCCGGCCGGCCAGGCCGACCACCCCGGCGATGCCCGCGAGGACGATGGTGACGCTCAGGATGACGGTGCCGACCCCGACCTCGTGGGCCGCGACCCGGATGGGCACCACCAGGGGGGCCGACGGGGGCAGGTAGGTGGCGATCTGGGCCACGGAGCCGCCGGGGTCGCCGCCGGTGCTCACGGCCGCGAAGAACGAGCCGATGACCACGAACGTCAGCGGGGTGGTGGTGCTCTGCAGCTCCTCGGCCCGGCTGGCCAGGGCGCCGGCCACCGCGAAAAGGCCGCCGTAGAAGGCGAAGCCGAGCACGAACCAGCCCACGACCTGGAAGGCGACAGGGACGATCCCGGACGGCAGGTCGATGGTGCCCGAGAGGCTGGCGGCGGCCAGGCCGACGACCATGAAGGCGGACAGCTGGGCCAGCCCGATCACCCCGATGCCGGCGACCTTGCCGGCCAGGAGCTGGGTGGCCGGGGCCTTGGCCAGCAGGATCTCCACCACCCGCGACGCCTTCTCCTCCACCACCCCGCTGGCCACCCAGTAGCCGAAGCCCAGGAGCTGCCCGTACAGGAGCATGGTGCCGACGAAGACCAGTCCCTCGCGCTCGGTCTCCTCCTCGGAGGGCGGGTCGAGGGCCCGCACGGGCAGGGGCTCGGGCAGGAGGACCCGGTCGGCCACATCGGGGGGCACGCCGGCCGCGGCCAGGGCCGACTCGCCGACGACCTGGCGGTTGGCCTCCTGCACCAGGAACCCGAGCCGGTCCCCCAGCTCCTCGTCGACCACGACCTCGTTGTCGCCCACCGCGGCGTCGAGGTCGCCGTCGCCCACGAGACGCTCGGCCTCGGCCATCGAGGGCAGCGGCCGGACGTCGAAGATCACGTCCTCACCGCTGAGGGCGGCGACGACCGGCAGGCGCTCGGCCAGCTGGTCGGCCCGGGGCCCGAAGACGCCGACATCGTAGGTCGTCGGACCGTCGTCGCCGACGAGGCCGGGCAGGACGGCCACAGCGAGGATGATGAGCATCGTCACGCCGGTCGAGATCCGCATGGCCTTGGACCGCACCCGCTCCCGGATCTCCCGCCCGGCGACCAGACGGGTCACCTGCCACCGGGTCACCGGCTCACGACCTCCCTGAACAGCTCGGTGAGCGATGGGTACTCCCGGCGGAACGAGCGCACCCGTCCCGCCCGGCGGGCGGCGTCGAGCACGGCCTGGTCGTCGGCCCCCGGCTTCAGCTCGAGCACGAGGACATCCCCCTCCCGGCCGACCACGGCCACCTGGTCGAGCCGGTCCGCCCAGTCCGTGCGCCCGTCTTGGAGGGCGACCTTGATCAGGTCGGTCCCCCGGCTGGCCCGGACGGCGGCAACGGTGCCGGAGGCGACGGTACGACCGGCGTCGATGATCGTCACCTCGTCGCTGAGCCGCTCGACCAGCTCGAGCTGGTGGCTGGAGAACACCACGGCCGTGCCCTTGTCGACCTGCGACCGGAGTACGCCGGCCAGCACGTCGACTCCCACGGGGTCCAGCCCGCTGAACGGCTCGTCGAGGACCAGCAGCTCAGGGGCGGTCACCAGGGCGGCCGCCAGCTGGGCCCGCTGCTGGTTGCCGAGCGACAGCCGCTCGACCGGCTCGAGGGCTCGCTCACCCAGCCCGATGGAGGCCAGTACCTCGTCCGCCGCGGCGGCGGCTTCGCCGCTCGGCATGCCGGAGAGCCGGGCGAAGTAGGCGACCTGGTCTCGCGCCGACATCTTCGGGTACAGCCCCCGCTCCTCGGGCATGTAGCCGAACTGCCGCCGCTCGTCGGCGGTCACCGACCTGCCCTTCCACCGCACCTCGCCGGAGTCGGGGAGGGCCAGGCCGAGGATGACGCGCATGGTCGTCGTCTTGCCGGCCCCGTTGCGGCCGACGAAGCCGTGGATCCGCCCGGGCCCCACCGTCATCGCCAGGCCGTCGAGGGCGAGGACCGCGCCGAAGCGCTTGGTGAGGGCGAGGAGCTCGAGCATGAGGCGGGGCCGCTGCCGACCCTACGTCCTCCCTCAGCGGGAGAGGGCGCGCACGACCGTCTCCACCGGCCCCCGCCGGTGCCGGGCCAGCCAGGCCGAGGCGGCCACCGCGAAGGCGACGAGCACGGCGAGGGCAACGGCGACCTGGGTGGCCAGCGAAGGGTCGGCGGTGGCCCGCCACGGGAAGACCAAGGCCTCGCCCAGGAGCAGATGGGCGAGGTATGCCGAGAGCGCGACCTGGCCGAGAGGCACGATCGGCCGCACCGCTCGGGTGAGGAGCAGGCAGGCGGCGATCACGGCAACGGCGGTCGCCGAGGCCAGGACGTACCACGCCGCCTGGTTGCTGTGGGCCACGCTGTCGAGGAACGGCCAGCCCCTCGTCTCGTAGGCCGCGGCGACCAGCGGCTGGGTCAGGGCCACCGCGGTCGCTCCGACCAGCAGTCGCAGCTGCGTCCCCCGCTCGCGTAGCGGCCGGCGGACGACCCAGGCGCCGACCAGCACGAAGCCGACCCAGCCGACGACCGGGTAGCCGCCGGTCCAGAGGATCTGCGTGACCACCTCTCCCAGGTCGAACAGCTCGGCGTACGTCGACGGCTGGCCGGCGGTCCGCAGCCCGACGTCGCCGGCGGTGGCCACGACCAGCGAGGGGACGAGGAAGGCCAGGCCGGCCGCCGGCAGGAGCCACCGGGTCGGCATCCTGCGCGCGAGCGGGAACAAGGCGAGCAGGAGGCCGTAGTGGGGGAGGATCAGGTAGACGCGCTCCACGAACGGCCACGCCAGCAGCCCGACCCCGAACAGGACGAGCCCGCGGCGCACGAACGCCACGTCCGACGTCCCCCGGGCGGCCAGCAGCCCGGCTCCGACACCCAGCAGCACGCAGAACAGCGGCGCCGCCCGCCCGTCCGCCGCGTTGTCGAACGCCTGGAGCCACCCGGGGTCGTCGGCCCTACGGGAGGCGGCGAAGTGGGCCAGCAGCATCCCGCCGAACGCCAGCGCCCGCGCCGCGTCGATCCCGACCAGGCGGGTGGAGGTGGGGGTGCGGGCGGGGGCGGTCCGGAGCTCCACGTGGAACACTCAACGCCCCCAACCTGGGACCAGCCTGTGTTATGCCCCTCGTCGAGCTGGGACCGGGTGGATCTGGGGGACGAGCTCGAGCATCTTCTCGTCGAAGGGCAGGAGGCGCCCGGACGGCATGACGATGGCGTGCTTGGGGGCGAGCTGGGTGACGAACTCCACGTCGTGGCTGACCAGGACGACCGTCCCCTTGAAGTGCTGCAGGGCGGCGAGCACCGCCTCCCGGGAGGACGGGTCGAGGTTGTTGGTGGGCTCGTCGAGCAGGAGGACGTTGGCCCGGCCGCCCACCAGGCGGGCCAGCGACAGCTTGGTCTTCTCGCCGCCCGAGAGGGTGACCGCCTCCTGGGAGGACACGTCGCCGGTGAGGCCGAAGTGGGCGAGGATGGCCCGCAGCTCCGACTCGGTCTGGCCCGGCGTCGACGCCGCCCGCATGACGTCGAGCACGGTGTCGCCGGGGCGGATGTCCTCGTGCTCCTGGGCGTAGAAGCCGAGGGTGACGTTGGTCCCCAGCCGGACGGTGCCGGCATCGGGGGTGTACATGCCGGCCAGGCACCGCAGGAGGGTGGTCTTCCCGGCGCCGTTGACGCCGACGACGAGGAAGACCTCGCCCCGGCTCACGGTGAAGTCGACGCCCCGTACGACCACCTCGTCGCCGAAGCCCTTGACCAGGCCCCTGACCTCGATGACGAGGTCGCCGGACCGGACGGGGTCGGGGAAGCGGACGCTGAGCTTCCTGCGGCGGACCGGCGGCATGCGCGTGGCCTGTTGCTCGACGATCCGGGCGATGCGGCCCTCGAGGTTCCTGCGCTTGCGCGCCGCGGTGGCGTTCCCCTGCCGGAACTTGTCGGCCGTGCGCTGGAGGCGCTCGATCTCCCTGGCCGCGTTGGTCGCCTCCCGCTCGGCCGACGCCTCCCGCTCCGCCCGCTTCTCTAGGAAGTCCGAGTACGTGCCCCGGTACATCTCCAGGCGGGCCCGCTCCAGGGAGAGCACGCGGTCGATCGACTCGTTCATCAGCTCGATGTCGTGGCTCACGACGAGGACGGCGCTGGGCGAGGTGCGCAGGAAGTCCATGACGAAGGCTTTGGCCTTGGCGTCGAGGTGGTTGGTGGGCTCGTCGAGGATCAGGAGGTCGCCACCCGCGAGGAGGAGGCGGGCGAGCTCCAGGCGCCGGCGCTGGCCGCCGGACAGGGCGCCGACTTCGAGGAGCAGGGCCTCCTCGTCGAGGTCGAGGCCGCGGGCGATCGACTCGGCCGTGCGCTCCAGCTCGTAGCCGCCGGCCAGCCGGAACCGCTCCTCGAGGGACGTGTAGTCGTGGACGGCGTCGTCGAGGGCGTCGGGGTCCTCGGACAGGCTGGCTTTCTCTATCCCGTCCTGGGCGGCCAGCACCTTCTCGTGGAGGGCGTGCAGGCGGCTGCCGGCCAGGAGGTGGTCGTAGGCCAGGAGCCCGCTGACCTCGGCCTCGGGTGCCGTCTCCTGAGCCAGCCAGCCGACGGTGGGCGGAAGGCGGATCTCGCCGGAAACCGGCGTCACCTGGCCGACCAGGGTCTTCAGGAGGGTGGTCTTGCCCGCCCCGTTGGGCCCCACGAGCGCGACCTTCTCACCCTCGCCGATGCGGAGGGTGGCGTCGTCGAGAAGGACACGTGCGCCTATCTCGATGCGGAGGGAGGAGACCTGGAGCGTCATGTGAGAGAAGGCCTTCCCCGACCGTCGGCCGATGCCAGTCTACGACAGGTTCAGGCCGCGACGTCCCGGGTGCAGAAGGCGCACACCGAGGCGCCCACCGGGATGGAGCTCATGCAGTGCGGGCAGTCCGTGGTCGTCGACTCCACGTCGGGTTCGGTCTTGCGCCGGGCCATCAGGGCGTTGACCGGCTTCACCACGAAGAAGAAGACGACGAAGGCGATGCTGAGGAAGGCGATGAGGGCGTTGATGAACTCGCCGTACCTGATCTCACCGCCTCCGACGTCCCAGGCGAGGTCGCCGAAGTTCGTCTCACCCGGGATGGCGAGGATCGGCGTGAAGACGTCCTCCACGAGGGACGTCACGACCGCCCCGAACGCGGCCCCGATGACCACGGCGATGGCCAGGTCGACGACGTTGCCTCGAAGGATGAAGGCCTTGAACTCCTTGAGCATGGCGCCTCCGTAGCATCTGTCCCATGCGTGTACGAGTGGGATCGCTGGAAGCCTTGCAGACCGAGGGACGGCTCGTCGGGAAGGCCGGCACGCACGGCGTTTGCGTGTTCTGGCACGACGGGCGGGCCTACGCGCTGGACGACCGGTGCCCCCACATGGGCTTCCCGCTGCACCGGGGGACGGTCGAGGCCGGGCTGGTCACCTGCCACTGGCACCACGCCCGCTTCGACCTGGCCTCGGGCGGGACCCTCGATCCCTTCGCCGACGACGCCCGCGCCTTCCCGGTGGAGATCGACGGGGACGACGTCTACCTGGTCGTCAACCCCCCCGAGAACCGGGTCGGACAGCTGCGCCGGCGCCTGGCCGAGGGCCTGGAGGGCGGGCTGACGCTGGTCACGGCCAAGGCCGTCCTGGGCCTGCTGGAGGCCGGCGTCCCGGCGTCGGAGATCGTGCGCGTCGGCGTCGACTTCGGCACCGCCAACCGGGCCCAGGGGTGGGGGTCGGGCCTGACCGTCCTCGTCGCCATGGCCAACCTCCTCCCCTGGCTGGACGAGGGCGACCACGCCCTGGCTCTGGTCCACGGGCTGGCCTTCGTGGCCCGGGACACGGCCAACCGCCCGCCCCGCTTCCCGCTCACGCCGTTGGGTGACGGGGCTGACGCGGCCCGGCTCACCGAGTGGTACCGGCGCTTCGTCGAGACCCGTTCCGGAGATGCCGCGGAGCGGACGCTGGTAACGGCCTTGTCGGCGGGCCTCGACGCGGCGACCGTCTCGGGGATGATGACCGCCGCCGTCACCGACCACGTGTTCATCGACGTCGGCCACACCCTCGACTTCACCAACAAGGCGTTCGAGGCCCTGGAGCACCTGGGCTGGGCGTCGGCCGAGGCCGTCCTCCCCACGCTGACCGGGCAGACGGCGGGGGCGTCGCGGTCGGAGGAGAGCAGCCGGTGGCGGCATCCCCACGACCTGGCCGGCCTGGTGCGGGAGACCGAGGAGGCCCTCCCCGCACTGCTGGCCGAGGGCCGGGCGCGGCACGGGCAGTTCGACGACGTGAGCGGCCTGGGGTGGCGGATGCTCGAGGACGACCCCCACGCGGTGGTCAAGTCGATCGGCGACGCCGTCGTCTCCGGGGCCACCCCCGAGCAGCTGGGCCGGGCCCTGGCCCTGGCCGCCGGGCTGCGCATCACCCGCTTCCACACCCAGAACGACTTCGGCGACTGGGACGCCGTCCACCACGGCTTCACCTACGCCAACGCACTGCACCAGTGCCTGGTCCGCCACCCGTCGGACGAGCTGGTGCGGGGCGTGGTCCACGGGGCGTTGCGCGTCTACCTGGACCGGTTCCTCAACGTGCCCGCCGCCCGCCTTCCTGTCGCCGAGGGCGCCGACCTGGCCGACCTCCAGGCCTGCTGGGACGCCCAGGGCGGGGTCGACCGCGCCGGTTCCATCGCCTACGGGTGGCTCCGGTCGGGCGGCGACCCGCGTGCGTTGATCGCCGCCCTCGGCCACGCCCTGCTGTCCGAGGACGCCGGCTTCCACTGGTTCCAGATCGTGGAGGCCGCGGTCCGGCAGTACGCGGCCTGGCCCGAGGGCTCCGAGGAGGGGGCGCTGCTGCTCGCCGGCGCCGCCCGCTTCCTCGCCGCCCACACGCCCAGCCGGCGGGAGCTGCCGCACGTCGTGCGCACCGCGGCCCGTCTCCGCCGGGGCGACGACCTGTCCGAGGAGGGCTAACCGGCCTCGCCGTCGGGGTCGCCGCCGACCCGCCGGCGCCAGGCCTCCTCGGCCCGGGACACGACCTCTCGCAGGGGCAGCCCCGTGCGGCGGGCGGCGCGGGCGGCGTCGTCGTGCTCGACCTTGACCCGCCCGGCGCCGACCTTGACCCGCACCGGCACTCCGCCCACCTCGACCTGCCCGTCCTCCCGGGCCGAGGGCCACCGCTGCAGGAGCTGGCCCCGGACGCCCAGGGAGCCGGTCTCGGCCTGGAGGACGGCCGCCACCTGGTCGGCCAGCACCGGGTCGGCCAGGGCGCTCACCGTGTGGGCGGGCCGGCCCTTCTTCATGAGGATGGGGGCGATCCAGGCGTCGTGGGCGCCGGCGTCGAGCAGGGCGGCGACCGCGTGGGCCAGGGTCTCCCCGGTGGCGTCGTCGACGTTGACCTCGAGGAGCATCACCGGCTGTCCCGGCGCCGGGCGGGCCGGCACCTCGGGGACGGCCTGCCCGATCACCACCTGGAGCAGGTTGGGGAGCCCTTCAAGGTCGCGGGTGCCGGCGCCGAACCCGGCCGCACCGACCTGCATGGACGGCATCGGCCCCCACCCGGAGGCGGTGGCGGCGAGGAGGGCGGCCCCCGTGGGGGTGGTCAGCTCGTAGGGGATGTCGCGGCCGTAGGTGGGCGCCCCCCGCAGCAGCTCGACGACGGCCGGTGCGGGCACGGGCAGCATGCCATGGGCCGAGCGCACCATCCCCGTCCCGTTGGCCACCGGGCTCGCCCAGACGGTGTCGACGCCGAGCACCTCGAGCGCGGCGCACGTGCCGACCACGTCGATCAGGGCGTCGACGCCGCCCACCTCGTGGAAGTGGACCTGCCCGGGGGGGCGCCGGTGCAGGTGTCCCTCGGCCTCGGCCAGGGCGGCGAAGGTGGCCTGGACCCGGTTCCGGACCCGCTCGGGCAGGCGGGCCTCGTCGACCAGCCCGATGATGTGGGCGTAGGTCCGCACGACGGCGGTCTCGGCCACCACCACGTCGACCTTGGTCGCCCCGATCCCGCCCCGCATGACCGGCGCCACCTCCATCGACCAGCCCGACATGGGCAGGCGGTCGAGCAGGGCGCGCACCTCGCCCACGTCGGCGCCGGCGTCGATGAGGCTGGCGAGGGCCATGTCGCCGGCGATGCCGGCGAAGCAGTGGAACCACGCCGTCGTGCTCATGCCGGGAGCATCCGGAGGACGGCGCAGGCGGCGCCGAAGCCGTTGTCGATGCCGACCACGGTCAGGCCCGCGGCGCAGGACGAGAGCATGGCCAGGAGGGCGGTGACCCCTTCCAGGGCGGCGCCGTAGCCCGTGCTCGTGGGCACCGCGACCACCGGCGCGGGCGTGATCCCGCCGACCAGGCTGGCCAGGGCGCCCTCCATGCCGGCGACCACCACGACCGCGTCGGCCGCGGCCAGCTCGTCGGCCGTCGCCAGCACGCGGTGCACGCCGGCGACGCCTACGTCGGGGTTGAGCAAGGGCCGCAGGCCGTGGGCGGTGAGAGTGGCGAGGCACTCCTCGGCCACCGGGAGGTCGGACGTCCCCGCGGTGACGACGACCACCCGTCCCGAACGGGGGAGGCGGCTGCGCCATGCGAGCGTCCTGCCCGTCTGGACGCCACCGGGGTTCCGTTCGACCGCGGCCGCAGCCTGCTCGTCGTTCGTTCGAGTCAGCAGGACGGGCCCGCCCCCGTCCTCGCTCAGCAACTCGGCGACGATGGCGGCGCACTGCTCGGGCGTCTTCCCGGGGGCGTAGACCGCCTCGGGGAGGCCCTGGCGCAGGGCGCGGTGGTGGTCGACCTTGGCGAAGCCCAGGTCGGCGAAGGGGAGTCGTCGAAGCCGGGCGACGGCGTCGTCGGCGGACAGCGCGCCGGAGCGCACGTCGTCGAGCAGTCGCCGGACTGCGGCCTCGTCCATGGCGGCAATTATCCTCCCCGCATGGCAAACCCGTTCCGCGTGGCGTACCTGGGGCCTCCGGGCACCTTCACCGAGGAGGCCCTGCTCAGCCAGGCCGACCTGGCCGACGCCGAGCCGGTCGCCATGCGCTCCATGCCCGAGGTGCTGTCGGCCACGTCGTCCGGCGAGGTCGACATGGGGTTCGTGGCCCTGGAGAACTCGATCGAGGGCAGCGTGCTGCTCGTGCTCGACCGGCTGGTCTTCGACCACGACCTGCTCATCCAGCGCGAGGTCGTCCTCACCATCCGCCAGAACCTGCTGGCCCCGCCCGGGATGAGCCTGGCCGACGTCAAGCGGGTCGTCTCCTTCCCGGACGCCATGGCCCAGTGCCGCCGTTTCTTCGCCCAGTCGCTGCCCGACGTGGAGATCGTGGCCGCCAACTCGACTGCGGGGGCCGTCCAGGAGGTGGCCGAGAACCGCCCGCCGGGGACGGCCGCCCTGGGCGCGGCCCTGGCCGCCAAGCTCTACGGGCTCGAGATCCTGGCCGCCGACGTGGAGGACAACCCCGACAACAACCAGACCCGCTTCGTCCTGCTGGCCCCCCGCGGCATCCCCGCGCCCTCCGGTCACGACAAGACGAGCATCGTCTGCTTCCAGCGCGACGACCGCCCCGGGAGCCTGCACGCCATCCTCGGCCAGTTCACGGCCCGCAACATCAACCTGACCAAGCTCGAGTCGAGGCCGACCAAGCACAGCCTGGGCGACTACTGCTTCATCATCGACCTCGAGGGCCACGTGGACGACGAGGTGGTGGCCGACTGCCTCCGCGACCTCAAGGTCCAGCTGGCCGGGGTCAAGTTCCTCGGGTCGTACCCGGCCGCCGGCGAGCACGGCCCGGCCATACGTCGCGACGCCGAGGCGGCCTGGAAGGCGGCCGACGAGTGGATCGCCAACCTACGGAGCCAGGTTCGCCAGGTCGGCGGAGCGCCGCGAGACAACCAGTAGCGTCGTCCCCACAGGAGGGATGGCAGAGCGGCCGAATGCGAGGCTCTTGAACAGCCTTGGGCGAGAGCCCCGTGGGTTCGAATCCCACTCCCTCCGCTGTCGGCTGGCATCGAAGTCGACCCCGGACACGGTAGGTGCGTCCACGCCCTGACGGCGTCGGGACGATCCTCCACGCAACGGAGAGCGCCAGCGATCGGATCGCGGTCGTCACGGCCGACCCCAGCGACATCGCGCGTTGTCACTCGCCGTGCCCGGAACGCGAATCCTCGCCCGCCACCCCCGCTCGCTCCGTGTCTCCTAGACCCTGGCCGGCGTTCGCGGTGAGAGCGGGGCGGGGGCGGCGTCACCTCGTCGGCGCATGAGGACCCACGCCACCGTGACGCCCAGGCCGAGGCCGAACAGGCCGGTGAAGATGAGCGTCCAGCCGGGGATCCCGCTGTCGCCGCTCGAGGTCGTCTCCGGGGCCAGCGGGACGGACGAGGTGTAGATGTCCTCCGAGCCGGTCTCGCCCAGGGCGTTGCGGGTGTCCTGCCAGGCGAAGTGGACGGCCTTGTCGGTGGCGGCCACGCCCACGTTGAACTTGCTGTCGATGTTGTTCGACCACACGCCCTTGGACCGGTCGATGCCCCGGTCGTTGACCCGGACCGGCCTGGCCCACGTCGACCCGTGGTCGTTCGAGGAGGTGTAGTAGACGTCGGAGATCCCCGTGTCCCCGCTGTGGCCGGTGCTCACCAGCATGGGGGTCGGGCTGTGGCGGAAGTCGTACCAGGCCACGTGGACCGTGCCGTTGGGGGAGATGGCGATCCCCGGCTCGTACTGGTTGGCCTTCACCGTCTCGTCGCTGAGGACGATGCGGTCGCTCCACGTCCGGCCCGCGTCGTGGGAGACCCGAAGGAACACGTCGAGGTCGCCGTTGAACCCCTGGACCATGTTCTGCACCTCCTCGTTGGCGTTCCAGACCATGTAGACGTCCTGCGTCTCGGGGTCGGCGGCCAGCAGCGGCGGGTGGGAGGCGCCCACGTTCCCGGGGTCGACCTCGACCGCGTCCGACCAGGTGCGCCCCTGGTCGACCGAGCGCCGGTAGAGGATGGGCCGGGGCGGGACGGGATTGGCCGGGAGGCCCGTCCGGACCCAGTACACGGCGTGCACGGTGCCGTCCTTGTCCACGGCCAGGGCGGGGAAGTCGGCGCCCCGTTCGTCGGACAGGTCGAACGGTGGGCTGAACGTTCTCCCGCCGTCCAACGAGGTCGAGACGACGCTCTTGAGCTTCTCCTTGGCGTCGGCCGCGAACACGCCTTGGCGCCACCCCACGTACACCCGCTCGGGGTTGTTCGGGTCGACGGCCAGCATGGGCCCCTTGTTGAGCCCGCGGTCCTGGTTGCCGTCCGGCGCCTCGAACACCCGAGCCGTGGTGAAGGTGCGGCCGCTGTCCGAGGACCGGGCCAGGAACACGTGCCGGGGGGTGGCGTTCCGGATCCGGTTGAGGAAGTCGCTGGCCACGAAGGCCATGTACAGGGTGCCGTCCTGGGCGAAGGCCATGGTGGCCAGCGGCCCGTACTCGGCGTAGAAGCCGCAGTCGTTGAACGGCTTGGTCATGGGGTCGCCGCCCGGGAACCAGCTCCGCCCGCCGTCGGTCGACAGGTGGACGGCGCACGCCCGGTTGCCCCGGACGTCGCTCTCGACCACGACCAGCTCCCCGGTCTTGGGGTTGACGGCGATCTGGGGCGACGAGTGCGACCGCAGCGGGGCCGGGTCGTTGGTGACCTGGACCGCGCCGGTGGCCGTCTGGGCTCCGACGGGCGACGCCACCAGGACGAACGGGACGAGGAGAAGAAGAAGAGATCTGCGCATGCCCCCACACCTCGGATGTCGACTCTCTTCGAAGGTAGTGCGTTCGCGCGCGGGTCGGGCGCGTGCCAGACTCGTGAGGCGTTGGAGAGGTGACCGAGCGGCCGAAGGTGATCGCCTGCTAAGCGATTAAGGGGTGTAAAGCCTCTTCGAGGGTTCAAATCCCTCCCTCTCCGCCAACCAACGACGGTTCGGGGGGCAGGCGGAGTCGACTCCGAGCCGTCGCGCGATCGTCGGTCAGTCGTCGCCCGATCGACAGGTCGGATGGGAACGACCTCACCGAGTGGCGCCGCACGGCGCCTCGGACGGAAGGAGAGGGTCGTGGCTGCTGTCGGCCTGTTGATCGTGTTGGCCCTGCTGTTCTGGGGTTTCGTGCTGTTGGTGGAGGGCATCGTTTGGGCGCTCATCGTCGCCCTGCTTCTCATGGTGTTCTCGGCGGCCGCCGGCTTCCGCGGCGGCGGCGTGCGGTACCGGTCCCGCCGGGCGGGCCCGACGAGGAGCTGACGTCAGGCCCGGGCCCCGGCCCGGCCCGCCGCGGCGCCGTCACGGTCGCCCGCCCGCCGCGGCAGCCACAGCTTTCGCTCGTCGGTCGGAGGCCCGGCGCCTTCCAGCTCCTCGGGAGGCTGGCCGAGGACGTACACCAGCCAGAGGTGGCCGACGAGCACCTTCAGGGCCGCCACCGCGGGGGCGGCGACGAGCATCCCCAGGATCCCGCCCAGGCTGGCGCCGGCCAACAGGGCCAGCAGCACGGCGGCCGGGTGCAGCTTGACCGTCCGGTGCAGGACGAGCGGGCTGATGACGTGGCTCTCGAGCTGCTGCACGGCGACCATCACCGCGACCACCCACACCGCGGTCGTGGCGTCCCGGGTCACCAGCGCCACCACCACCGCCACCAGCCCGCCCACGAACGGCCCGACCAGGGGAACCAGGTCCGACACCCCGGCGATGAGGCCGAGCAGGGCCCAGAAGGGCAGGCCCAGGAGAGCGAGGGCGGCGGAGGTCAGGATCGCGACGATGGTGGCGACGATGATCTGCCCTCGGACGAACCCTCCGACCACCGCGTGCAGCCGGCGGGCGAGGAACACCGCCTCGGGCGCCGCTCGGCGGGGTAGCAGCTCCTCGGCCCGGGCCCGCAGCCGGGGCAGGTCGGCGAGCAGGTAGAAGGCGATCACCGGTCCGGTCAAGAGGACGATCAGGACGTTGAGGACCCGGTCACCCGCCCGCCAGAGCTCGGGGAGCCGGTCGGTCACCCGGCCGGCGAACTGGTTGGCCAGGTCCTCCCGGGTGAACTCGAGCGGCGTCCCCCGAACGTCGTTCTCGCGGTCGGCCACCCACTGCTCCACCCGAGCCTGCACCTCCGGCCAATGGCCGCGGAAGTCCTCGGCCTGGGCCCGCACGACGGGAACGATCGAGACCACGGCCAGCGTGAACAGGGCCACGCCGGCGAGGTAGAGCAGGGCGGTCGCCGCGACCCGGGGGATCCGCTTGCGTTCCAGCCGGACCACCAGCGGGTTGAGGAGCAGGACGATCACGCCGGCCAGGAGCAGCGGGGAGAAGATGACCCGCACCAGCCACGTCAGCCACAGCAGGATGCCCAGCGCCGCGGCCAGGCCGACGGCGGCCCACGCCGCCTGGCCCCACCGGCCCACCGTCTGGCTCCAGAGCCCGTCGGGTCCGGGCGCCTCACGGCCCCGGTCGCGGACGCGTGTCGGCTCGGCCGGCTCGTCAGCGGATCGCACAGGAGGCGGGCCGGGGCTGGTCAGTACCGGAGGAGGGCGGCGGCCGGCAGGCTCTCGGGCATCATGTCCGGCTCGACGACGTACACGTTGCCGCCAGTCAGCAACGTCTGGAGGGCGGCGGCGTTGATCATCTCGGTGTCGTCGTCCCCGGTGCCGTCGCCGGCCCCCGTCGTGGCCAGCAGGAGGTCGATCCTCCCCTGCCGTGCGGCGGCGGCGATCTCGCCCACGGTGCTGACCGTGAGCCCCGTCCCGTGGAGCGACCGGAAGAGCGAGAGGGCCCGCTCCCGGGTCTGACTGAACCCCGGCTCGACCAGCGCCCAGGCCCTGGCGTGCAGCTCCTTGACCGGCCAGGCGACCGGGTTGCCGCTCACGGCGTCGTCGACCACCGGCCGGTAGGCGGTGACCGCCCGGTAGATGGGCAGGTAGTAGTCGACGGCGGCCAGCACGAGCGGGCGTTGCTCGTCGCCCAGGGCTCGGACGACACTGCGATCGACGGCCCGGAAGTACCGCTCGAGTGCCTCCTTCTTCTCCTCGTCGCCGCCGCCGTGGCCATGGAACAGGGCCGGCCCACCGCCGCCACCGAGCGTCGGCGCCGAGCGCACCTGCAGCTGCTTCTCCCGGTCCTCGTGCGCCAACGCCTCGGCCATGCTCCTGGGCAGGTCCGGTGGGTCGAGCTCGACGATGGTGAAACGGGTGGCCTCGAACAGCCGGACGGACTTCTGGCTCAGGGCGAGGATGAAGAAGGTGGCGTCCCCGGTGAGCAGCGGGAGGAGGGGCACGAGGTGGAAGGCGTCGGCGACCAGCACCTTCTCGGGCAGCGGCAGGGGAAGGCGGTACACCCGGAACAGACCGGGCGCGATGAAGAGGGCCAGCCCGTCGGCCTGGTAGCGCCAGAACACGCGGTCGTCGACGAGGTCGTGGGCGGGAGCCAGCATCGATTCCCTCCCCGGCCACGCCGACATCAGGTGCTCGGCCTCGGAGAGGTGGTTCTTCAGCCGGATGCGGTCCTGCTCCGTCTCCCGCCCGGCCCGGTGGGTGCGGAGGAGGATCGAGACGCACGGGCCCTCGCCGACCTCGGCCAGCCTCCGCAGTTCGCGCCGGCTCAGGAGGTCGGCCTCGGCGGCCGTGGTGAGGCGGGCGGCCACCGTCAGCTCCCGCTCATCGCTGCGGCCCGGCCGGGGTCGGCCGCTGGGCGGGGTCGGCCGGTCCGGCGAAACGCCTCCCGCTGCAGGGCCCGGGCCACGTCCGTCGGCGAGACGATGCCCACCAGCCGGCCCTTGTCCACCACCAGCGCCCGGCCCCCGCCCCCTTTCGCCATGTGGCCGACCAGATCCGGCAGCGCGGCGTCCGGGGTCGTCACCGCCACTTCGTTCATCCTCCACGCCACGTCGAGCACCCGCGTCGCCTCTCGCCGGTCCACGGGCACCTCCTTGAGCCGGTTGAGGGTGACCAGCCCGTCCAGCGTCCCGTCGAACCGCTCGACCGGGAACGACGAGAACCGGTGCCGCAGGGCGTAGTCCTCGATGAACGCATCGACGGTGAGCCATCCGGGAACGACGACCGGGTTCGGGGTCATGACGTCGGCCACCCGAACGCCGTCGAGCTGGGAGCGGGTCTCCGCCGACCACTGCTCGTGGCGGGCGGCGATCAGGAGGAACCAGCCGAGGAGGGCCAGCCACACCCCGCCCACCCCGACGCCCGCAGTGAAGTACCAGATGCCGGCGGCGACCAGCACCAGGGCGAACACGCGTCCTGCCCTGGCCGCGCTCACCGACGCCGACAGGCGGTCCCTGCGCCGGTGCCAGAGGAAGGCCTGGAGGATCCGCCCACCGTCGAGGGGGGCGGCAGGGACGAGGTTGAACACGGCCAGGATGACGTTGATCCCGGCCAGCCACGCCGCCATACCGCCGAGGAGGGCGGGTACGCCGACCGCGCCGAGGACCCCGGCCACGATGGCGAAGGTGCCGGCCGCGGCCAGGCTGATGGCCGGTCCTATGGCGGCGACCCGGAAGGCGTCGCCGGGTGTGGCCGGCTCGGCCTCCATCTTCGAAACGCCCCCCAACAGCCAGAGAGTGATGCCTTCGACCGGAATGCCGCGACGCCGGGCCATCACCGCGTGGCCCAGCTCGTGGGCCAGCAACGACAGGTAGAACACCAGGGCGGTGGCCACCCCCGCGGCCCAGTAGACGCCCTCGGGGTACCCCGGGTGGTCGTGCGGGAACCTCCCGGCCGCCATGCCGGTGACCATCAGGGTGAAGAGGATCAGCACGGTCCAGTTCGCCCCCACCCGGACGCCGGCGATCCTGCCGATCCTGAAGCTCTCTTCCATGCGTGCCTCCTGTTCGCGCTGCTGGCGCGGCCCTTCTCGGAAGCAGCCTCCCCTCTCTGTATGACGGGAAGGGACCCTCTCCGCGTCGTTTCGGCGACAGAACGGCCCGTTCTGGCGCGAAGTCGCTTTCCAGTCGCCGCGCGCCCGGTCCGCCCCGGGAGGGCGGCCAGACCTCGGCTACGCCCGCCCTGCGCCCTGGGGCGGTAGCGCTCTCACTCGTCGCCGTCCTCGTCCTCGGGCTGAGGATCGGCGATCCACTGGCCCGAGGTGCCGGGGCGCATGGCCCCGATCTTCGTCGACGACTCGTGGCGGGTGTCCAGGTCGTCCCTGATGCAGGTGCAGTTGTCGGTGGGCCGGCGGCAGGGGTCGCAGACGACCCGGCCCTCCTTCTCGTCCAGGTGGACGTCGGCTCCACACAGGGCACAGACCCCGGTCTCCATGTAGCGAAGGTTGCGGGCCATGGGTCGAAGTCTAGGAGCAGGTTTGAGCTTGCCGAGTTTGCTCAACACCTAGAGCGATGGATCGGTCACGGATGGTGTGGGAACGGGTCAAGGGACTGCCCTGGCTGGCGATCGGAGGCGGGCTGCTGGCCTGTGTGGTGCTGGTCGCCGTGGTGGCGCCCCTCCGGCGAGCGGTGGCGACGGTGACGAGCAAGGCCATCCTCGTGGTGGCCTCGCCGTTCGCCCCCGACATCAAGGGCTTCGAGGACCTGCCCGACGCCAGCAAGGTCCTGGCCAAGGACGGGTCCGAGGTCGGCCTGCTGGGCACCGAGCAGCGGGATCCCGTCCGCTTGGCGTCGCTGCCCGACCACGTCGTCCGGGCCGTGCTGGCCGCCGAGGACGCCGACTTCTACTCCCACTCGGGGGTCGACCCGAGCGCGGTCTTCCGGGCCATGGTCAACACCGCCAAGGGTGACACCCAGGGCGGGAGCACGATCACCCAGCAGCTGGCCAAGCTGAACTACGTCGGCTCGGACCGGACCTTCTTCCGCAAGATGAAGGAGGTGCTCTACGCCAGCAAGCTCGAGTCCAAGTACTCCAAGGACGAGCTGCTCGAGCGCTACCTGAACCAGGCGTACTTCGGGGACGGGGCCTACGGGATCGGCCTGGCGTCGCAGACCTTCTACGGCGTCGCCCCCGAGAAGCTCACCGTGGCCCGGGCGGCCATGCTGGCCGGGAAGATCCAGGCGCCCAACGGGCACGACCCGTACAAGGACCCCGGCCGGGTGCAGGCCCGTCGCGACCAGGTGCTGCGGAACATGTCGAAGCACGGGTGGCTGGGGGGCGCCGAGCTGGAGTCGGCGCTGGCGTCGCCGCTCGACGTCGTTCCTCGCCGTAACACCGGCCGGGGCGTGGGGTCGGCGACCAA
>DATAAD010000141.1:0-40409 GCA_036260295.1 Acidimicrobiales bacterium | reverse complement strand
GCCCTCGTGCTGCCCAACGTGCCCCAGTTCACCGTGGCCTACTTCGGCTGCCACTACGCGGGGAACCCGGTCGTCCCCCTGAACGTCCTGCTCACCGCCGACGAGCTGGCCTACCACCTCGACGACTCCGAGGCCGTGGCCGTGGTGACCTGGGACCTGTTCCTCCCCGCCGTGCAGCAGGCGGCCGGCGCCCGCACGGTGATCGTGGCCAAGGCCGACCTCGCCGACCTCTCCGCCCCCGAGGGCGTCCACAACTTCACTGCCCTCGTGAGTACGACCCAGCCGGTCGACGCCCCGCACCCGACGACCGGCGACGACATCGCCGTGGTCCTGTACACCTCGGGCACCACGGGCCGGCCCAAGGGGGCCGAGCTCACCCACGCCAACCTCCTGGCCAATGCCCGGGTGCCGGAGCAGCTCGTGGGCCTGGGGCCCGAGACCGTGGCCCTGGTCGCCCTGCCCTTGTTCCACGCCTTCGGCATGACCGTCATGCACAACGCCGTCCTCGCCGTCGGCGGCACCATGGTCCTCCAGGCCCGGTTCACCCCGGCCGGGGCGGCCGAGCTCGTCGAACGGCACAAGGTCACCTTCTTCGGCGGCGTGCCCACCATGTACGTCGCCCTGCTGCACGACGAGGCCGCGGGCCGGCGCGACGTCTCCAGCCTGCGCTGGTGCGTCTCGGGCGGCGCCCCCATGCCCGCCGAGGTCATGGGCGCCTTCGAGTCCCGCTTCGGCGTGACCCTGCTCGAGGGCTACGGGCTGTCCGAGACGTCGCCCGTGGTCAGCTTCACCGTCCCCGACCGCCCCCGTACCCCCGGCTCGATCGGCTACCCCGTGCCGGGCGTGGAGATGGCCCTGGCCGCCGACGGCGAGATCCTCGTCCGGGGCAGCAACGTGATGAAGGGCTACTGGCGCAACCCGGAGGCCACGGCCCAGACCATCGTGGACGGCTGGTTCCACACCGGCGACCTGGGGGCGGTCGACGAGCACGGCGCCTACCGCATCGTCGACCGCAAGAAGGACCTGATCATCCGGGGCGGCTACAACGTCTACCCGCGCGAGGTCGAGGAGGTCCTGCACCGCCACCCTGCCGTCGCCCAGGCCGCGGTGGTCGGTGTCCCCGACCCCCGCTACGGGGAGGAGGTGAAGGCAGCCGTGGTGCTCAGGCCCGGCGCCAGCGCGACGCCCCAGGAGATCGCGGCCTGGTGCCGGGACCGCCTGGCGCCCTACAAGCGCCCCCGCATCGTGGAGATCCTCGCCCGCCTGCCCGTCGGCGCCACCGGCAAGGTGCTCAAGTCGGCCCTGCGCACCGCGGCGTGACCTACGTCACGTCGAACGACGCCTGGCCACCGCCGAAGGGGACGACGTTGACGGTGATCGTGTAGCGGCCGGGGTAGCACGTGGTCTGGCTCACGCAGGTGTTGACCTCCCACGACGAGCGGAACGTCTGCGACGTCCCCGGCTCGAACGGGACGTTGTCCACGTTGTCGCCGACCAGGGTGCGGATCGGTCCCATGGGGTCGCCGAACGGGTTCAGCAGCTGCGACGAGGTGCCGGTCTGGCTGTACGAGCAGGGCCGCCCCGAGACGTTCTCGAACCGAGCGCTGACCGTGACCGTGTCGCCGTTATCGTACCGGGGCCGGTCGCTGGTGACCGTGGCCCGGAAGAACGACGGGTTGCAGGCCGGGATGCCGCCGGCCGGGCTCGTCGTGGCCGGCGGGGAGGCGGTGGTCGTCGGGGCCGACGCCGGCCGGGTGGTGGCCGTCGGCGCGGGCGTACCGGTGCTCGGCGGTGTGGTCGTCGGGACCGGCGGGGCGGGAGGTGCGGTCGCCGCGGTCGTGGGCACGACCGTGGTGGTCGTCGCCGTGAGCGCCACCTGCTCTCGGTCGTCGTCGTCCCCGACCCGGGTGACGGCGAGGGCGCCGGCGGCCAGGAGGGCGACGATGGCGACGACCAGGGCGCCCAGCAGCGCAGGACGGGCGCGGCGGGCGCGGCGGGTGGGAGCCTCGGGTCGCCGTGCGGGGGCGATGACGACCGGGTCGGGGACGACCATGCGGGTGGCGGTCTGCCCCCCCGCCCGCTGGGCGCCCCGCAGGGCGTCGCCGAAGGCCCGGGCCGACGAGGTGCGGGCCGACGGATCCTTGCCCAGGGCCGCGGCCAGGGCCGCCCACATCGGGGCGGGCACGCCCTGGCCACGAAGGTCGGGCGGGGCCTTGCTCCGCGCCTCGTCGGGGCTGGCGAACGGGGAGTGTCCGGCGGCCAGGGCGTACAGCGTGGAGGCGAGGGAGTACACGTCGGAGGCCTCGGTCGCCGGCCGGCCGGACAGCACCTCGGGGGCCGCGTGGACGGAGCTGCCCGCTCGAGACCCGGCCCCTGCCAGGCCGAAGTCGCTGAGCTTGGGCTCGTCGAAGCTGGAGATCAGGACGTTCTCGGGCCTGACGTCGCCGTGGAGCACGCCGGCGCCGTGGGCCGCGGCCAGGGCGCCGGCCAGCTTGACGCCGATCTCGGCCACCTCCTCCCACGGCATGGGCCCGAACTCCTCGAGCCGCTCGGCCAGCGTGCCGCCCGCCAGGTACTCCTGGACGAGGTAGGGCCGGCCGTCGGAGGTGCGGCCCCAGGCGTAGAGCCCGGCCACGTGCGGGTGACCCGACACACCGGCCAGGGCGCGGCACGCCTGCTCGTCGAGGGCCTCGCCCCGCAGGACCTTCACCGCCACCGTCCGTTCGAGGACGCCCTCCTTGGCCCGGTAGACGGTGCCCGACCGGCCCTCGCCGATGCGCGTGGCATCGGCGATCCCCTCGATCCCGAGCTCCACCGCCGGGCCCGGCGTCATCTCGCCGTGACCTCCAGCGTCATCCGCTCCAGCGTACCGGCCGTCCCCGCCACCGGTCGGCGGAGGGGCGGCCGGCTCTCCGTCGCTACTTGGCGACGGACCGCTTGTAGGCCCGCACGGCGATCGGGGCGCAGACCACCACGATGGCCACGACCCAGATCCACGAGTACGCCCACGGGTGGGCGATCGACCACGGGTCGTCCGGCGCCACCGGGGTGTTGGGGTTGCCGAACTGGGCCCGCACTGCGTCGGCGACGGTGGTGACCGGGTTCCACTCGGCGATCACCTGCAGCACCTTGGGCATGGTCGAGCTGGGAACGAACGTGCTGGCCATGAACGTGAGCGGGAAGATCACCGCGAACCCGACGCCCTGGACGCCCTCCGGCGTCGAGACCAGGCTGCCGAGCAGCACCCCGACCCAGATCATGGCGAAGGCGAAGGCGACCAGCAGGACGTAGCCCATGGCCGCGTCCCAGTACCCCTCGTGGACCCGCCAGCCGATGGCCAGCCCGCACAGCGACATGAGGACGATCGGCAGCAGGGCCTTGATCAGGTTGGTCACCGCGTGGCCGCCCAGGATGGCGCCGGTGGAGATCGGCATCGACCGGAACCGGTCGACCACCTGGTTCCGGCGGTCGTTAGCCAGCGACATGGCCACGCCGAAGGCGGTGAACACGATGGTCTGGGCGAAGATGCCGCCCATGAGGAACTCCTTGTAGCTGCCGCCGCCCGGGATGTCGATGGCGCCGCCGAACACGTAGGCGAACAGCAGCACGAACATGATCGGCTGGAAGGTGGCGTCGCTCAGCTGCTCGGGCTGGCGCTTGAGGTGGGTCAGGCCCCGGCGGGTGATGACCAGGACGTCGTGGACGAAGCCCTTGGGCTTCTCGAGGGCCTCGTCGCCGACGGGCGTGACGGTGGCGGAAAGGGTGGCCATGTTCATGCCGGCACCTCCTGGGTATCGGGCTCGTGCTGGTCGTCGGAGGCGGGCGACCCGGTCAGGGTCAGGAACACCTCGTCGAGGGTGGGCTGGTGCAGGCCGAGGTCGTCGACCGCGATGCCGGCTCCCGCCAGGCGCTCGGCCACCCTCACCAGGCCCTGGACGCCCTCGGCCGTCGGCGCCGCGACCGAGCGTGACGCCCTGTCGACGTTGGGCCTGGCGCCGGTGGTCTCGGCCACGATGCGGGTCGCCTCGTCCAGCTGCCCGAGCTCGACGACCACGACCTGGATCTGGTCGCTGCCGACCTCGCGCTTGAGCTTGCGGGCGTCGCCCCGGGCGATGATCCGGCCCTGGTCGATGACCACGATGTCGTCGGCCAGGCGCTCGGCCTCCTCGAGGTACTGGGTGGTGAGGAGGATGGTGGCGCCTCCCTCGAGCAGGGTGTCGAGGACGGTCCACAGCTCGTTCCGGCCCCGAGGGTCGAGGCCGGTGGTGGGCTCGTCGAGGAACAGCACCTGGGGACGGGCGACCAGGGTGGCGGCCAGGTCGAGCCGCCGCCGCATGCCGCCCGAGTAGCCCATGGTCTGGCGGTCGGCGGCCTCCTCGAGGGAGAACTCGGCGAGGAGCTCTTCGGCCCGCCGGACGGCGTCCTTGCGGCGCAGCTGCTGCAGCTCGCCGAGCATGATCAGGTTCTCCCGGCCGGTGAGCAGGGGGTCGACGGTGGCGTCCTGGGCGGTGAGGCCGATCCGCCGGCGGACCTCCTTGGGGTGGGTGCGGACGTCGAACCCGGACACCCGCGCCCGGCCCTCGTCGGCCTCGGTGAGGGTGGTCAGGATGCGCACGGCCGTGGTCTTGCCCGCACCGTTCGGGCCGAGCACGGCGGTGACCGTCCCCGTCGGCACCTCGAGGTCGATCCCGCCCAGGGCGGTGTTCGTCCCGTAGCGCTTCACCAGCCCCTCGGCGGAGACTGCGTAGTCGTCGGTCATTCGGGCCTCCGGAGAAGTCATGCGGAGCAGGGTAAATCCTCAAGCAAGCTTGAGGTCAAGCGAATTTGTCCAACCGACAGGGAGACGCCGGTCCCAACCGGAACTCATCGCTGGCGGCCACCGTACGCCCCAATGCGGACAGATCCTGGCCGCAATGGGGATTATCTTGAGGACGTGAACGATCCCACCGCCCGGGTGCTGCAGCTCCTGTCCCTGCTGCAGACGTACAAGTTCTGGTCCGGGGCCGACCTGTCCGAGCGCCTCGGGGTCAGCGCCCGCACCCTGCGGCGCGACGTCGAGCGCCTCCGGGAGCTGGGCTACCCGGTCGACGCCACGCCGGGCGTGGCCGGCGGCTACCGCCTGACCTCGGGCTCCCACATGCCGCCCCTCCTGCTCGACGACGACGAGGCGGTGGCCATCGCCGTGGGCCTGCGGGCCGCGGCCGGGGCGTCGGTCGACGGCATCGAGGACACCGCGGTCCGGGCCATGGCCAAGCTCGAGCAGGTCTTGCCCGACCGGCTGCGCCGGCGGGTGAAGGCCGTGCACTCCAACGTGGTGCCCATGCGCTGGGGCGGCTCCGGCGGCCCCAAGGTCGACGCCGAGGCCCTGGCCGTGCTGGCCCAGGCCTGCCGCGACTCCGAGGAGGTGCGGTTCGACTACCAGGCACGCGACGGGGAGGAGACCCGCCGCCTCGTCCAGCCCCACCAGCTGGTGTCGGCCGGCCGGCGCTGGTACCTCGTGGCCTGGGACTGCCGCCGGAAGGACTGGCGCACGTTCCGCCTCGACCGCCTGCACTCGCCGAAGCTCGCCGGCGCCCGCTTCAAGCCCCGGCCGCTCCCGGCCGACGACGCCGCCCAGTTCGTGGCCCAGTCGCTGAGCGCCATGCCCATGGCCCACAACGCGGTCGTCGTGGCCCGGGGCCCGGTCGAGAGGGTCCGCGAGGTCGTCGGCTGGGCCGGCGCCGAAGTCGACGAGGTCGACGCCGGCACCTGCCGCATCAAGCTCCGGGCCGAGTCGCCCCAGTGGCTCGACTCGGTCATCGCCATGCTCGCCGTCGTCGCGTCCGTCGAGGTCAGCGAGCCTCCGGAGGTGGCGGCCCGGGTCGCCGAGATGGCCGAGCGCCTGCGGGGGTGAGGCGGAGCGTTCGGTCGATCGGCGGCACGTGCGGCCCCCGATCGACCGGACGCCGGTCAGAACTGGAATTCGCAGTTGGCGAAGCTGTTGCCCGCCCCCGGGTCCACGCAGCGGTCGAAGGCCGGGCCGCCGTCGTGGAAGTCGCTGCCTGCCTCGCCGAAGAGCTGGTCGATGGCGGTCCCCCCGAGGAGCCGGTCGTTGCCGGCACCGCCCAGCAGCCGGTCGAGGCCGGCCTGGCCGGCGAGGACGTCGTCACCGTCGTTGCCCAGGAGGGTGTCGTCACCGATGCCGCCTTCGAGCAGGTCGTTCCCGGGCGAGAGGAACGGGTTGCCGGCCACGGCGTCCACGCCTCCGTCGCCTTGAAGCGTGTCGTTCCCGTCGTCGCCGGCCAGCCGGTCGTTGCCGTGCCCGGCCCGCAACGTATCGCGTCCCGGTCCACCGGTGAGGGTGTCGTCGCCCCAGGCGTTGAGGATGTCGTCGAGGTAGTCGTCGCCGCCCTCCCCGGCCAGGAAGTCGTTCCCGCCCTCCCCGTAGAGCCGGTCGTTCCCAGGACCGCCGAACAGGCTGTCCGTGCCTTCGTCCACCGAGCCTGACCGGCCGTTGCCGCCGTACACGAGGTCCGCGCCTTCGCCCCCGAAGACGCGGTCGTTGCCGTCGTCGCCGAACAGCCGGTCGGCGCCGTCGCCGCCGCAGATCACGTCGTCGCCGTCCGAGGCGCGGATCTCGTCGGTGCCGCCGAGGCCGTGGATCACGTCGCGGCCCGGGGTTCCCAGCAGCCGGTCGACGCCGGGCGTCCCGACGATCGTCACCGGCAACCCGTCGCAGAACAGGGTGGGGCCGGGGGCGGTCGTGGTCGTCGTGGTCGGCGGCAGTGTGGTGGTCGTGGTCGTGGTCGTCGGCACTGTGGTGGTCGTGGTCGTGGTCGCCACGGTCGTCGTGGTCGTGGTGGGCACCACGGTCGTCGAGGTGGTGGTGCCCACCGTGGTGGAGGTGGTGGTGCCCACCGTGGTCGACGTGGTGGTGCCCACCGTGGTCGACGTGGTCGACGGGGTGGTCGACACCGGCTGCCAGTTCGGGTCGTTGTCCGTGAAGTTCGGAGCCCCCCCGACGCGCGTCACGCCCGTGCCGTCGGGGTTGGCGGTGAAGATGTCGGGCCCGTTCTCGGCATTGAACGCGCTGGACGAGAACACGATCTTCGTCCCGTCCGGGGACCATGCCGGGAGCACGGCGTTGTTCACGATCGGCCTCTGGCCGGTGCCGTCGGCGTTCATCACCCACACGACGCCGCCGACGTTGTAGACGAGGCGGCTCCCGTCGGGCGACCAGTCGGGCGCCGTCTCGGCCGCCACCGTGGTGGTCAGCGGCCGTTGGTTGCCGCCGTCGGCGTCCATGACCCAGATGTCGCCCCCGCGGATGTACGCGATGCGGCTGCCGTCGGGCGACCAGGCCGGCTGGGTCTCGAGCCCCTCGGTCGCCGGCGTGTCGGTCAGGTTGGTCTTGCCGCTGCCGTCGGCGTTCATGACCCAGATGTCGCCGCTGGTGTCGGCGAAGGCGATCCGGGAGCCGTCGGGCGACCACGTGGGGTTGGTGCCGGCGTTGGCCTGGCCGGTCGTGACCGCCCCGGGCGTGAGGTTGGTCTGACCGCTCCCGTCGGCGTTCATCACGTAGATGTTGCGGTGGCCCTCGGTCGCCTTCACGAAGGCGATCCGGGAGCCGTCGGGCGACCAGACCGGGTCGGTGTCCTCGGCCGGGTCGTTGGTGAGGTTCCGCTGGTCGGAGCCGTCGGGGTTCATCGAGTAGATCTCGAGATTGCCGTCGCGGTTCGTCTCGAAGGCGATCCGGCCGTTCCCACCCGGGTACGCCCCCTCGGCCCGGCCGGCCACGGTGACGGCGGCGGCCACCAGGGCCGCGGCCGCCAGCACCCGACGGCCCCCGGTTCGGGCACTCCTGGCTACGCGCATGTCGATCGATACCTCACTCGTGTTCCGTCGGGCGCGGGGCGGCGTTGGCTCAGCCGGCCCGGCCCTCATGGTCTTCTTGCGTACGGCCGGCCTGATCGCCGCCTCGCAGGTGACCGCTGTCTGGCCGTGCACCTTAGTGGCCGGGGTCTGCCGCGCAACACCCAGAGCGGTACCTGGCCATGGACCAGGCCCGCTGGCCCTGACCCCTCTTCCGGTCGCCGCCTCCGTTCGCTAACCTGACCAGCCCGCACTGGGCAGGGCTGGGGGTTCGACGTGGCAGGGGCGCTACGGAGCCGGATGGCGAGGCTTCTCCGGTGGGTCGTCCCTGTCGTCGGCCTCGGGGCGCTGCAGCTCGTGGCCGTGACCAGCGTGACGTCCCCGTCCGAATCCAAGGCCTCGGACCGCTGGTACCCGAGGGAGGTCGGGACCACCTGGGTCTACGCGTCCCGCAGCAACGGGCAGGACCGCGGGTCGCACGTCGTCCAGGTCGTAGCCCAGGGGTCGACCCTCGACGGTCCTGCGGCCGTGATCGACTCCCGCTGGGACGACCTGCTCGGCCTCGGCCCCGTCCGCCAGGTCCAGTACCTCGGTGAGCGCGACGGACAGCTGCTCCTCCACGGCGTCCGGGCCAACGGCTCGTACACCGGGTACGAGCCGCCCCAGCCCCAGTGGCGGGAGGCGCTGGCCCCGGGCGGCACCTTCAGCTGGTCGGGGACGTACGGCGTCGAGCAGCAGCACGTCACCACCACCCTCGAAGGCGTGGAGGACATGGTGGCGGCCGGCGCCCGCCAGCCCGGCTGCCACCACTTTCGGTCGACGATCGTCGTCAGCAAGGAGGCGGGCGACGTCGAGCGCAGCTATGAGGCCTGGCTGTGCCCCGGGATCGGCCCCGTGCGCACGGCCGAGCGGGCGCCCGACCTGGGCGCGGTCCTCGAGGAGGACCTCGTGGCGTTCCGGTCGCCCGACCGCCAGCTGGGCGCGGTGGTCGAGGATCCGCCGGCCCCGACCGCCTCGCAGCCCGGTGAGACGGCAGGCGTCGACAACGAGCGCACGGGAGCCGTGCTCGGCGGGTCTGTCGACCTGTCCCGGCTGGCGTGGAGCGACGGCCGCAAGGAGCAGGTCAAGTTCCCGCCCGTGGGCCGGGACGATCTCGTCGTCCTGGCCGAGCAGGACGGCACGGTATCGACCACCCGCCCGTCCACGGGCGAGGTGGTGTGGCGCGTGGTGGTCCCCGGGCCGGTGCCGGTCAGCCCCGTGCTCGCCGGCCCCTACGTGGTCGTCGCCGGGGCCGACAAGGTCCTCTCCGCCCTCGACGTCGACACCGGTCTGCCCCACTGGACGGCCCGGCTCCCCGACGTCCCCGCCGTCGCCCCCATGGCCACCGCCGACACCCTCGTCGTGGCCGGCCAGGACCGGCGGGTCCGGGCCCTGCGCCTGGCCGACGGGGGCGAGCGGTGGGCCACGCCGACCGGCGACATCCCGGGCGCGCCGCCCGCTCTGGCCGGCGGGCTGGTCGTCGTGGGCGACAAGGCGGGCGGGATGGCCGCCCTCCGGCTCTCCGACGGCGGCGTCCAGTGGTCGGCCACCCTGGAACGGCGACTGACATCAGGTCCGGCCACGGGGCGCGACCGGGTGATCGTCGTCGACAAGGCGGGCATCGTCTCCGCCTTCGACAGCGCGTCCGGCGACCTGCACTGGAGCCGCTACGTCGAGCTCGACATCGAGCTGCCCGTCGTGGTGGCCGGCGACACCGTGGTGCTCGCCCCCAACAGCGACCGGCTCCTCGCCCTCGACCGGCGCACCGGTGACCGGCGCTGGCTGGCCGAGCTGGGCGCCCGCAGCGACACCCAGCCCCTCGTGGTGGGCGACAGCGTGCTGGTGACGACCCGCGACAACGTGATCGAGCACCGGTCGCTCACCGACGGGTCCCTCACCGAGTCGGTCCCGCTGACCCCGCCCACCCCGGCATCGGACATCCAGGGCCATCTGCCCCCGGTGTGGGTCGACGGGCGGGTGATCGCCACCTTCGACCTCGAGCTCCCCTGGCCTCGGACCGCGCTGCTGGCCTTCGGTGGCGACGATGCCGGTGGCGGCATCCGTCTGACCGGCGAGCTCCGCTCGGTCCCCGGCCTCCTGTCCGGCCTGCCCCGGTTCTCCGGCTCCGACCTCGTCGTGACCGGCACGGACAACACCGCCTCCGTCGTCTCGCCGTCGGGCGACGTCCGCCGGCTCGTCACCAGCGACGCCGCCGTCACCTACGCCATCCCCGCGGGCGACCTGGTCCTGACCACCCAGGGCGACCAGCTGGTGGCGGTACCGCTCGGCGGGGGCGAGCCGCGCTGGACGCTCCCCGCCGGCGCCGGGAGCCAGGGCCGCGAGCCGGCCGTGGCCGGGGACACCGTCGTCGCCCCGGTGGCCGGCGTGGGGCTGCTCGCGGCCAGCGTGTCGACGGGTACGCCGAAGTGGGTCCACCAGGCGGCGGGGGAGGGGACCGGCTCCCCGGTGATCCTCCCCGACGGCGACGTCCTCTACGGCGTGGGCGGCCTGGTCCGCCTCGACGGCCAGACCGGGCGACCCCGCTGGTCGGTGCCTGGCGTCACCGTCTACGGCCCCCTCGCCGTCGGCTCGGGCGTGGTGGTCCTGGCTGCGGTGGCCGACCAGGGGAGCAACCTGCTGGCCGTCGACCTGCCGACCGGTCGGGAACTCTGGCGCCTGCCGTTCAGGCCGGCTCTGCTCGTGGGGCCGGCATCGGGCGCCGGCACCGTGGTCGCCGCCGACGCCGGAGGCCAGGTCGTCGGCCTCGACGCCGCCACCGGGAGCCCGCTCTGGTCCCACACCATGCGGAGCTCCCCGGGTGGGACGCCGGTGGTCCTCGGCGACCGGGTGGTCGTGTTCGAGGGCGGGCGCGAGGAGGACTCGGTGAGCCGCGACACCCGTGTCAGCGTCCACGACCTGCGCACCGGCCGGTTCCTGGGGGGGATGGAGCCGCCCGGGTTCGCCCTGGTCAGGGGGACGTTCGGCCCGGCCGGGAGCTCGATCGTGACCTACACGATCGCCAGCGGCGCCGCCGTGCTGGTGGTGAAGCCCGAGTGACGGCCGCCTTCGTGGACCGGGCGGGCGACACGGCCCGCACCATGGGACGGGTCATCTTCGTCGACCCCGTCCGCCAGGGCCGCCTGCGCCTCGACGGGCTCCCCCCGCTCGTCCACCAGCTGGCCGTCCTGGGCGTGGTCGCCCTCGCCGCCAGCCTGGTCTCGCTCGTCTTCACCGACCTGTGGCGGCGGGGGCCGCTGACCTTCGTCAACGACTTCGAGGCCAGCCCGATCCTGGCCGCCAGGGGCGTCGTCGCCTTCACCGTCGTCACCCTCGCTGCGGCGTGGCTGCTGATCCTGGCCGGCGGGTCCCTCGCCCGGCCGCCCGTCGCCGTGCTGGCCGGCGTCGCCTTCCTGCTGTTCAACAGCGCCCTCAGCGATTCGTTCGCCGACGACGACACCGCAGCCCTGCGCCTGCTGGGCGACGCCGTGCCCGTTGCCTACTTCCTGGCGCCCGGCCTCGCCGTCGCCCTGAGCCTCCTGAGGCGGACCGAGGGGGTCCGCTTCGTGCGGCCCGTGCTCGGCGTCGCGCTCGCCGCCGCCACTGTCGGCTTCTTCGCGGCCAACCTGGCCGTCTACGTCATCGAGCTGCGCGACGGCGGCCTCGCCGGCCTCCCCCGCCTGCTCGACAACGCCATGAACGAGATGCAGACCTTCCTGGTCCCGCTGTTCGTCCTGGCCGTGGCCGCCCTCGTCCAGCTGAACCACCACATCGCCCGGGCGGCCACCGCCCCGTTCTGGGGGGTCAGCGCCCGGGTGGCCAAGGTGTCGGTGCTCGTGCTGATCGCGGTGAAGCTGCGGTACGGCCTCGTCGGCCGGGCCGACTTCTGGGGCGCGTACCTCACCGAGCGTCGCCCGCAGGCCCTCCAGGCCCTCGCCTTCCTGCTCCTGGCCGCGGGGGCGGCGTGGCTCTTCTCGCGCATCGGCGGCGACGAGGGCGAGGTGTCCACCGAGGGCCTCCTCTACGCCGCCGCCCTGCTGTTGTCGGTGACCGTGCTGGTGGGCGGGGTGGTGACCAGCAGCGCGTCGTTCGTCGGGCGGCTCGGCTGGGACGACGCCAGCGGGTGGGTTGTCGACAACTTCCCGTACTCGTTCCTGACCCGGTACCTGCTCGTCGCCGTCTTCACCGCCCTCCTCCTCGTGGGCCTGCTCCTCTACGTCCGGCCCCGGCGGCCGCCCTGGGGCCGGCGGACGGGTGCCGTGCTGATCCTGATCGGGGCGTGGATCGTCCCCTGCCTGTTCCTCCAGCAGCTCTCCGACCGCGACGTCGGCTTCGACATCGGCCTGGTCGACCTCGGCTTCACCGTCGCCGCCCTGGCCTGGCTGGTGTTCCGTTGGCGGCGGGTGGACGGGGCGGGAGCGGTCCGCGTGGGCACCCTGCTCGTGTTCCTCTCGCTGGTCGCCGGCAACGGCTACGTGGCCACCCGCCTCGTGACCCGGGTGCTGGCCTTCTTCACCCCGCCCGCGGTGCTGCTCATCGTCCTCGGGGTGGTCTACGTGCTCCTCGCCGACTCCTCGTTCGCCTCGTACAGCAGCCACAACTTCCCCCGCCCCACCCGGGTGCTGCTCTGGCTGGGCTACGTCATCTTCGTCGTCGCGGTGGCCAACTACGTGCTCGTGGCGCGCGAGGTCGAGTACCGCATCGAGTTCGACCGGTTCGCCTTCCACCTCCTGGCCCTGCCCATCGCCGTGTGGCTGGCCGTCCGCAGCCCCCCGGCCCCGCCCGAGCCGCAGCCCGCCGAGGACGAGCCGGGATGATCCTACGCGCTCGTCGTCCTCGCCGCCGGGTAGGCGGCCAGGAACACCCGCACGCCGGCGTCGGCGTACCGCTCGAGCTCGACCCGTGACGGCGGCTCGTCGTCGCCGAGGAGCATGGCCCGGTTGAGGGGCGTGGACATGATCAGCCAGTTGAAGTGCTCGGCCGCCAGCGAGGGGTCGTCGACGCGGAGGACGCCCCGCTCGGCCAGCCGCTCGAAGGCGGTTGCCATCGCCGCCATGGTCCGCCCGGGCCCCAGCTCGTAGAATGTCCGTCCGAGCTGGGGGAAGCGGGCAACCTCCCCGATGACCAGGCGGCGAAGGGCCAGCACCTGCGGCTGCATGACCTTGACCAGCTGCCGGCGGGCCACGTCCCGAAGGTCGGCCTCGACGTCGCCGCTGTCCCGGAGGCTCAGCACCTCCTCGTGCACAGGGTCGCTCGCCTCCCGCACCGTGGTGGTCACCAGCTCGGTGAAGAGCCGCTCCTTGTCCGAGAAGTGCTTGTACACCGTCTGCTTGGAGACCTCGGCCAGCGCGGCGATCTCGTCCATGCTCGTCCCCACGTAGCCGTTGCGCAGGAACACCGTGGCCGCGGCGTCGAGGATGGCCCGCCGCTTCCGACCGGCTCGCGTTCCGAGGTCCCCGGGTGTGCTCATCCCGGACGAACCTTACCAGTACTAGACGGTACCGTACTACCATGGTACTGTACCGTCTAGTTCCGAGGAGAAGGAGGTGCCACGAATGCGAGCGCTTACGGTCGTCGAGAGCGTCACCCTGGACGGGGTCATGCAAGCGCCGGGCGGGCGCGAGGAGGACACCCGAGGAGGGTTCGAGCACGGCGGGTGGGCCACGGGCTACACGGACGAGGTACTGCTCCGGGAGATGTCGAAGGGCTTCGGCCGCACCGACCTGCTGTTCGGCCGGCTGACGTACGAGAAGTTCTACGGGTTCTGGCCCAAGCAGACCGACGGGAACCCCTTCACCGACGTGCTCAACCAGGCCCAGAAGTACGTGGTCTCGAGAACCCTTGCCGAACCGCTCCCGTGGGAGAACTCCACACTGCTGGCCGGCGAGGCCGGCGAGAGCGTGGCCAAGCTGAAGGCGGAGCCGGGCAACGACCTCGTGGTCCTGGGCAGCGGGGAGCTTGTCCGGTCGTTGGCCGAGGACGACCTCGTCGACGAGTACAAGCTGCTGATCCACCCCCTCGTCCTCGGGTCGGGCCAGCGCCTGTTCGCCGACGGCACCCGCCGCGCCAGCCTGCGCCTCACCGACTCGGTCACGACGACCACAGGCGTCCTCATCGCGACCTACCGACCTGCCCGGTAACTCGCGCCGAGGTCGCATCCTGCTGTCCCGGCCCGGGCCTCGGGCCGACCGGGCGCGAGGAGCGGCGGCCGGCCCGTAGACTGGGGAGCGCATGAGCCGACCAGGTCGTCCAGCGTCACCACCGCTTCTCGGCTGCTACGGCGCTTGTGGGGCTATAGCTCAGTCGGTTAGAGCGCACCCCTGATAAGGGTGAGGTCGCTGGTTCGATTCCAGCTAGCCCCACGATGAGGGCGGTCCGCAGGGCCGCCCTGGCTCTCGTGCTGGCGGGGATTGCCGCGGCCGGCGTCCGGTTCCGGCGGGGCGGGGCCGTCCCCGTGCAGCAGGGCGGCTGGCGGGAGCTCAGCGGACCGGAACTGAAGTAGCGGTGCGGGCCGCAGTGGTTGGCGCCGGCGCGGTGGGCGTGCGCGCCGCCCGGCAGCTCCTCTTCCTGGGGACGGTCGACAGCCTGGCCGTGGTCGACCCCGACCCCGCCCGTGTCGAGGCCGTGGTCGCCTCGCTCGGGCACCCGGCCCGGGCCGAGGCCGACCTCGGGGCCGCGGTCCAGGGCACCGACGTCGTCGTCCTGGCCCGCCCCCGTGGCCACGCGCCCGCGGCCGAGGCCGCCCTCGACCAAAACGCGTCCGTGGTGTCGGTGTCGGACGACGTGGACGACGTCCGCGCCCTCCTCGCCCTCGACGCCGAGGCGGTCGAGCGGGGCGTCTCGGTCGTGGTGGGCGCCGGGTTCTCACCCGGCCTGTCCTGCCTGCTCGCCGCCCACGCCGCCCGCAGCTTCGAGGTGGTCGAGGAGATCCACGTGGCCAAGGTGGGGACGGGCGGGCCGGCGTGCGCCCGCCAGCACCACGTGGCCCTCCAGGGCCCGGCGGTCGACGGGGGCGACGGGGTCTGGCACCGGCGGCGGGGCGGGTCGGGGCGAGCCCTCGTCTGGTTCCCCGACCCGGTGTGCGGCGTCGACTGCTACCGCGCCGCCCTTCCCGAGCCCCTCCTCCTCGCCCCCGCCTTCCCCGCCGCCCAGCGCCTGACCGCAAGGGTCGGCGCCAACCGGCGCGACCGGCTCACCGCCCACCTGCCCATGCTGCGCCGTCCCCACCCTGAGGGAACGCTGGGGGCGGTGCGGGTCGAGGTGCGCGGCCGGCAGGGCCAGGTCGAGGGTGACCGGGTGCTGGGCGCCATCGACCGCCCGGCGGTGGCTGCCGGTGCGGTGGCCGCCCTCGCCGCCCACTGGGCGGCGGCCGGACGGCTGACCCGCCCAGGCGCCGGTGGGCTGGGCGAGCTGGCCGACCCCGGGCCCTTCCTCGCCGCCCTCGCCGACCGAGGGGTCAAGGCGGCGATCTTCGAGGGGGCGGGGGCTTCAGCGAACCAGGCGTGACATCCGCCGGTCAGCCAGCACCTTTCCGCCCGTCTGGCAGGCCGGGCAGTACGTGACCTCGTAGGACTCGTACGACACCCGGCGCAGGCCGTCCCCACAGACCGGGCACGGGGTCCCGTGGCGGCCGTGGACGATCCAGTGGTCGCCGACCTTGGTGGGCAGCCCCCCCGTCCGTCGCCGCTCGACCTCCAGCCCCTCGGTGAGCACCGACCGGACGGCATCGACGAGGGTCCGGCGCTCCTCGGCGCTCAGCGAGGCCAGGGACGCGTAGGGCGACACCCGGGCCCGGTGCAGGCTGTCGTCGGTGTAGCCCCGCCCGATCCCGGCCACGAACGACTGCTGGCGCAGGAGGGTATGGACCCGACGCCCGTCGTCGCCCTTCAGGATCAGCTCGGCGAACTCGTCGGAGAACGGCTCTGGGCCGAGGCCGGCCAGCGGCCCCTCGTCGCCCTCGGCCAGCACCCACCACCCGGCCTTGCGCTCGGTCCCGAACTCCTTGACCAGCACCGACGGGTGGTCCACGAACCGGAACCGCACCACCCCCACCTTGGGCCGGTTGCTCTTGGGCGGGCTCTCCACGTCGACCCGCCCGCCCTGGGACAGGTGGACGAGGATGCGGGGGCCGTCGAAGCCGAGGACCAGGAACTTCCCCCGCCGCCCCACCGTCGACAGCGGCCGGCCGACCAGGCTCTCGGGCGAAGGGGCGTACGTCTTCAGGCCGGAGAACGAGATCGGCGCCGCCCCCTCGAACGCGGCCCCGCCCACCGCCGCCTCCAGCCGCTCGGCCAGGGCCTGCATCTCGGGCATCTCGGGCACGAGGGAGAGGGTAGGGCGCCCGGCGCCCGTAGGTCAGCCGATGCCGTCGCCCTTGGTCAGCTCCTTGAGCAGGGCGTGGGCCTGCTGGGCCCGGCGGTTGTCCTCGTCCCGGACCTGCCGGATGAACTCGACCACGTCCTCGTGGTCGTGGGCATCCTCGATGTAGCGGTCGTAGACCTCGGCCCCCTTGAGGGCGTGGTACTGGATGCTGATGAGGTTGTAGACGATGTTGTCGGCGACGGTGTGCTCGCTGGCCATGCGCCGTTCCCTACCCGCCTGGGTAGGAGAACAGACACGGACACCAGTCGAAGGGAGCACCACCATGGGAACTGACACCGGGCCAGAGGCCGGCGCCAAGGGCGCCGTGGAGGACGTGAAGGGCAGGGTGAAGGAGGCGGCGGGCACGTTGACGGGCAACGCCGACCTCGAGCGCGAGGGCGAGGCCCAGCAGGAGAAGGCCGACGCCCAGCGCGACGTGGCCGAGCACGAGGCCAAGGCCGACGCCGCCCGGGCCGAGGCCCGGGCCCGCGAGTCCGAGCAGCGCAGCCACCAGTAGGACCGGCTCAGCCGCCGAGGTCGACGACCACCTTCACGTCGCCGTCCCGGCGGTCCAGGCCCTCGGTCCATCGCTCGAGCGGGACTCTCCGGGTGATCAGGCCCGAGAGCCAGTCGCGGTCGGCGGCGGCCAGGGCGGCGGCCGCCGCCTCGTAGTGCGACCGGTTGGCGTTGACCGACCCGAAGATCACGTCGTTCTCCAACACGATCGACCGGTTGGCGGCGCCGACGTCGACCTCCAGCGTCCGCCCGCCGGTCGACACGCCGGTCAGGCAAACCACGCCGGCCGGGGCGTTGCGCCCGATCACCTCGACCACCACCGACGGCGCCCCCGTGCACTCGATCACGACGTCGGGCTCGGGGACGTCGGCCACTGCGCCGGCGTGGTACGTGGCCCCCAGCTCGGCGACCAGACCCGGCTTCGGGCCCTCCGTCACCCGGTCGAGGACGTGGACCTCGAGCTGCCGCTGCACCCCGAGCAGGGCGGCCAGCAGGCCGATGGGGCCAGCGCCTGTCACAAGGGCCCGGCCCGGCCGGATGGGGGCCCGGGCCGCGATCCGCTCCACGTGGTCCCAGGCCTTGGCCACCACGCTGGCCGGCTCGAGCAGGACGCCGACGTCGGCCAGCGCGTCGTCCACCGGCACGGCGAACTCCGGCTCCACCCGCCACTGCTCGGCGCCGTAGCCGTGGAGGTCCTTGATGCCCCGCTCGGTGTACCGCCCGTTGCGGCACATGTCCCAGGCGCCGGCCGCGCACGGCGGGCAGGGGACGGGGTCGGGCCTACGGACGATGCCCACGACCAGGTCACCGGGGGAGAGGCCGCAGCCGGCCGGCGCCTCGACCACCCGGCCCAGCGACTCGTGGCCCAGCACCAGCACGCGGGAGCCGGGCGGCGCCGTGCCGTAAAGGCCTCCCGCGATCTCCATGTCCGTCCCACAGATGCCGACGGCCAGCCCCTCGACCAGCACCTCGCCCTGGCCCACCGGCCCGTCCACCTCGGTCACCGCCGCGCTCCCGCTGCGGCCGGGCTCGACGGTCATGGCCCGCATCACGCCGCCTTCCGGCGCTCGGCCGGACCGGCCACCTCGGTGAGGTTGGCACCCTCCCGCCCCGACAGCCGTAGACCGAGAGGGTCTCCTCGGTGGGGCAGCGGGACGGCGTCGGTGGTGCCGGTCACCCGCTCGTCGCCCGCCGGGAGGAACCCCACGGCCGGGATCATGAGCAGGGTGGCGTCGAGCCCGGCCGACCCGTACGACGGGGTGCACCCCTTGCGACCAGCGCCGCCGCCCGGGTGTCGCCGAGAGGCGCGTAGTCCTCGATCCGCACGCCCTACGAGGGCACCGACTCGGGCGGGACCTGCCCGTTGCGCACCGCGCTCTGGCGCTCCAGTTCGGCGTTGAGCTCGCCGCCCAGGATGACGGCCAAGGCGGTGAGGTAGAGCCAGAGCAGGAGGACCACGACCCCGGCCAGCGATGCGCCGTAGGTCTCGGCGTACTTCCCGAAGCTGGAGACGTAGAACGAGAACCCGAGCGAGGCGGCCAGCCAGATCAGGGCGGCGAGGATCCCGCCCGGGCTGACCCAAACCCACCGGGGCGTCTCCCGGTACGGGGACAGGTAGTAGACGGTGGCGAAGAGCGCGGTGAGGGCGACCAGGCCTCCGGCCCAGCGGACAATCGTCCACAGCACGACGAAGGCGCTTCCGAACGGCAGGTCGTCCCGCAGGGCGTCGCCCAAGGGTTCGCCGAAGACGATCAGGACGGTGGCCGCGCCGCCCAGGACGAGCATGGCCAGCATCAGCTGGAAGGCCACCAGCCGCTTCTTGAGGAACTTCCGGTCGTCGTTGACGTCGTACGCCACGTTGAGCCCCATCTGCAGGCCGACCATTCCCGACGAGGCGCTCCACAGGGCGATGCCGATGCCGAGGAGGGCGCCGAGCACGGACCCGTCCGTGTTCCGGCTGTTGTTGATGGCGTCGATGAGCACGCCTTCCGCGTCACCAGGAAGGGCCGTCCTGATCACTTCGGTGATGGAGTCGATGGCCCCCTGGCTGGCATTGACCAGCCCCAGCAGGCCGATGAAGGCCAGCATGGCCGGGAAGATTGACAGGAACCAGAAGAAGGCCATGCCGGCGCTGGTCAACGTGGCCCGGTCGTCCTTGAACTCCTTGATGGCCCGCTTGACGCTCGCCTTCCAGTCGGTCGGTTCCAGCTGCAGGGGCGAGTCGGGACCAGGCCCACCCCCGGTCTGGGTCGGGATGGGCTTCTCGTCGCAGTGGGGCGCCGGCGCCTCGGCCGCGGGGCGAGGAGGCGCCTCGGGTCGAGCGAGCACGGCGCGCGAGGTCGTGTCGACCGGCGCACTGGTGGCGGGGATGACCTCGCCCCACCCGCGCTGGCTGCGGCGCACCGCGATCAGCCCGGCCACGGCCGCGGCCACGGCCGGGGCGAACCTGGTCAGACGGTCGCCCACGGAGGCGCGGACCTCAGCCGACGGGGGCGGCGGTCCGCGTGGACCGCTTGGCCGTGGTCTTCACCGCGGTCGACGACTGCTTCGCCGTTCCCTTGACCGTGGTCGCCGACTCCTTGGCCGTGCGCTTCACCGTCCGGGTCGACTGCTTGGCTGTGCCCTTCACGTCCTGCACCGTCCCTTGGGCCTCGGCCTTGACCTGGTCGGCGGCCTGGGTGGCGACGGCCTTCACCTGCTCGGCCCGCTGCTGGGCGATGGGCTTCAGCTCCTCGGCCACGCTCTTGCCGGCCTCGACGGCCTGCTCCTTGAGCGGCGCCAGCCGCTCCTTGATGCGCTCGCCGGCCGGCGTGCCCATCAGCTTGGCCCCGGCGACCACGGCGGCGGCGGTGCCGATGATGGCGGCGCGAGGGCGCCGGCGCACGACCTGCTGGACGTCGCTGAGCAGCCCGGCCGAGCCCCTCTCCTCGATGCTCATGCCCACGTTCTGCAGCTCCTGGCCGGCCCGGCCCACGAGGTCGCCCAGGGGACCGGCCTGCTCGGCGTTGCCCCGGGCCAGGGCCAGGGCCTGGCCGGCGAGACGGTGGAGGCTGGTGGCGATCTCCTCCAGCTGGACCTGGGCCTGGCTCTCGAGCTCGGTCGTGGTGGTGTCCAGCATGTCCCGGGCCTCGGCGGCGGCGACCTGGACGACGTCCGACGTCTCCTCCCTGGCCAGCTCGACGACCGAGGCCGCCTCCTCCTTGGCCGTGGACACCACGTCGCGGGCCTGCTCCTTGGCCTCGGAGGCCACGTCGGCCGCCTCGTCACGGGCGGTGGCAGCCACGTCGGCGGCCTCGTCGCGGGCCATGGCGGCCACGTCGGCCGCCTCGTCCTTGGCCTCCTCGACCACCTCCTGCGCCTCCTCGACCACCGCGGGCCGGGATCCGTTTCCGCCCCCACCCTCGTAGTAGTCGTAGAGCTGCTGCTCGGTGTCCTCGGTGACCTCGTTGTCGAGCGCCGTCAACCGGAAGGGCGCGGCCAGCACCATCTGGCGGTCGTACTCCACCCGGAGCCCGTCGGGGGCCACGGACGCCGCGTGCAGGGGCACCAACGCCAGGCTGTCGGGCCCGAGGCGGACCGCGGCCCACTCCGGCTCCCGGGTGGCGTTGTCCAGGTAGATGCCCTCGATGACACCGATCCCCTCCCCGCCGGCGTCGTAGAGGATCTGCCCCTGCAGGTCCTGCGGGTTGGGCACGGTGAGCTGGGTCACGCCGCTCCTCCTTGGATGGTCGCCGGGGCCCCGGCGTCGTCGCCACTTACAGATCCCCAGGAACGGCCGTCTTCATGCCTGACCCGGTCGGCGACCTCGGGATCGGCCTCGATCTCCACCCGTTCTCGCCGCAGGTCGGCCTCGACCAGGCGGTCCTCGACGACGGTGTGCTTGCGGACGATCACCCGCTCGCGCACGACCAGGCGCTTCTCGATCACCAGCTCCTCCTGGAAGACCGGGACCGAGATCGACCCGTCGGGCAGGACCTCGACCTCGCCCGAGTCGCCCTCGGCGACGGGGTGGCGCTCGAAGTCGGCGTGCTCCGTGCCCACGCCGACCACGGTGGCGGCCCGCTCGTGGTCCACCACCTTGCGCACCCCCACCTTGCCCGCCTCGTGGGCGGTGGTGCCGACCCGCAGCTCCTCCTCCCGCCGGATGACCTCGGTCTCGTCCTCGTACGTGCTCACGAGGCCCTCACGATCCGCCGGGGCGCCCCGACCGCGCCCGGCCGGGTGTGGGCGACCACCGAGTCGGCCCGGCGGTGGTAGCGCTCGCCCAGGCGCCCGCCGACCCATGCTGCCCCGAACATGACGACCAGCGCCAGCAGTCCGGTGGCCAACGCCGCGGGTGTCAGGGCGTCGGTGTCGAACCACTGGGGCAGGTTGACGTTGCGGAAGACGTCGTACTCCTCTCCGGCCCACGCACCGAGGGCGGCGGCGACGGCGGACAGGAGGACGAACCAGAGGGCGGTGAGCAGGCCGTTGCGCCCGCCGTCGTAGCGGGCCACCCGGCCGGCGACCCACCCGCCGATCAGGAAGGCCAGGACCAGCGCCGCCAGCCCGCCGATCAGCCCGGCGACCGTCACCTCCTCGGCCGCGTCCTCGAGGCCCATCTGGTAGCCGAAGCTCCCGGCCGCGCTCCCGAGGCCGGCCAGCAGCACTGCCGTTCCCAGGGCGGCCAGGGCGCCGGCGATGGTGGCCGGGATGTCGACCCCGCCGAAGCGCGAGCGCGCCTCTTCCACGCCCACGTCACCGGTGACATCGGTGACCTGCACCCCCTCGGGGGCAGCCGCCGGCTGCTCCCACCGCTCGTTGGCCTGTGCCATGGCCGCTACCTCCCGGTCTGCGGGTCGAACTCGGCCTCGACCCGCTCCTTGCGGACCTCGCCGGCGACCTGCTCCTCTTCCAGGACCGTGTCCTTCTCGAGACGGATGCGCTCCTTGGGCACCGTCTCGGTGGCGGCGACGGCCTCCTCCTCCATGAGGGCGACCTCGTGGACGCCCTCGCTGATCTCGGGCCCCCGCAGGGCCTGGTCGACGTTGCCCTCGTGGATCGGCTCCCGCTCGATGCGGACCTCTTCGCGGGCGACGGGGACGGTGGTCGACACCTGCTCGGTCTCGACCCACTTGCGCAGCCGGGCCCGCCCTGCCTCCCGCCGGCGGGTACCGACCCGCAGCTCCTCCTCGGAGCGGGTCATGGCGTCGTCGGTCGTCCCGGTCGACGTCTCCGTGGCCGTGGCCGTACCGGGGGTGGACAGGCCGGTCTCCGAGTGGGCGTCGCTGTAGGGGAGGCCGTAGTGGTCGTAGAGGGCGGCCTCCTCCTGCTCGGACAGCAGGCCGTCCGGGTCGGCGTGCGGGGCGTCCTTGACCTGCTCCTTGGCGTAGGGGACGACCACGGCGTCGCCCGAGGGCTGGGCCTCGGCCAGGGGCACGAAGCTGACCCGGCGGCCGAACAGCCCGGTCCGGACGGCCAGCCACTCGGGCTGGTTGGTCTGCTCGTCGAGGTAGATGTCCTCGATCCGCCCGATCGTCTCGCCGGTCGGGTCGACCACGTCGTGGCCCTTCCAGCTGCTCAGGTCGGTCATCGTCATGGGCCGTTCTCCTTGGTGGTGTCGAGAATCGTGAATGAACGTGCGTCCGCGCCAAAGCCGGACGTTGGAACCGTGACGTCGGATGCCGAGCTCCCAGATGCTCGGGCGCCGCACGGGCGGACTACCCGCCGTTCCTCCGCCTCATGCACATCGCATCGAGGATTTTCCGAACGTCGGCGGTGCTCGTACACTTCGGCCCATGACGGCACAGGGGACCGAGCTGCCAGGGCAGGTTTCCACCCTCGACCTCGACGCCAACGGCCGCCGGGAGGTCGTCCGGCGGGCCACGCAGCTCTGCCTTCGGGCCGAGCCCCACGCCGGGCAGTCGCCGTGCCCGGCCCACCTCAGCGAGGCCAACCGGCAGCTGTTCGGCCCCATCGTCTGAGTTCACGCGATCGTGACCGTCGGCGGCAGGCATCACTCGCCGATCGCGGGCAGGATTCGGTCATGCGCGTGCGAGTGGGCTGCGAGTTCCGCTACCGGGCCCCGGGCCCTACGCCGACGATCTGGCAGGTGCGCCCCCGGCCCGAGGGCCCGCACCAGCTCCTGGCCCACACGTGGAGCACCACGCCGCCCCTGCCCGTGACGACGTACCTCGACGTCTACGGCAACGCCTGCGACCGCCTGAGCCTGGTCGAGGGCGAGAACCTCGTCCGCTACGACGCCACGGTGGAGGTGCCCGCCGGCTTCGACCCGGCGGACAAGGCCGCCCCTCAGCTGCCGGTCGAGGAGCTGCCCGACGACACCCTGCTCTACCTGCTGCCCAGCCGCTTCTGCCTGTCCGACCTCCTCCACGACCAGGCGTGGGAGCTCTTCGGCCACGTCGAGCCCGGGTGGCCCCGGGCCCAGGCGGTGTCCGACTGGGTCCACGACAACGTCACCTTCCGGGGCGGGGCCAGCACCCCCACCACCACCGCGGTGGACGTCTGGGAGAGCCGGACCGGGGTGTGCCGCGACTTCGCCCACCTCGGCCTCACGTTCTGCCGCAGCCTCAACATCCCCGCCCGCTACGTCTTCGGGTACCTGCCCGACATCGGCGTCCCCCCTCCGGACGAGCCCATGGACTTCTGCGCCTGGTTCGAGGCCTACCTGGGCGACCGCTGGTGGACCTTCGACCCCCGCAACAACGTCCCTCGGACGGGGCGGGTGGTGATCGGCCGGGGCCGGGACGCCCTCGACGTGGCCATGGTCACCTCCTACGGAGGGGCGGTGCTCGAGGCCATGACCGTCTGGGCCGACGAGGTGTCATGAGCGGCGCCGCCGGCCGGGCGTGCCGCCTGCTGCTGCGGCAGACGCTCCGCTACGACTATCCCTCGCCCGTCGGAGGGCTTCGCCACCGGCTCATGGTCCTCCCCCCGGCCCGCCACGGGGACCAGATGCTCGTCTCGTCGTCGCTCGAGGTGCGGGGGGCCCCGGCCGAGGTCGAGAAGTCGGTCGACCGGTTCGGGAACGTGGTCGTCGACATCCGGGCGCCCGAGGTCCAGCAGGGGGTGGAGTTCGTGGTGGAGGTCGCCGTCGAGCGCCGGGAGGGCGCGGGACCGGTGGCCGGCGCCCAGCCCTTCCTCGACCCGACCCCGCTGACCGAGCCCGACGGCGCCCTGGCCGCCGCCGCCGGTCGTCTGGCTGCCGGCGAGCCCGGGCTCGACCTCGCCCTCCGGATCAACGGATGGGTCGCCTCGGCCCTGCGGTACCGCCATGACGTCACGACGGTCCGGACCACGGCGGCCGAGACCGTCGCCCTGGGCCAGGGCGTCTGCCAGGACCACGCCCACGTCATGCTCGCCCTGTGCCGGCTGTGCGGGCTCCCTGCCCGCTACGTCTCCGGCCACCTGGTGGGCGAGGGGGGCAGCCACGCCTGGGTGGAGGTGCTCCTCCCGTCAGCGGAGGACCCCGCCGTGCTCACTGCGGTGGCGTTCGACCCGACCAACGACCGCCGGGCCGGGCGGGGGTACCTGACCGTCGCCGTGGGCCGCGACTATGCCGACGTGGCTCCCACGTCCGGCAGCTATGTCGGCCCACCTGGAGGCCGGCTCACCGCTTCGAAGAGCCTGGAGGAAGAGGTGGCCGAGGTGGTTCCCGCGTAAGTTGTGGCGGGAATCTCGGGTGCCCGTCCGTCGTTTACACGGTTGGTACCGCCAGGTGGGTGGCGGACCATAGAAGCGACAGAACGAAGGAGGTGTCGTGAGGATGCTGATGCGATTCGATCCGTTCAAGGACTTCGAACGGTGGGCCCAGCAGCTGTCCGGCGGCATCCGGTACCCGGTCATGCCGATGGACGCCTACCGCACGGGTGACCACTGGGTGGCGTCCTTCGACCTGCCCGGCGTCGACCCCGCGTCGATCGACGTGACCGTCGAGAAGAACGTGCTCACGGTACGGGCCGAGCGGTCGTGGCAGGCCCAGGAGGGCGAAGAGGTGGTTGTCTCCGAGCGTCCCCAGGGCGTGTTCACCCGGCAGCTGTACCTCGGCGACGGGCTCGACAGCGAGCACATCGAGGCGTCGTACGAGAACGGCGTGCTCACCGTCCGCCTGCCGGTCGCCGAGCAGGCCAAGCCGCGGAAGGTGGCCATCACCTCCGGCGGCGGTCAGAAGGCCATCGAGGCCGGCGCTCAGGCGGCCTGAGACGCAGCCCGGCGGGGCGGGCTTCCTACTTCCCTCCACCGCCCCGCCGGGCGCCTCGGGCGCATGTGAAGTCGTAGTACTGGTCGAGAAGGAGGTCTGCCTATGTCGTTGCCTGTTCGTTCGCCGCAGCGCGAGCTCTCCGGTTGGGAGGGCTTCTCCGGCCTGAGCCAGCTGCGCAGCCAGCTCGATGCCCTGCTGTCCGGCTGGGACGAGGTCCTGTCCCGCGCCGGTGCCTTCACACCTCTCGCCGATCTCGAGGAGACCGACGAGGCCTACGTGGCGGAGATCGAGCTCCCCGGCGTCAATCTCGAGGACCTGTCCGTCGAGGTGGCCGGACGTCGCCTCACCGTCACCGGCGAGCGCAAGGAGCGCGAGCGCGTCGGGATCCTCCGCCGCCGGACTCGCACGGTGGGGCGGTTCCACTACGAGGTGCTCCTGCCCGGCGAGGTCGACGAGGAGGGCGTCACCGCCGCCCTGCACGACGGCGTCCTGACGGTGAAGGTACCCAAGCCGGCCAGCGAGAGACCGCGCCGGATCCGGGTGGTGCAGGGGTCGGGGGCATGAGCCGGCTCCGGGCCCTCATCCGCCGGTGGGCATGGTGGCGGCTGCCGCTGCGGCCGGCATGAACGCCGGTTTGAACTCACCGCAATTTGGGAAATGGAAATGCCGCAGTCGTGGGGACAACACATTCAGGAGGTGAGGAAACCATGAGCCTGAGGAAGAAAGGAACGCTGCTCTTCGCCGCGGTCGCAGCGGCAACCGTGTTCGTGGGAGCCGCCGCCTTCGCATGCACGAACCTGGCCACGCTCAACCTGTCGAGCACGGCCGGGAAGGCGGGCGACGTGGTCACCGTCACCGGTTCGTCGTTCGCCGTCGGCCGGGGGGACGCGCCGACGTACCCCGTCCAGCTCCGCTGGAACGGCGTGGACGGGATGGTGCTGGCCGAGGCCGTCCCGGACCGGGCCGGGAACATCTCGGCGACGTTCACCGTGCCTGAGGGCGCGCCGGGCTACTACGTCCTCGTCGCCACTCAGCGGGACGCCCGCGGCATCGACACGTACGGCACGCCGGCTCGGGCCTCGTACCAGATCCTTGGCCCGAACGGTCAGTCCGTGGTCGCTCCGCCCGTGAACGCCGCCGCGGCCGAGCTGCCGGCTGAGCCGAGCTCCACCGGCATCATCGCCCTGACCGTGGCCCTCGGTGTCTTCGGCCTTGGTCTGTTCGCCGCCGGCTTTATCGCCTTCGTGCGCCAGACCCGCGCTACTGCCGCCGCGGCCACTGCCCGGGTCAAGAGCTGATCCATCCGTCTCTATCCATTCCTCGTTCGCTAGTGGCGCCGGCGCCGGCCCCTCTTCCTCGGGGCCGGCGCGTCGCCGCGCCGGTCACCTGCCGGGACGAGCGACACGCAGACCCGCTACGCCATCGACCTCCGGCAGGAGAACGGCATTGTCACTCAGTCGGGCACGACGGCGACGGCCTCCAACTCGACCAGGAGGTCCGGGTGGGCCAGACCGGAGACGATCACCAGGGTGATGAGCGGTGGATTCGGCCGCTGTCCCCACACCCGTTGGAAGACCTCGAACGCGGGCTGGAGGGGCTGGCCCTCGACGACGTAGACGTTCCACTTGACGACGTGGTCCAGCCTGGCGCCAGCGGCGGCCAGGGCGGCCTCCAGGTTCCGGAAGACCTGTTCCATCTGGGCGGCGATGTCGCCCCTGCCGACGATCTCGCCGGAGGCGGTGACGCCGTTCTGGCCGCCCACGTAGACGGTCCGGGCCGGGCCGGTGACGGTCACGACGTTGGTGAAGGCGGGGTTCTTCGGCAGCTGTTCGGGGTTCAGGTGCTCCACCCCCGCGGGCGCGGTCATCATGCTTCCTCCTTTCCTTGCCGAGTCCGGAAGTTGCCGACCTTCGCCCGGTTGCCGCACCGCTCCATCGAGCACCAGCGGCGGCGGCCGGGCCGGGACGTGTCGGCGAAGATGAGCGTGCAGTTGGTGCCGGCGCAGCGCCGGATGCGGTACGCCAGCGGCCCGGTGAACAGCTCGACAGCATCCCGGGCCAAGGTCGAGAGCGCCTGGCCCACCGTGACGGGCGTCGCAACCGCCCGCTGGCCGTCAGGGTCGATCTGCGGAACGAGTGGCGGGGCCGCCGCCGCCCGGTTCACCTCGCCGACGTGCTCGCCGGGGAGCGGCGCGCCTTCGACTCGCGCGAGGGCCAGGTGCCAGATGGCCTCACGGAGCCGCTTGGCAGCGGCGAAGTCGCTGCCGGTGGCCTTCTCGACCCCTACGCCAAGAGCCGCGTCCGACCAGCGCTCCAGGTCGGCCGGGCGCGTCAGCGTCTCGTAGGCCGCCCGCTCGCCCTCGCCTCCCGTGAGAGCGAACGTCAGGCAGACCGCACCCGGGTCGAAGGTGAAGGTCTCGCCACTGACTGAGCGAAGCAGGGTGCTCGTCTCGACCATGTAACCATTATAAAAGGTTACACACGAGAAGGGAAGGGAGACAGGATGTCCAACGTGACTGAGTACCAACCGGTCTGGAGCCCCGCGGTCGACACCGACCAGCGGGCGGGGGACGTCCCGCACCCGGACGTGCACCTGGCATGGAGGGTCACGGAGTCCCTGCCGTTCACGCCGGTCGACCCCATCGCCATCGGCACGAGCGTGCCTCCTGCCGCTCCCAGCTGGCGGCGCGATTCGCCGCCCGCGTGGCTGAGGGGCAAAGGGTCCCACGCGACGAGTTGTTACTGCTGCCGCCGGCCGACCGCGATCGGACGATAGGGTTGACGGCATGGGCGGGCTCGGCGGAAGGCCTCCGGGGTGAGCTGGCAACCCGAAGAGCACCGCAGGCCGGACGCAGGCGCGTGCCGGGCCGCCGCGGCGATCGTCGTCCCGGCCGCAGGCCGCGCCGACGCGTTCGTCGTCACGAACCCAAGGCGAGGGTTGTTCGAAGCCCGGAACCTCGCCCATTTCTCGTTTGCCGATGGCGACTGGGGCGAGGCGATCCACATCGACGCCGGGCGCTTACGAGACGTTGCGCCTACTGCGGTGGCGATGGGTCCTGATCGGATCGAAGTGGCGGCCATCGGAGCGGACGAGGATGACGGGCGGCCGCTGCTTTACCGGCGGGAAGGGACGGGCTCCTGGAGCGGTCCGGAGCGGCTACCGACGGCGCGGCTTCCATTGAGTCGTGCGGCACCGGTGCTGGTCGACACCAACGACGGCCGCCTGCACCTCATCGGGGTGTCCGACACCGACGGGCCCGTCGGACCACGAAAGCTTCTCCATTGGACGCGGACCGGATCGATCTGGGCGACCCCCGTCGAGACAGACGCTCGACTGATGGATTTTCCGATCGCGGCCGTGAGTCGCGCCGTCGGTCTGCTCGACGTCTTCGCCGTCGGGGCGGACGATCTCGACCGGCGCGTACTCCGGTTCACCATGCCGTCACCGGGCGCGCCGCTCGGCTCGGGCGTTCCGCTCACCGGCCTTGACCGCGTCACGCACGGCGGCGTCGCCGCGCTCGCCTTCCCTCGCGGCGACATCGCCGTCGTAGCAGTCCGAGGGGACGGTGCCATCCTGCGATGGCGGTACGACGCGCAGCGCAACCGCTGGGGCGATCCGCCACTCCATGCTCTGTTGGCGCCCAGGCTCGACGGTGCGGGGCGGCCGTGGGTCGTGCGCCATCCCGACACCGGCGTGCTCGAGATCTTTGGCGTCCAGGATCCCCTCTCGGCGGCCGGCCCCCGCCAGCTCTCGCACTGGATCGAAGGAAGCAACCGGCTGTTGCCCCAAGAGCGCAGGATGGAGTGGCTGAACGCCTTCGGCCCGGTCGCAGCGTTCTCCGGCACCGATCTCCATGTCGTAGCCGTCCGCGACGACGGCGGATTGACGTTCGGCCGCCGCGAGGAGCGCCCGGTGTTCCGCAACTTTGCCGGCAACCTCGTCCTCCCGGTCACCGGCTTCGCCGATCCTGCCTCGCTACCGGAGCTGCGACACATCGTGCGCAGTGCCGAGGAGCGCCGGCTCCCCGTGCACGCAGTGGGCCGGGCGTGGGCCTTCTCGGCGCCGGCACACTGCGACGGGATCGTCGTTCGAACCGATCGCCTGAACAAGTTCCCGCGGGGGGTGCAGAGCGCCGTTGTGCAGCCAGGTGGGGAGCACTCCCTCCTGGTGGCCGTGGAAGCGGGAATCTCGATCCGGAACCTGTACACGGCGCTTGATCTCGAACGGCGGTTCGACGGTGGTCAGAATCCGGATCCCGCCCTTCTGCGGCACCACGCCTGGACGCTCCCCAGCCTTGGCGGGGCGGGGCACCAGACGATCGCCGGCGCGATCAGCACGGGGACGCACGGAGGGGACGCGGCCCGGACGCCGCTGAGCGGTGCCGTTCGAGCCATGTTGATCGTGGGATCAGGCGGTGTGCTAAGGCTCCTACAACGCCGGCCGGCCGCGGGGACGAGGCCCGTCGTCGATGTGGCACGGCTGCAGGATGCGCTGCGAGCCGAACACCGCGACCCCTCCCTCGTCATCGCCGACCCGGCACCGAACGACGAGCTCTTCGAGGCCGCACTCGTGTCGGTCGGGCGCTTCGGCGTCGTGTACGCCTATGTGCTCGAGGTGCTGGACGAGCACCGCCAAGTGGTCGTCGAGCGTCGAGAGAAGTCGACGTGGGAGGCCGAACGGGAGGGCCTGCTACGGGCCGCGCAGGACGCTCGACGCGACGACCATTTCCTGCAGGTGGCCATCAACTCGGTGCCGCAGCCGATGCCGGACAACACGCGCAAGCGGGTCTGCTACGTGACGACGCATACGGTCGCCGACGCTCCTCCCCCGGACAGCACCGAGATCAGGGTGGCTCGGGCAAGTGGGGGCGGAGCCTTCGAGCAGTTGCTGTGCGCCACAAGCTTGACGCCGGAGCTCCGCCTCCTCATGACCGCAGCTGAGGCGGGTGCGCTCATCGGCGTCGCTCGGACCGGCGCGCTCGTCGACGCACTACGGCGAATTGGTGGCGAACACAAGTTGGCAGACGCGGTCTCCGCGGTGCTCAATGACGCGACCCGGGCCGGCGACTGGTCTGCCGTGGCGGTGCTACAGACCGCCATGCTCGACGGAGCCCAGAGGGAGTGGGTCGTGCACGGGCGGCGTCACGAGATTGCGGACTTCTACGACTACAACAACGACTGCTACCGCGGCGACTCCGTCGAGCTCTTCTTCGACGCAGAGCGGGACCTCCCGGGAGCCGTCGATGACGTCCTCGGCGTCTTCGACGGGATGCGTGCCGGCCGCATCGCCGTCGGCGCGTACATCGCGGTCCGGTTCATGGCCAAGGACCCGGCGGTGCTCGGTCCGGCTGCGTTCCCCCTCACCTTCTCGGTCGAAGTCGCGATGCTGCGGGGACTTCTCGGGAATACCGAAGCGCTCCGGCGCCTGCAGGCGATCGCCATCCGGCGGCGCGGCCGGGTGCACTGGGGCCAGCAGAACGACCTCACGGCCGGCCAGGTGGCGACGCTGTTCGGCCTCCGGGCTCTTCGCGCCTTCCAGACGCAGTTGGCGGCGGTCGAAGGCGTGTCTCCGACGTTCTCGAACGCCTTCGCACGGGCGCGCGGGCTCGAGCCCCGGGGTCCAGCTGACTGGTCGCAATGGCGGACCATGGGGCTGCAGACGTCGGGCAACCCCGCGGTGGCCTCCGCTGGTGCCGACCAGCCGCTGGAGGTGTTTGCGCTGGGAACGGATCGAGCCATCCGGTCCAGCCGGCGGCTACCAGCGACCACCGGGCCTGCGCCGTGGCTCACAGTTGACACCCGGCCCGTCGATGGCACACCGGTGGTAATCCGCAACCCTGACGGGCGACTGGAGCTGTTCGTATTGGACCAGGAGCGCATCATCCATCGAGATCAGATGCACCGCCCGGGTGGGGAGTGGTCAGGTTGGGACATGCTGTCGGGTCCGGTCGCCGAAGTGGCCTCAGCTGACCCGGCCGTCGCCGCCCACCGGGACGGCCGGCTGGAGCTGGTGGCCCGAGGCGTCTTCCGGGAGCGGTTCCGGCTGTTCCACGCCTGGGCCCAATGGGTGAACGGTCCATGGACGGGCTTCCGGGTGCACGGAGAGCCGGGCCTCGCGACACCACCTGCCCTGGCGGCGCGCATCAGCACCGACCGGAGCAAGGATCAGCTCTTCGCCGTCGCCACCGCGCCGGACGGCGCCGTGATCGAGAAGCACCAGGAAGGACCGCTCGGCGACTCGCCCTGGACGAGTTGGAGGCAGCTGCGTCGCCGGCGCGCATTCCGAGCCGCTGGCCCCGTTCTCCTGGTTCCGGACACTACGGGCCCGGAGCCGCGCCTGCGGGCACTGGCGGTCGACGCGGCCGGTGTCCCATACGAGGCGGTGGAAAGCGGCACGCCTCCCGCCGTGGCGTGGTCGGACTGGACAGCCTTGCCTCGGCTGGGCTCGCTCGGCGATCTGGATCCCAGCCTCAGGCTCACGGCCATCGGCTCGGCTTCCCGCGTGGAGGTGTTTGCCGTCACCCGGATGGGGCTCGTCGTCACGTGCACTCGTAGGAGCGAGCGCTGGAGCGAGTGGACGTCGCTCGGCGGCGAGGTCGCCGGCCCGGTCGCCGCAGGAGTGCACGCAAGCGGGCAGATCGAAGTCGTCGTGCGGAACGCCCTTAACGACGAGCTCATGAGTCGCGTCCAGACGTCTCCCGGGCAGTGGTGAAGTCCTAGTCAACCGGTTCTTACCAGTCGTGGTTGGGAGCCGGTTGCATCCGTCGGGAAATGCCGCTTCTCCCACCGACCGGCCGACCGCCTTCTCGTTCTGGTAGGAGGCGGCAGTCTCGATGCGGCGGTAGCCCGCGCTCAGCGCGTCGGTGCCGCTCGCTCGGTGTCCTCCGGCGGTCTGGAAGAGGGCGAAGCCGATGATCGGCCTCGAGGAGCACGTTCGACATCTGGAGGTCTCCCTCGAGCTGATCGCGCAGCTCGGCGGTCGAGTGGGACGCCGGGAATGCCCACGGGACGCGCCATGCGCGACGAGGAGAGCGCCTGGTACGACCCATGTCCGAGGGCTATACGAATGCGGTCGAGGTTTCGCGGCGGTGCGCCGGGTCGGTAGTCCCACTGGCCCGGTCCTCGACGCCGGCTGCGGCACAGGACGGATCACCGGCGGCGGCGGTGGTCGACGGGGAGCTGCACCACCTGGAGACGACGGCGAGCGTGCTCGGGCGCCCGGCGTGCGGGGCGAGGGCGAGGTCCAGGGGTCGGCGCAAGGTGCGGATGTGGCGCTGCCCGGACCCCGGCGACCGGGGGACCGCTCCACACTGATCCCGAGGATTAGAATCCCTTGGCGCAGGCCACACGAGCCAGTTCGCGGCGAGAGGCGATTCCCACCTTGGCGAGGACGTGGGCCACGTGCGTTTCCACCGTCCGGGGTGAGATCACGAGCCTGGTGGCGGCCTCCCGGTTGGTCAGTCCCTGCGCGACGAGGGTGACAACCTCCCGCTCGGTGGGAGTGATGGCATCCCAGCCCGTCGTTGCTGAATCGCGTCGGCCGTTGCTCTTGACGGCCAGTGCGGCGGCTCCACTTGTCGACAGCGCCTGGCCTCCGGCCCACATGGCGTCCCATTCGCCAGCGCCGAGCCCGCTCCGAGCCAGGCCGACGTCGACCTCGTAGTCCGCCAGACGCAGCGGGGGCCGGACGAGGCCTCCGTCGCTCCGGGCCGTTTGCGCGGCGGCGAAGAGTCGGCAGGCAGTCCGTCCGCGTCCCTGGCCCGCCCGGACGCCTGCGAGTACTTCCAGGGCATCCACGAGTCCGCGGCTGTCGCCCAGGCGGACCTGGAGGTCGATCGTCCGAATGGCCACTCGTGCCGCGTCGTGGAGGTCGCCGCCGAGGCGCCGCAGCCTTGCTTGTTCGAGGAGGGAGGACACCATGATCCCGTCGAGGCCATGCGCCTCGGCCACCGCCTGGCCGTCGTCGAGGAGCGACGCAGCCTCGTTCAACTGACCCTGGCTCAGGCGCACACCGCCCAGTGCCACGAGGCACTGCGCGTGTGCGAACGGGACCTCGGAGCCGACAACCGTCAAGGCCTCGGTCAGTGCCGCTGCGGCACCCTCGAGGTCGCCGCGGTCATGGGCAACGCCGCCCAGCAAGGCAAGTCGAACGGGTACGGCGAAGGGGTTGCTCGTCTCTCGGGCGTGGGACAAGGAGTCGGTCAGCAGCGCGCTGGCCCGGCCATAGTCACCCCGCGCTCGAGCCAGCTGTCCGAGGAAGCACCACACCACGGCCTGAGCATGCTTGGAGTGCCTTCGGCTGGCGGTTTCCAGCGCCTGGAACAGGTTGGCCTCGGCGTCGCCGAGGCGACCCTGGGTCAACGTCGCCCACCCCAAGCCCACCAGCGCCGCCCAGGTTTCGACCCCGCGCCGTTCGTCGGCTTCCGCCATCGCCAGGCACTCCCGGAAGCGGACGTCGGCTACGCGGGCGTCGCCGCCCAACACGGCCACCCATCCGGCACTCGAAAGTGACTGGAGCACGGTCACGCGATCACCGGCTGCCTGCGCCCTTGCCGTGCTGCGCTCCAGAGAGGGCAGCACGGTCGTCGGGACGTCGACAAAGGTCCGGAAGTATCCCAGCAGGTTGAGCGCTCGGGCCTCGGCACCGGCGTCGCCAGCGTCCTCGGCCAGCTGGAGAGCCTCCTCCAATGGGCCGATGGCATGCCGCCGGTCACCGCTCTCGCCGATGAGAAGACCCTGAGCGAGCAGTGCCTCCACGCGAAGGGCGGCGGGCTGCCCGGGCAGCGCCAGGGCTTTGGCCAGCCACTCGACGCCATTGGTGAGGAGGTCCGACCTTCTCCAGAACACGGCCATGGCGGAGGCGATCGCGAGCGCCCAATCCGTCCTCTCCGCACGCACCGTCCAGTCAAACGCCGCTTCCACATTGTCCTGATCGGCAGCCAAGCGGGCTAACCAAGGTGCAGGGCTTGCGCCGCGTACTTCCCGTGCGGCTTCCTCCGCCAGCGCCAGGAACCATGCGGCGTGCCGTTCTCGCATGCCTCCCGCTTCCCCGGCCGCCACCAACTGTCGGGCGGCGTACTCCCGGGTGCTCTCGAGAAGCCGGTAACGCGTCTCGTCGCCCGTGGCGTCGGCAACCACGAGCGACTTTGCGACCAACGATGCTATGAGCTCGAGCACGCTCTCGTCGTCGAACGGTGGGGAGGCACAGACCGCCTCGGCTGCCGCCAGGTCGAAGCTGCCGGGGAACACGCCCAGTCGACGGAACATGACCACCTCGGGACCCGAGAGGAGGTCATGGCTCCATCTCATGGTGGCGGCCAGGCTCTGGTGGCGGTCAGGGGCCGTCGCGCTGCCTCCGCTGAGAAGCACGAACCGATCGTCCAGACGGGCCAGGATCTCTGACGGCGAAAGTACGCCCACGCGGGCCGCAGCCAACTCGATGGCGATCGGCAACCCATCGAGACGGCGGCACAGCTCTGTCACCACGAAGCTTCCTTCTTCGGTGATGGCATAGTCGGGTCTCTGTGCTTGCGCCCGCTCGATGAAGAGGCGAACGGCAGGCGACGCGGTTGGCGGACCACCGTCGTCTTCGCCATCCACTGGGAGGCCCATCAGTGGCCACACTCGCTCGCCAACGACGCCCAGAGCTCGCTGGGAAGTGAAGAGGAGCGACACGTCGGGGCACGCTCGGGTCACAGAGACGGCCAGGTCTGCGCATTCGGACCTGAGGTGCTCGCAGCTGTCCAACATCAGCAGCAGGTGCCGGGTCCGGAGGTGGGCGACAACGCCTCGGGGTGAAACGTCGCTGCCATCCGACGTCAGGCCCAGAGCGGCCGCGACGTTCGCCCACAGTGCTGCGAGATCAGCTACCTCCGCCAGCTCGCTGAGCACGGCCCCGTCCCGGTAGGCGTCCGCCGTCCTTGACGCTACGGCGAGAGCGAGGCGCGTCTTGCCGACCCCGCCGGGCCCGATCACGGTGACCAGCCGGTAGCGCGAGAGAAGGTCTGCCACCGCCGCAAGCTCCCCCTGACGCCCGATCAGCTCGGTGAGAGAGAGCGGCAGCTTCGAACCCGCTCCGTGGGACGAACGCACTCCTCCTTCGGGCTCGCTGACCTTGATGTCGTAGCCAGCCCGCCGGTCGTCCATCACGGTTCATCACTATAGGAAGCGCCCAGGTTTGACCACCCAACATCCGTAGTTTCTACGGATGCCTCACGGGCTGTGACCTGGGAAAGTGACCGTCCGGGACTGCTGCTCAAAGGGTCGACCGCGACCGGGGGGGTTTTGCACGTGTTCTGGGGACGACTTCGCACCCGGCTGCCGCTCGTCTGTGCCGTCGCGATCGGCGCCGGCCTGTACGGATTGCCCACCACCGTCTCCGGACGCACCGCCACTCCGATGGAAACTGGCCGGTCGTCGATGTGGGCCCGAGACGCCTATGCCAAGCTGCCCATGAGCTTCGTCCCCAACCGTGGTCACATGCCGGAGGGCACCGACTATGGAGCCCAGGGCATCGGCTACAGCGTCGGGCTCGGGCCGACCCAGGCCTTGTTCGCCCTTTCCCGGTCGGCGGCAACGAGCGCCTCTGACCATGTGTCGCGGCATCCCCTCGGCGGCGGAGGGAGCGTTCAGGCAGCCCGGGCGCACGCATCTGTACGAATGCAACTGTCGGGCGCAGATTCGGCGGCACGTGCGAACGTAGCGATGCCACTTCCGGGCAAGGCGAACCACCTCACCGGCCGCGATTCCAGCCACTCTCACCGCGGGATTCCGACCTACGGCAGGGTGACCTACGAGGCGGTCTATCCCGGCGTAGACATCAGCTACCACGGGAATCCTGGGAAGCTCGCGTACGACTTCGCCGTTGCTCCAGGCACTGATCCCTCGGTCATCAAATTGGGGTTCGAGGGCGTACAGGGGCTGCGGGTGGACGACCACGGCGACCTCGTGTTGACGGTGGCGGACGGGGAGCTTCGCCAGCAGGCACCGGTCGTCTACCAGGAAGGCGCGGCAGGAAGCGTGCCCGTCGACGGTGGGTTCCGGGTCGGAGACGACGGTCTGTTGAGCTTCGCCATCGGTGCGTACGACCAGGCCCGCGGCCTGCGGATCGACGCGACGCTCGCCTACTCGAGCTTCCTCGGCGGGGCCGGCGCCGAGCTGGGGTCCTCGATCGCGGTGGACAGGCAGGGCAACGCGTATGTCGTGGGGCCAACCACGTCACCGGACTTCCCCACGACGCCTGCGGCCTACGACACCAGCTACAACGGCAACTCGGACGGCTTCGTGGCCAAGCTGAACCGCAACGGCTCTGCTCTCGTCTACTCCACCTTCCTGGGCGGATCCGATCGCGACGATGCCGACAGCGTTGCCGTCGACCCCAGGGGGAACGCCTACGTGCGGGGCATAACCCAATCGCCCGACTTCCCGACGACCCCCGGAGCATTCGACCGGACGTTCAACGGCGGCTTCGACGCCTACGTGGCCAAGCTCAGCCCGGATGGTTCGACACTCGGCTATTCGACGTTCCTCGGCGGGGCCAACTTCGACTCCGGCTCTGGCATCGCCGTCGATCGCAGAGGCGCTGCCTACGTGTCCGGGATCACCGGATCGCCCGAGTTTCCCACCACGCCCGGCGCATACCAGACGAGCTTCCACGGCGTAGGCGGCCCGCTGCCTCCGCCGTTCGGTCCAGGCGACTTCGACGCATTTCTCACCAAATTGGATCCGAGCGGGTCGCGGCTCGAGTACTCCACGTTCCTGGGCGGGAGCGGGCTCGACGTCGGCTTCGAGGTGGCTGTCAACCTACGGGACGAGGCGTATGTAAGCGGATTGACCATGTCCCCGGACTTCCCGACCACTGCGGGTGCCTTCGACACGACGCTGACCGGACCGCTCGACGCCTTCGTGACGAAGTTCAACCGTGACGGGTCGGCGGCGGAGTATTCCACCTTCCTCGGCGGCAGCGGGGTCGAGGGCGCGCTGGGCTTGGACGTCGATCCTCGGGGCAGCGCCTACGTGAGCGGCGGGACCGTCTCCCCGGACTTCCCGACGACGCCAGAGGCCTTCGATCGGACGTTCAACGGTGGCACGGATGTCTTCGTGACGAAGCTGACCCCCGACGGGTCCGCGCTCGCCTATTCGACCTTCGTGGGCGGCGGGGGCACCGACGAAGGCTTCGGACTGGCGGTCAGCTACCTGGGTGAGGCCTACGTCACCGGCGGCACCGCGTCGGCCGACTTCCCGACAACCTCTGATGCGATAGCCACCACGCTCACCGGCGACTCGGACGCGTTCCTCACCAAGCTCAGCCGTGACGGGAGCAGGCTGGCCTTCTCGACATATCTGGGAGGATCTGGCTTCGACACCGGCCATGACGTGAGTGTGGATGTGAGGGGGGCCGCCTATGTGACCGGAGAGACGCGATCGCCGGACTTCCCGACGACAGCCGGCGCCTTCGACTCCACTCTCGACGGCGAGTCGGACGCCTTCGTGACCAAGATCTCCCTCCCGCTGCGTCCGGGGAGTTGAACCTGGGCTCGGGTCGGCCGAGTGCTTTCTCCTTGACCCGCCGGGCGGCCGACGTCGACGGGCAGGACCTAGCAGGCACTTCTGCTCGGGTCCACCCCTCGCGTGCCCGCTCCGCGGCGAGTCAGAGGGCCGCCGGCCTCAGGGAGCGGATCCGGCAGTGCTTGCATCGTGCGCCCCTTCTTCACCGACGGCATTGCCGCCTCGTGGAAGCTGATCCCTCGGCCGATCCGCCTGGTGCCTACTCGGCGTCGTTGCGGGTCCTGGTGAGCGAAAGCCAATGTGCCAGCGGGCGGTCACCAGCGCCTTCGCGCACCCCAACGTCAGCGTTCTGCCTGACGCGGTCGTCGTCATCTTCATCGGGATCGCCCCGCCGAGCCGCGGCCGTGCCCCAGTCACCCGCCGGCGCGTCGAACCATCGGAGTCTCGGAGCGCATCGGCCACCGCCATTCCGCTGCAGGTTCGGTGCCGTAGGTGCCCCTAACCACGGACCGCCGCAAACCCGACAGGGTGACGTTTGAACGCCGGCCCGGTGGGCACCGGCGCGTTCAGACCGCAACCGCCGGTCAGGGCATCGAGCTCAACTGGGTCTGCGACGACGTGATCCCGCCGAGCGGGTGACGCAACGCCCATCGACTGGCGAGCTCGAAGCTCGCGATCCGAGCGTCTTCATGCGAGGAGGCGTGGACGCATAGCAAGTCGCGCCCGACAGTGTCGCCAACGGCTGAATACTGACCCCCTATCAACGGTCGAAAACTGACCCCCCTCCCCGAAGGGTCCACCACCGGCAGTGGTGAGACATCGAGCCTGGGCCTCGTCGCGACGGCGAGCTCGGGAGGGGAGGACGTGTACGACGTGGACGATTGGGCGGAGATCGCCGGCTCCACTTTTCCGAGAAGCTGGGCATCCAGACCATCGCCCGGCGGTTGGGCATCGCCCGCAACACGGTGCGGGACGCGGTGCGCTCGGACGGTCCGCCGGCCTATCGGCGGGAGCCTCGGGGCTCCGCCGTCGACACCGTGGAGGACGACATCCGCCGGCTGTTGCGCGACAGCCCCGACATGGCGGCGTCGGTCATCACCGAGCGCATCGGCTGGGAGAGGGGCATGACGGTTACGCCACCGGGTGGCCGAGCTGCGCCCGGCCTATCGGCTCGCCGACCCCTGCCAGCGCACGGAGTACCGGCCGGGCGAGTTGGGCCAATACGACCTGTGGTTCCCCGACGTGGACATCCCCGTGGCCCCCGACGAGTTCGGCCGGTTCCCGGTGTTCGTGGGCGTCACCGCGCCCGCCGCTACCTGGCCGCCCGCATGATCCGCATCCGCCGGCCCACGACGTGCTGGGCGGCCACCTGCACTGCCTGCGCCGCTTCGGGGCCACGCCGCGCACCGGCGTCTACGACCAGGAACCTGCCATCGGGCGCTGGCGCGGCTCCAAAGCCACCTTCACCCAGGAGTTCTCGGCCTCCGGGGACTGCTGGGCATGGGGGCGTGGTTGTGCGCCCGGGGCGACGCCGAGGCCAAGGGTGTCGTCGAGCGGGCCAACGGCTACCTCGAGACCAGGTTCCTGCCCGGGCGGCGCTTCGAGGGCCCCGGCGACTTCAACACCCAGCTCGAGGGGTGGCTGGTGAAGGCCAACAACTGCATCCACGAGACCACCCGGGCGGCCCTCGGAGCGGATCTGGGAGGACCGCGGCGCCATGATCGCCCTGCCGCCGGTGCTGCCCGACCCGGCGCTGCGCTTCGGCGTGCTGGTGGGGCGCGACCACTATGAGCGGGTCGACACCAACGACTACTTGGTGCACCCCCGCTTCATCGGCCGCCGGGTCGAGGTGCGCGTCGGCCTGGACGAGGTGACCGTCACCTGTGGCATCGAGGAGGCGGCCCGGCACCGGCGCAGCTGGGCCACCCACCGCACGCTGACCGACCCGGCGCATGCCCGGGCCCGCTCGGGCATGCGGGAGTTGGCCGCCCGGCCGGTGAAGGAGACCGATGTCGAGGAGCGAGACCTCACCGACTACGACCGGGCCCTGGGGGTGGCGTGATGGCGCCCAAGTCCGCTTCCGAGCTCGCCTTCCTGTGCCGGGCGCTCAAGGCGCCGTCCCTGGCGGCGGCCGTCGAGCGCCTGGCCGAGCGGGCCCGGGCCGAGAACTGGACGCACGAGGAGTACCTGGCCGCCTGCTTGGACGGGAGGTTTCCGCCCGCCAGCCTCACGGGGGCGAGGCCCGCATCCGGGCCGCCCACTTCCCGGCCCGCAAGACCCTCGAGGAGTTCGACTTCGACCACCAGCGCTCCCTACGCCGCGACGTCATCGCCCACCTCGGGGCGCTGGACTTCGTGGAGGGCCGGGAGAACGTCGTGTTCCTCGGACCGCCGGGCACGGGCAACACGCACCTGGCCATCGGCTGTCCATCCTGCTTCCGACCATCCGGGCCGCCGGCTACGGCAGCTACTACTGGGTGCTCGATCAGGCCGAGATCGCCACCGACGTGATGTTCAGGACCCGGCCCGCCCTGCTCGAGGTCTGGCCCGACCTCGTCCGCCACGCCAGCTTGAACATGTCCTCGACCGATGTCCTCGGGTTCCTGGGGCGCAAGCTGCACCCCTCGCTCAGGGCTCAGGTGGTGACCGACACCAAGCGCCGGCCCGAGGGGTGGCGGGTCCGACACCGCATGGGCGGCAACTGGGTCAGGTCTACGACAAGGCCTCGGTCCTGCGGGTCGAGACCACCATCAACAATTGCGTGAGTTCCGGGTCCTGCGCCTGGTGACCAACGAGGCGGGCCGGCGCGAGCGGCGGTGGCGCGAGATGAGAAAGGGCGTGGGCGACCTGTGGCGCAACTTCCAGGTGGGCATCGGTGCCAACCACCGCTACGCCCTGGCCGCCGCCCCCCTGAAAGGCGAGGCGTTGCCGCCCTCGACG
>DATAAD010000140.1:0-14272 GCA_036260295.1 Acidimicrobiales bacterium | reverse complement strand
GCGAAGCCGAGAACCGGGCCCGCTCGGTGCTCACGATCAACCGGGCCGTCCTCGACCAGGTGGCCCACGCCCTCATGGAGCAGGAGAGCCTGGAGGGCGACGCCCTCGACGACCTCCTGCTCAACATCAAGGGGCCGAGCGCGACGACGCCGGCCCGGGCCTCCGCCTCCGGCACATAGCGATGCTCGAGGCCCCGGCGACCAGCTGCGTCAACCACCGGCGCCGCACCAAGGTGGCGGCGTGCGGGGCCTGTGGCCGCGGCCTCTGCACCGACTGCATCGTCCACACGCCGGTGGGCGTCAAGTGCCGGCGTTGCACGGGGGTCAAGGCCGGCGTGCCGTCCGACGGCGCCCACGTCTCAGCCGGGGTGGGGTCGGAGGTAGCGGCCGGGGCCCGTCGCCGGCCATGGGCCACCGTCCTCGTGGTCGCCGGGCTGGCTGTGGTCGCCGCCAGTGCCTTCGCCCTCATGTCGCGCGACACGTCGCCGGCCCCGACGGAGACCGTCGACGCCGCCCTCACCGCCGAGTTCGTCGAGCGCCACACCACGTTCCCCGGCCCCGGCGGCCACGACCTGGGCGGCACCCTGACCCTCCCAGGGGCGGCCGGCGCCCGGGTGCCGGCGGTCCTCATCATCCCCGGGCTGGGCGCCATGGACCGGAACACGGTCAGCGCGGCCACCACCGTCGACACCGCCCGCGACGCCCTGGTCGTCACCGTCGGCGGCAAGGCCCTGGGCGAGGGCGACGACCTGTACCGCGACCTGAGCGAGAGCCTGGCCCGGGCCGGCATCGCCAGCTTCCGGTACGACCGACGGGGTACGAACGCCAGCCCCCTGCCCGCCGGCCGGCAGCTCACCCTCGAGGACGAGGTGGGCGACGCCCGCGCCGCCCTCGCCCTGCTGGGCGAGCGCCAGGAGGTCGGCGAGGCGCCCCTTGCCGTCATCGGCCACGACACCGGCGGCCTGGTCGCCATGCGGCTGGCCGCCGCCCATCCCCGCGTCCGGGCCGTCGTCGCCGTCTCCACACCCGGCCGGCCCCCGGGCGAGGTGGTGGCCGACGAGCTGGCCCGGTCGCGCGGCGCCCCCGCGGCCGACCAGTTCCGCGCCGCGGTGGCCACGCTCACGTCCACGGGCAAGGCCCCGACGCCCGAGACCCTGCCCGAGCTGCTGCGGCCGATCTTCGCCCCCGGCCAGGACGCCTACCTCGGCGCCATCCTCACCCTCGACCCGGTGGCCGAGGCGGCCCGGGTGCCGGTCCCCGTCCTGCTGGTCCGGGGCGGGGGCGACAAGGGCGTCACCGCGGCCGATACCGACCGGCTGGCCGCCGTCCTACGGTCGGGGAGCGAGACGTTGGTGGGCAGCGCCCTGTCGGACCACAACCTGTCGACCGCGGGTTCGGCCGGCCACGTGCACTCGAACGCCCCGGTGGGCCCCGTCGACCACCGCGACGCCGACGCCCGGGACGCCCTGTCCGCCTGGGTGAAGGCCCGTCTGGGCGCCTGAGCGGTCCGCGCCCTGCCGATCACGGGCACCCGCTAGGGTGCCCTGCGGTGTTCCGTCTCCGCGCTAGTTCGCTCTCCCCCGCCGCGCCCAGGTGGCTGGCCGTCGTCCTGCTCACCGCCCTGGTCGCCGCCGGATGCGGGGGCGGGGGCGAGGAGGCGGCCGACGAGGAGCCGGCCGAACCCCGGGCCGCGGCGCAGGACCTGCGGGTGGCGGTGGGGGAGGACCCGTTCCTCGCCGGCAACCCCCCGAACCTGGACATCGGCATCCGCACCAACGGCCCGAACCCGGGCATCTTCGAGACCCTCACCCGGCTGAGCCCCACCTTCGGCGTCGAGGCCGCCCTGGCCGTGCGCTGGGAATCGCCGTCCCCCCGGGTGTGGCGGTTCTTCCTGCGCCCCAACGTGACCTTCCACAACGGGACGCCGATGAACGCCGAGGCCGTCGTGGGCAGCTTCGAGACCATCGCCCGACGGCAGAACCGTCCCCGGGGGCTCGACCCCGGCACGGCCCGGGCCACGGCCGCCGACGTGGTCGAGGTCAACCTCACCACCGAGAACGCCCGCCTGGCCGAGCAGCTGGCCGCCCCGAGCATGGCCGTGGTCGCTCCCGGCACCCGACCCGGCGGCGGGGAGACGCCCGAGACCACGCCCACCGGCACCGGGCCGTTCAGCTTCCTCTCCTACAGCAAGGGCACCGAGCTGCGGATGAAGGCCAACGAGCAGTACTGGGGCGGGACGCCCGAGCTGCGGTCCCTCGCCTTCCGGTTCGGCCCCGAGCGCGACGCCAGCCGCCTGCTGGCCACCCGTCAGGTCGAGATCGCCGGCATGGTGGGCTACCGCAACCTGGCCTCGGTCTCCGGCCGCACCGACCGCAACGTGCAGTCCCGGCCCGGCCAGGCCGCCTACCTGCTCCTCAACAACGGCGGCATCGACGAGTGGACCACGCTGAAGGACGAGAACGTCCGCAGGGCCCTGGCCCACACCATCGACCGCGACGAGTTCACCAAGGCCGCCTTCGCCGACCACGGCGAGGACAGCGACACCCTCATCCCCGAGATCGTCCTCGGGACCGACGCCGCCGATCGCATCCGCCCCCTGCCCCTGAACCGCAACGAGGCCAGGAGGCTGCTCGACACCGCGGGGTGGACGCCGACTCTGGCCAACGGCATGCGGGCCAAGGACGGCACGCCCCTCGTGCTCAACCTGCTCCTGTCCCGGGCGGGCGACCAGGACAGGGCGGCCGAGGCGCTCAAGACCCAGCTGGCCGATGTCGGCGTCGGCCTCCAGGTCCAGGACCCCGGCCCGGACACGCCCTTCACCAAGGTCAACAACGCCCAGTTCGACCTCTTCCTCGACGTCCGCCCCCAGGACGACGCCAACCCCTGCGCCCTGTGCCGGTTCTTCACCATCCGCCCCGGCGGCCAGTTGAGCTTCTCGGGCTCGGTGGGCGGCGGCCCCAAGGTCGACGAGGCCTACGACCGCCTCTTCTCGTCGCCGTCCATCGACACCGCCCGCCGGACGGCGGCCGACATCATCCAGGTGGTGACGGCCGAGCGGGTGACGGCCATCTCCCTGTCGTCGCTGCGCACGCAGTGGCTGATCTCGCCCCGGGTGCGGGGCTTCGACCCCGCCGTGCTCAGCGGGGCCCAGCGCTGGGAGACGGTGTTCCTCACCGTGTGAGGTGGGCGGTCGCCGCGGCCCTGGCCCTCGCCGGCCTGGTGCTGTGCGCCCTCGGGGTGCGCTCGGGGCCGGCCCGGCTCCGCCCCGGCGAGGTCACCTTCGTCAACGCCGACCGCCCGGGCATCAACGCTCACAACTCGCCGTCGGTGGCCGTCGACCCGGGCCGGCCGGGGACCATGGTCGTGGCCGACCGCATCGACACCCCCCGTTTCTCCTGCTCGGTGTCGCTGTCGACGACGGCCGCGGCCACGTGGAGGCCGCTCTCCCTGCCCCTCCCGCCCGACGCCCCCAACTGCCACCAGCCCGACGTGGCCTACACCGGTCCCGGCCGGTTCCTCGTCTTGTACACGGCCACCGGCGGGCGCTTCAACCAGCCGGTGGGGGCCTGGGTGCAGCGGTTCGAGGGGGAGACGCCGGGCGGTCCGCCTGTCCGGGTGGCCCCGGCCGAGGCCTTCCACGCCCGCATGGCCGTCGACGGCGACCAGGTGTGGGTGACCTGGGTCCAGGTCGACGGGGCGGCCGAGAAGCCCCTCGGCTTCGGCACCACGCCGGCCCCGCTGCGCGTGGCCCGATCGACCGACGGGGGGGCATCCTTCTCGGCCGCCGAGACGGTGAGCGAGGGCCGGCGCGTGGTCCAGCCCACGCCGGTCGCCCTCGGGGACGGGCGCGTGGTGGTGGGGGCCCTCGACCTGGCCGAGGACTTCGACGACTACGAGGCCCGCCACGGCGGCCAGGGGGGCGACCCCCACGAGGGGCGGTGGCGGGTCGTCACCTGGAGATCCACGGCCGGCGGCTTCGGCCCGCCGGTCACCGTGTCGGAGGACCTGGTCGTGCCCCAGCGCATCATCGTCAACCTGGCTCCGGCCCCGAGCTTCACCGCCGACCCCCGGGGCAACGGGACCGTCTACGCCACCTGGGACGGCGGTCGGGGCCACGGGCGCGACGTGTTCCTGGCCCGCTCGGTCGACGCGGGGGAGACCTGGTCGGCGCCGGTGGCGGTCGTCCGCCGTCCCGGCGGGCAGTTCCTCCCCGCCGTGGGCGTGTCCCCCACCGGCCGGGTCGACGTGGCTTTCTACGACCGCAGCACCGATCCCGAGGACGTCCGGGCCCACGTCACCCTCGCCTCCTCGGACGACGACGGGCGCACGTTCCGCACCGCCACCGTCTCCGACGTCCCCTTCGACACCCGCATCGGCTTCGGCAGCCTCCAGGGCATCCCCGTCCTCGGCAGCCGGCTGGCGGTGCTGTCCGAGGTCGACCGGGCCCTGGCCTTCTGGTCCGACACCAGCCGGGGGACGATCGACGACAACGTCCAGGATCTGGCCGTGGCCGCGGTCGACGTGGAGGAGGCCGGCCGCCGCCGGCCCGTCCTCATCCTGGGCGGGGCGTTACTTCTTGGCCTTGGCCTTGGCCTTGGCGGGCTCGCTCTCGTCGCCCGCCTCCGACCAGGTCACCGTCGCCCACAGCAGGCCTAGGCCGAAGACGGCGAAGGCCGGGGCGTTGTGGTAGATCGTCGCCGGCCACGGGGCCTCGTCGCGCATGGCCTGGAAGATCAGGGGGATGTGGGTGGCCATCATCCACAGCCCGGCCAGGAGCACGGCCAGCCCGCCCATGAACCGGGACGCACCCGGGCCCTCGGGGCGGCGGCTGGCCCAGATCCCCACCAGCGAGGCCAGGAGGACGGCGATGGCGGGGACGATGTGGTCGGCCACCTCCTTGGAGGCCTCCACGTTGAGCTTGGGCCCGCTCCACTGGGGCAGTGACGCCCAGAAGGCGATGCCCAGCCCCACCAGGGGCAGGATGCGGGCCAGGTCGGGCGCGGGCGGCGCAGGGGGCGGCGGCGGCGCCGCCTTGCGCTGCTTTGCCATCTAGACTTGGGCCATCTAGTTGGAGTGAGGCAGCAGGGTGGACGCCAGCCCGACCAGGGCCTTGACCGCCGGTGCCTCGGGGTCGAGGTCGATGGGCGCAACCCCCTTGCGGTCGGCCTCCACGATCTTGGGGTCGTGGGGAACGCCGACCACCTCGAGGCCGGGGAAGGCGGCCTTGACCGTCTCGAGGTCCTCGGGGCCGCGGATGCGGTTCGCCACGACGACGATGCGCCCGACGGTCTTCTCCTGGGCCAGGGCCGCGGCCCGGGCGCCGACCTCGAGCGACTTGGGGGTGGCCTCGACCACGATCACGACGGTGTCGACGTTCTGCTCGCCCAGGCGGGTCAGGGTGCCGACGCCGGCCTCGAAGTCGGCGACCACCACGTCCTGCTCATCGAAATCAACGGACCCGAGCAACTGCTCGGGAGAAAGACCACATCAGAGTCAGCCGGGTTCGGGGTTGTCGATCCGGCTCACCACCGCCAGCCGCACCCCGTCGGGCCCGTCGGACCCGTAGCGCCCGATCAGCGTGTCCCAGGTGGGGGCGTGGGCCTCCTCGCCCTCGTCGAGGGCCTGGCGCATGGAGACGAGCCGCTCGGTCTCCTCGTCGCCCACCCCCAGGGAGATGCCCAGGTTGGGGTTGGAGTCGCAGTCGAGGGCCACGACCGCGCTGCCGGCCTTGGCCAGGGTGCGGGCGATGACCGACGACGTGGTCGTCTTCCCGGACCCGCCCTTGCCTACCACTGCCAGCTTCATGAGACCTTCTCCTCGCTCATGCGTTCAACCAGGGATTCTACTGCCCGGACCGCCGGACTATCCGGGGCGAAGTCGATCGGGGCCAGCTGCCGGCGCTCGGCCTCGGCCAGGGCCTCGTCGTAGGGGACGGCGGCCACCACCTCCAGGCCGGTGCCCTTGGCGATCATGTCCACGTCATCCGGGTCGGTGACCTTGCTGGCCACCGCCATCACCCGCTTGGGCACCTCGGGGTCGAGGTCGGCCATCCGGGCCAGGCGCCGGCCCGACAGCAGCGACTTGGCCGTGGGCTCCACCACGACGAGCACGGTGGTGGCCCAGTTGCCCCAGCCGGTGAACGCCTGGCGGGTGCCGCCGGGCAGGTCGCCGACCACGTTCCAGTGGCCGGCCGGCAGCTTGTTGACGATGAAGCGAAAGGCGATCTGGGACTTCCAGATCTCCCGCGCGTCGCCCTTGACCTTGCCGAACTGGAAGAACCGCACGCCGTCGGGCGCCTCGACCGACCACTTCTCGACCGCCTCGAGAGGGTCGACGTCGGGGTTGAGCCGCCAGCGCGGTCCCTGCTCGCCCTCCTTGCGCTCGACCACGGCCTCGTCGGGGATGGGCGGGCTGTCGTCGATCGGCAGCCCGAGCGAGAAGGCCAGCCCCGGCAGCGGGTCGGAGTCGATGGCCAGGACGTTGTCGCCCTGGCGGGCGAGCGTGCGGGCGAAGGTGCCGGCGATGGCCGACTTGCCCGCGCCCCCCTTGCCCACGAAAGCCAGTCTCATGAGGTCACTACCTGCCTGTTCTCGGCGTCGGTCGGGGTAGAAGCGCCGTTGCGGTTCCGCCGGGACAGGGCCATGGCGAGGGCGGCGCCCAGCAGCAGGGCCACGATCACCACGGTCAGGACGACGGCCCGGGAGCTGCCGCTGGGCACGTCGACGGCGGCGAAGTTCACGTCCTGGCGGCCGGTGGCCAGGCTGCCGGCGCTGGTGTCGACCCACGCGGCGAAGAGCCTGCCGTCGCCGGCGGCCAGGCCCAGCTTGGTGCCGAGGTCGGTGCCGTAGTCGGGGCCGAACGTGGGGCCGATCGCCTCGTCGAAGGACCTGGTCGTCAGCCGCATGTTGTCGAACGTCTTCCCGCCGTCGGTGGAGGTGGCCAGGTAGGCGTCGAGCTTCTCCTTGGCCCCGGGGTCGTGGCGTCCGTCCAGGAACAGGACGCTGACCCTGTCGCCCGGGCCGACTTCGACGTTGGGGAGGAACTGGGCCGTGCCGTCGGCCCCGTTGTCGTTGACCTTGACCGCGTCGGTCCAGGTCCGGCCGCCGTCGGACGAGCTGCGCAGGAAGACGTCGTCGTCGCCGTTGCGGCCGTCGGCCCAGGTGGCGTACAGCTTCCCGTCGTCGGCCGCGGCCAGCTGGGGCATCTCGGGCAGGAAGGGCAGGAAGCGCCGGGTGGCGAGGATGTCGGACTCGAACTCCACGCCCTGGGAGAACGTGCGGCCCTGGTCGGTGGAACGGGTGAGCACCAGGGCGAAGGGCAGCTCGGCCGGAGGACCGGGCTGGTTCTCGAAGTCGCGCCGGTTGGCCTTCAGGTCCTGGTACATGACCACCAGGTCCCCGTCGTCAATGACCGGGCTGGGGGCCACCACCCGCTCCCGCCCCGCGTCGCTGACCGGCACGGGAGGGGCGAACGTCTTGCCGCCGTCGTCGCTGCGGGCGGTGACGACCCGCGGGGGCGGGCCGGCGAAGCGCAGGAGGCCGACCTCCTCGGCCTGGAGCCAGGTGACGTAGACCGGACCGTCGGGGTCGACGGTGACACGGGGCTGGAAGGTGAGGGAGCCGGCGATCCGCGTCGGCGGCGCCAGGGTGCGCCCCCCGTCGGTGGAGGTCGAGATCCAGAGGTTGTCGGGGCGGTTCCCGTTGCCCTGCAGGTTGACGTAGGTCACGTAGAGGGTGCCGTCGGGAGCGAAGGCCGCGTCGGGGGCGAACGGGCAGGGGGTGCCCTGGGGGGACGCGGCGCACACCGCGGCGTCGCGGGGCAGGGGCAGGATCGTCTGCTCCCAGCTCTCGCCCCCGTCGTAGCTGTACGACAGGAAGGCCGAGTACCCGGGCCGGTCCAGCCGGTAGGTGACGACCACGTTCCCCTCGCGGGCCGGGTTGTGGGCCACGGTGGGCGAGTTGGCCACGTCGATCGGCCCCTCGCGGTTGACGAAGCCGCTGGCCACCACCTCGGTGCTCCCGCCTCCGCCCGTCAGGCTGAGGGTGGCGCCGACGACGGCGACGAGGCCGACGACCACGGCCACGGCGGCGAGGACGGTTCGTCGCACAGGTTCCGACTCTAGCGGCGACGTGCGGGCACCTGTCGCGGGCCTGTCGATAGTGTGGGTTCATCGAGGTCGCCATCCTCCTGTTCGACGGCATCACCGCCCTCGACGCCGTGGGGCCCTACGAGGCGCTGGCCATGCTGCCCGAGGCCCGCATGCGCTTCGTGGCCCCCGAGCGGGGGGCGAAGCGGGCGGCCCGCAGCGGTTCGCTGGCCCTGGTCGCCGACCACACCCTGGCCGAGGTGCCCCGGCCCGACGTGGTCCTGGTGCCCGGCGGCCCGGGCGAGGCCGCGGTCCGCACCGACGAGCAGGTGCTGGCCTGGCTGCGCTCCGCTCACGAGACGTCGCGATGGACCACCTCGGTCTGCACGGGCGCCCTGACCCTGGCCGCGGCCGGCATCCTCGACGGGGTGGAGGCCACCACTCACTGGTCGTCCATGGACGAGCTGGCCGCCCTCGGGGCCAAGCCCGTGCACGAGCGGGTGGTGGTGCGAGGCAAGGTCGTGACCGCAGCCGGCGTGTCGGCCGGCATCGACATGGCCCTGCGGTTGGCCCAGCTCGAGGCGGGCGACGACGTGGCCATGGCCATCCAGCTCATCCTCGAGTACGACCCCCAGCCCCCGTTCGACGCCGGCTCGCCGGAGAAGGCGCCGCCCCAGGTCCTCGAGCTGATCCGTAGCCGGCGCCGGCCGGGCGCGTCGGCGGGGGGCTAGCCCGGGCTCACCCCGGGGCGGCGTCGGGCGCCCCGCCGTAGGGCGGGGGCGGCGGAGGCGGGGGCGGGGGGCGGTGCTCCTCGGTGACCGCCGGTGGGACGTCGCCGCGCTGGAACCGCTCGCCCCTCGCCTCCACGTCCCCTCTCGTGGACCGCGTCCGTGCCGCGGTCAGCGCCAGCGGCGCCGGCCGGGCAGCAGGGCGAGCACGACGACGGCCAGGCCGATCAGACCGACCAGCACCGAGACGGCGGCGGGCACCACGAGGTCGAACACGACGAGCACGACGGGGACGACCAGCACCAGCAACAGCAGCGTGCCGACCACGCCGAACAGCCGTCCCCGGGTGCCGAGCAGCGCCCTGGTCCACTCGCCGGCCACCGGCTCTCCTTCCTGCCGGTGGCGAACGCTAGCGGCAGGACGGCAGGCGATCTAGTGGCGCTCGTACAACCGCCCGCGGCGGCTGACGAGGGCGACGATCGCCACCGCCCCGAGGATCGACATGATCCATCCCGGTGGGTAGGCGCCCGGACAGGTGGGAGGTCGGGTCGCCGTGACCCAGGTGCCAGTCGAACCGGTCGGCCACGCCGCCCGGATCGTAGGACGCCGCCTTGGGTAGGAGCGGGACCATGGCGATGGCACTGGTGGTGATGGCCGCGGGCCGGGGATCGCGGTTCGGCGGGCTGAAGCAGGTGGCCGAGATCGGGCCGTCGGGCGAGGCACTCCTCGACTACGCCGTGTACGACGCCCTGCGATCGGGGTTCGAGCGGGTGGTGTTCGTCGTCTCCGAGGAGAGCGCGGGACCGGTCGAAGACCACGTGACGAACGGGGCCGGGCGGCACGTCGACGTGCGCTACGCCCTGCAGAAGACCGACGGGCGGAAGAAGCCGTGGGGGACGGGCCACGCGGTGCTGACTGCCAGCGCGGAGGTCGACGGCCGGTTCGCGGTGATCAACGCCGACGACTTCTACGGCCCGCGGTCGTTCGAGGTCCTCGGCCAGGAGCTGGCGGCCGAAGAGAGGGACGACCTCCTGATCGGGTTCCGGCTGCGCGACTCCCTCTCGCCGAACGGCGGCGTGTCGCGAGGCGTCTGTCAGGTCGACGAGGGCTTCCTCACCACCATCACCGAGCTGCACGACGTCCAGGAGGTCGACGGAGACGTGCGGTGCCGGGAGGGCGTCGACCTCACCGGCGACGAGCTGTTCTCGGCCAACCTGTGGGGCTTCCAGCCGTCGTTCGCCCGGGTCCTGGCCCAGGAGTTCGAGGCCTTCCGGGCCGAGCACGAGGACGACCAGGACGCCGAGTTCCTCATCGGCGACGGCATCGGCGCCCTGGGCAGGTACGGCGACGAGCGGGTGCGCGTCGTCCCCACCCCCGAGCGCTTCCTCGGCATCACCTATGCCGAGGACGTGGCCGGTGTCCGGGATCAGATCGCCGCCCTGGTCGACGGCGGCCGGTACCCGTCTCCGCTCTGGTCGTGACCGACGGAACGACGGGGCCGGTCGTCTTCCTGTCCAACCGCGGCCCCGTGCAGTACGACCGGGAAGCAGGGGAGCGCACGACGGGGCGGGGGGGCGGCGGGCTGGTCACCGCCCTGTCCGGCCTGGCCGGGCGCCTGGACGACGCCGTGTGGGTCTGCGGCACGGCGACCGAGGAGGACGCGGCGGTCGCCCGGGAGCACGAGGGCAAGGCGTTCGAGGCGGGCGACGGGGACGACGGCCTGCTCGTCCGCATGGTCGAGACCGACCCCGAGCAGCGGCAGAAGTTCTACACCGTGATCGCCAACCCGCTCCTGTGGTTCGTCCAGCACTACCTCTGGCCGCTGGTCGACGCCCCCGACATCACCAAGCGGGAGACCGACGCCTTCGACAACGGCTACGTCCCGATCAACACCCGCTTCGCCGAAGTGGTGGCCGAGGAGGTGGAGGCCCGTGGGGGCCAGGTCACGGTGATGGTGCAGGACTACCACTTCTACCTGGTCCCCGAGCTGCTGCGCGAGCGCTGCCCGGACGTCTTCCTCCACCACTTCGTCCACATCCCCTGGCCCCAGCCCGACGCGTGGAGGGTCCTCCCCGGGTCGATGCGCGAGGCCCTCTACCGGGGGATCCTGGGCAACGACATCGTCGCCTTCCACACCGAGCACTACGCCCGGAACTTCCTGCTCGGCTGCCAGGAGCTGCTGAACCTGCCCGTCGACCTCGAGGACCTCGAGGTGGACGTCGCCGGCCGGACGGTGCGGGCCCGCTGGTACCCGATCTCCATCGACCCCGCCCAGTTCGAGGAGAAGGCGGCGTCACCCGAGGTGGGCGAGCGCGAGGGCGAGCTGGACGCCCGCCGACGCGACCACCTGATCCTGCGGGTGGACCGGGCCGACCTCAGCAAGAACGTGGTGCGGGGGTTCAAGGCCTACGACGTGATGCTCGACGACCACCCCGAGCTGGCCGAGCGGGTGACGTTCCTCGCCCTCCTCCAGCCCAGCCGCCAGGACGTCGAGGAGTACGCGGCCTACGTGGAGAAGATCCGCCGGGTGGTGGCCGACGTCAACCTCAAGCACGGGACGGCCGACTGGCAGCCGATCGACCTCCGGCTCGAGGAGAACATGGACCTGGCCCTGGCCGCCTACAAGCTCTTCGACGTCCTCGTCGTCAACGCCATCTTCGACGGGATGAACCTGGTGGCCAAGGAGGCGGTGATCGTGAACCAGCGCGACGGCGTGCTGGCCCTGTCGGAGAACACCGGGGCCCACGAGGAGATGGGTGCCTTCGCCCTCACCGTCAACCCCTTCGACATCCAGCAGCAGGCCGACGCCTTCTACGCCGGGCTGGTCATGGACCCCGAGGAGCGGCGCGAGCGCCACGCGGCCTGCGAGGCGACGGTGCGGGGCAACGACATCGACAAGTGGCTGTCCGAGCAGCTGGCCGACGTCCGAAGGCTGCGCCCCGAGTAGACAGTTGACGTGCTCGTCGCCGACAACGACCGCTTCGCGGCGTTGGTCGGCGAGTTGGCCGCGGCCGACGCCTACGCGGTCGACGCCGAGTTCCACGGCGAGAGCTCGTACTACCCGCGCCTCGCCGTGCTGCAGCTGGCCACCCCGGCGACGGTCGCCGTGGTCGACGCCACCGTGGTCGACGTCCGCCCCTTCCGAGCCGTGCTCGAAGGGCCGGGGCTGATGGTCGCCCACGCCGGTGACCAGGATCTCCAGGTGCTGCACCGCTCGGCAGGGGCCATTCCCACGCGGATGGTCGACACCCAGGTCGCCGCCGGCTTCCTCGGGTACGGCTCGGCGTCGCTGGCCAAGCTCGTGCACGAGCTCCTGGGCGTGCGGCTGGCCAAGGGCGCCCGCATGACCGACTGGTTCAAGCGCCCGCTGACCTCGGAGCAGATCGACTACGCGGCGGCCGACGTCGTCCACCTCCACGACCTCCGGGCGGTGATCGAGGAGCGCCTGGCCGCGGGAGGGCGCCTGGCCTGGGCCTACGAGGAGTGCGAGCGCCGGCGCCGGGTGAAGGAGCCCGACGTGTCGACCGTCTGGTGGCGGGTGAAGGGGTCGCGCCAGCTCCGCGGCCGGTCGCGCGGGGTGGCTCAGGAGGTGGCTGCCTGGCGGGAGCGCAGGGCCATGGTCGAGGACAAGCCGCCGCGCCGCGTGCTCAGTGACGAGGCCATCCTCCTCCTGGCCGAGCGGCCGCCGGCCACGGTCGGGGACATGCCGAGGTCGCGGCTGTTCGACGGCCGGCGGCTCCCGGCGGCGACGGTCGACGAGCTGCTCGCTGCCGTCGCCCGCGGGCTGGCCCTGACCCGCGGCGAGGTCCGGCTCCCGCCCGACGTCGACCTTCCCAGCCACCTCCAGCCCCTCGCCACCCTGCTGGCCGCGTGGGTGGCGCAGCAGTCGAGGGAGCTGTCGATCGACGCCACCCTGATCGCCACCCGGGCCGACGTCGAGGCCTTCCTCCGCCGGGTGCCGGGCAACCCCCTCGAGGAAGGGTGGCGGGCCGAGCTGGTGGGGGCGAGCGCGGCGCGGATCGTGGCCGGCAAGGCCGCGGTGGCCTACGACGGCAACGGCCGCCTCGTGCTCGTCGACCTGGAGTGAGCACGTGGGACGCCGAGGCGCAGGCCCCTCGGTGTGGGCGATCCGGTGCGGTATGTCACCGCGAATGGCCCTCTCGCAGCGATCACCCGTCCTCCTCGATGACCAGGCGGGCCAGGCGCCTGGGGGCCACGAGCGAGTAGGAGGTGCGGACCCACTCCTCGATCTGCTGCCAACGCTCGTCGCCGGCGCCGTCCTCGACGGTCAGGGCGATCCACCCGTGGCGGCCGAGCCCGTAGCCGGCCGGGTCCACGGCCGCGTCGGTGGCCACGACCGCGGCGGCCTCCTCCTTCGGCAGCTTCACGGACAGCTGGCGGGCGGCCTGGTCGCTGAACACGAAGTTCTTGCCCCTGACGCGGAACGTTGGGTGGTCGCCCCACTCCTCGATGTCGACACGCTCGGCTTCCGGCAGCCGGGCGACGATCCCCTCGAGGCGCTCCATGTTTGTCGTCCCGCTGCCTCCCCCAGCCATGTCCGCCACGCCTCAGGACCAGGGCGTCCGGGGACGGGCCTGGAGCTCGCCGTCGATCGTCAGGTCCACCTTCTCGTTGAAGAAGGCGACCAGGTTGGCGATGCGGGGGCACTCGGGGATGGGCTCGGGGTAGGACCAGGCCAGGTCGGGGTGCAGCTCCCCGCCCGCCCACACCGACCAGTACCGGGCCGTGCCCTTGTACGGGCACCGGCTCACCGTGGCCGACGGTTCCAGCTTGTCCCAGAGCACGTCGTGCACCGGCAGGTACCAACGGGTGGGCAGCGACGTCTCGAACAGGGCGTGGGGCCGGTGCGACTCGGCCACCAGCTCGCCGGCGACCTCCACCCGCACGTGCCGCTCGCTGGGCACGGCATCGACCCTGTGGTTCGGGGTCCGGGCGTGGACCTCGACCTCCTGGGCCTCCTCGAACCACCGCATCCGGCCGTCCCATGGGAAGGTCCAGTGGCCGTCGAGGGCGGCCAGGCGGGCCGGAGGCGCCCGGAACAGCTGGGCCCCCCGCTCGATGACCCGGTCGCCCACCCGCACGTCGTGGTCGACGAGGAACCCGCCGGACCCGATCGGCGACGGCGACAGCAGATCGGTGCGCACGTCGTCGGAGGGGAGGCAGTACGTGGGCAGCATGCCGGGCCCGTACCAGGTGAGGAGCAGGGCCCGGCGGCTGTCGGCGATCCAGGTCTCGCCGGCCTTGACCCGGATCCATCGGGGGGTCGGCTCGACACGAGGTGCCGGCGGCTCGAACCCGTCCATACCCGAACCCTAGGCCCAGGTTCTCGGCGCAGTCTTCGAGACCACGACTCGAAGAGTGATCCGCGAGACACACACCACCGCTACGCCGACGCGGGTGGCGCTTCGCCGACGTCCGGGGGCTGGAGCCCCCGGACG
>DATAAD010000139.1:0-18025 GCA_036260295.1 Acidimicrobiales bacterium | reverse complement strand
CTGCCCGGCGAGCGCCGGGCCGAGGCCCGGCGTTCGTCGTGGCCCGGCCAAGCCTCAACTTGAACTAGAGGCAGAAAATCCCACTGCCTCTGACCTGGGCCGACGCGCGAAGTGGCTGCTCAGAGGTATTGCCGAGCCGCTTGCGCGTCCGGCTCTGCCGCGCCATGCTCCTCTTCGTCCCTGACGCCCCACACCCCCGGGTCGTGGGCCTCGGCGCTGCAGCAAGCGGCGCCGCGGTGGGGGCGCTTTGCGGGCACGGGCGGGACTCGAGGGGCCAAGTAGAGAACGTTCTGATAACCCACCGAGCGGGGCGGGCCGGCCACCGCCCCGGGGTAGGGCTACGGAGCGGTACCAACGGCCTCTCGAGTCCCTCCCGCCACCCCGACGGGCCGCCGAACTAGGGAGGTGCGGTCGTCTATGCTGCCGCCCCCGAACCCCCCCCTCGGAACGGAACGAGCAATGGCAGACGAGCAGGACGACGCCCTCGAGGACGTCGACGAGCCGGACGATCCCGACATCGTCGACCTCGAGTCCCTCGACGAGGACGAGGAGGACCTCATCGAGGACGACGTCGACGTGCTCGACGAGGTGGACGAGGTCGACGAGGTCATCGACGACGAGGAGGAGGCCGTCCCCGTCGGGGTGGTCACCGACGACGACGAGGAGGACGAGGAGGACGACGAGATCGACCCCGACGACGTGGAGGCGGGGCTCGACGTCATCCTGAAGGACCGGCTGGTCGTCGTCGACGAGGAGGAGGACGAGGAGGACGAGGTCCCCGATCCGGAGGACCGGACCGAGGGCTCGACCAAGGTCCTGCCCAAGCGGCCCGGGGAGTTCGTCTGCCAGTCGTGCTTCCTGGTGAAGCACCCCAGCCAGCTCGCCGACGCCGACCGCATGTACTGCCGGGACTGCGTCTAGCGCGCTCGCCCGGGGTCGTAGGCTGGTCGCCATGACCAACCGGCAGGATCCCGCCGAGCAGCTCCTCGACCTGCTGGTGTACGCGCCGCTCGGCCTGCTGTTGGAGGCTCGCGACCTGGTGCCCAAGCTGGCCGACAAGGGCCGGCAGCGCATGGGGGGCCAGGTCACCGTGGCCCGCATGATCGGGGAGCTGGCCGTGCGCCAGGGCCAGCGCCGGGCCGAGCGGTTCGTCCAGCGCCTGCGCGAGCAGCCCGCCCGCCCGCCGTCGTCGAGCCCGAGCGGCGAGGAGCCGGCCAACGGCCACCGCCCGGCGCCCTCCGCGGCGACCACCCCGTCCTCGGCCGCCTCCCCTCCGGCGGCCGACGCCTCGTCGCTCGCCATCCCGGGCTACGACACCCTGTCCGCCTCCCAGGTCGTGCCCCGCCTCGAGGGGCTGTCGGCCGCCGAGCTGGAGGCCATCCGCGGCTACGAGGAGGCCACCCGGGCCCGCAAGACGGTGCTGACCCGCATCGACCAGCTGCTCGGCAACTAGTGCTCCATCAGGCGACGTTGGCGATGCGCAGGGCGAGGCAGGGGCGCCGCTGGCAAGGCCGGAGGACGATGGCGCACCCACCGGCGCGCGTCGAGGACGAGAGCACAGCCGGCGGTGGTCCTGGCCGGCCTGAGCGCGGCAGACGTTGCCGGATGGGGGACTAGGTGGAGGAGGCCTGCAGGACGGCCGAGGCCGTCGACGTCCCCCGCATCGCCGAGCTGGCCCGGTTGGCCATCGAGGAGCTCGCCCCCATGCGGGGCGGGGCGGTCTGGAAGGCGCGGGAGGCGCGGGCCGAGCCTCTCGAGGAGGGGCTGGAGCTGCTGCTCGACGACGCCGACGCTCGCATGGTCGTCGCCACCATCGACGGGGCCGTCGTGGGGTACGCCGTCGTCCGGCTGGAGTACCTCGGCAACGGGTCGGTCCTAGGGGTCGTCACCGAGATCTTCGTCGAGGAGGGGGCCCGCCAGGTGGGGCTGGGCGAGTTGATGATCGACGACCTCATCGCCTGGTGCGAGGAGCGCAAGTGCATCGGCATGGACGCCATCGCCCTGCCCGGGCACCGGGCCACCAAGAACTTCTTCGAGGAGTCGGGGTTCACCGCCCGGATGCTGGTGATGCACAAGTCCTTCGAGCGATGAGGCCGGAGATCTGTGTCGGGGCCGTGGCCGTCGTCGACGGCCGACTGCTGTTGATCCGTCGCGGCCACGGGCCGGCCGCCGGTGAGTGGAGCATCCCCGGGGGTCGGGTGGAGCCGGGCGAGACCTTGGCCGAGGCCGTGGTGCGGGAGCTGGCCGAGGAGACCGGCCTCGAGGCCGTGTGCGACGACCTGGTCGGCTGGGTCGAGCGCATCGGGGAGGACCACCACTTCGTGATCCTCGACTTCCTCGTCACCGTGCTGGACGGGCCGGAGAAGGCCCCGGTGCCCGGTGGCGACGCGGCCGAGGCCGCCTGGGTGCCACTCGACGAGGTCTCCCACCTGCGCCTGGCCGAGGGCCTGGCCGAGTTCCTACACGAGCACGACATCGTGCCGGTCATCGCCTAGCGAACCGGTGACGGATTCCGGCGACTGGGGCGGCCGGTTCCGCCACCAGCTCGGGGGGGAGCTAGGCCGGCGGGCCCCCGGAACCGGGCGGGGCGGGGGAGCGTTCCTCGGGGGCCGGCGCGGGCGTCGTCCCGTCGGCGGGCGGCGAGTCGACGGGCATCGCCGGTGCCTCCGCCTCGGCGACCACCGGCTCGTCGAGGGCGGCCGGCGCCGGCGTCTCCGATGCAGCAGCCGGCGCCGCCTCCGCGGCGGGCTCGGCCTCGCCGTTCGCCGCCTCCTCGACCGTGGACGGAACCGGCCCAGCCGGTGGCGGGGCCGGCCGGGCGGCCGGGCGGCGGGGCGGGGGTGGTGGGACGGGGCGGGTCGACGGCGACTCGCCCAGGAGCGGCCCCAGGGCCGGGACCTTGGCGATGGCCTGGCGAACCGGGCCAAGGGTCGCGTCGTCGGCGCCGGTGGGCAGGCCCTTGGGGGTGATGCTGCGGCGCACCGGGGAGGTCAGCACCGCTTCGAGCAGGGCCAGCCAGCGGTCGGCGGCCGTCTCGGGGGCCATGGCGTCGTTCACCGCCTGGGTGAGGCGGGCGTTCAGCTCCGGTGGCAGGCGCAGGCCCTGCTCCGGCGCCCGGCTGCTGACCCGGAGGGCCCGCACCACCCGCCCCTCGTCCAGGCACGTGGTGATCTCGTCGATCCAGGCCTGCTTCTCCGCCGCGCTCCGGCGCTCGAGGCCCTCGCGCAGTCGGGCGGCCAGCGCCCGGCTCTCCTCGTCGCGGCCGGCGGCGTCGGCTCCGGCCACCACGGCGCGCAGGTCGCGGAGGCTGATCTCGTCGACGGACGCCACGGCGGCCTCCGCCCGGTCCCGCCACTCGGCGGCCCGCAGCCCGGGCAGCAGCTCCTCGGCCAGGCTCAGGATGGCCTCGGCGCGGATCTCGGGCCCGCCCGCGGCCCGGGCCTTGGCGTTCTGCTCGTCGATCGCCTGGCGAACGCCGTTCAGCCCGCCTCGCAGCACCTGCTCGGCGATGGCCCGCTGCTCCGGCGGCAGGGTTGACAGCGCCGCCTCCCGGTGAGCCCGGCCCGGCTGCAGTCGCTTGGCCTGCGGACGGGGGCGCGACGGCGGCGGCGCCGACTGCGGCCGGGGGGAACGCTCCCGCCGGGCCGGCCGGTCGCCCGCCGGACGGTCGCCACGAGGGCGCTCCGGTCGGTCGGGCCGGGCCCGTTCGCCCTCGCGGCGGGCACCGTCCCGGGGACCGGACCCCGGTGCGGGCGTGGCCCGCGGCCGGGTCGAGCCCGGCCCGCCCGGCCGCCCACCCGGCCCGCCGAAGCGGTCACCCCGGTCTCTGCGCTCGCCGCGGTCACCCCGGTCGCCGCGGTCACCGCGGTCGCCTCGGCGGCCCCGGTCCTCCCGCTCGGGCTTCAGCGGGCTGTGGGTGACGAGCGCCTCCTCCTTGCCCGACCCGATGAGGGGCAGCAGCTCGGGCCCGCTCTGCTTCTTGGCCTTGGGCGCCAGCACCGAGGTCACGTTGATACCGTCGATGTCGAAGTCGGCCTCGGCCCTGACCACGTCGCCGACCTTGGCCCCGGCGTGGAGCACCGACGCGTCGAGCACGCCCTTGGGCTGGCGTGCCCCCGCCGCCCGCCACGTCCACGTACCGTCCGGGCGGGCGCTGGTGAGCTCGATGTCGATGCGGGGCATACGGGGCCAACCTAGCCAAATGCCCGGAAGGGTCGCTCAAACGGGCGATGTTTCCGCGGCCCGGACTGGCGGTAGGACGCGGGCGCGGCGCGGTGTCGCGACAGTAGGAACAGGGGTGAGCGTTCCATGGCTCAGCAGACGACCACTGACATCCGGCCGGCCGGCGGTCACGCGCTGGTCACCGGTCAGGGAAAGACGTCGATCGCCGACTCCGTAGTGGCGAAGGTCGCGGGGGTGGCCGCCCGCGAGGTCTCGGGGGTCCACGAGATGGGCCGGGGAGCAGCTCGGGCCTTCGGGACCATAAAGGAGAAGCTGCCGGGTGGCGGCAGCGGTCCCAACGTCACCCAGGGCGTGAGCGTGGAGGTCGGCGAGCGGCAGGCCGCCATCGACATCGACCTCGTCGTCGAGTACGGCGTCTCCATCCCCGACGTGTCCCAGGCCGTGCGCGACAACGTCATCCAGCGAGTCGAGCGCATGACCGGCCTCCAGGTCACCGAGGTCAACATCTCCGTCGACGACGTCTACCTCGGCGACGACAGCGAGCCAGAGCCGCCGCGGGTGCAGTGATGGCCGACCTCGAGGCGGTCGCCGCGGCCGCCTTGGGCTCGCCGCTCATCGCCGGCCTCACCGGAGGGCGCTTCGGTGAGGTCGCCACCTACCTTCCCGGTCGCCGGCTGCTCGGGGTCCGCGAGGTCGACGGGACCATCGAGGTCCACGTGGTGGCCAAGTGGGGGACCCCGCTGCCCGAGGTGGCCGACGTCCTCCGTGCGGCCGTCGCCCCCCACGCGGCCGGGGTCCCGGTCGCCATCTTCGTGGACGACATCGAGGTGCCCCAGCAGGAGGCGGGCATTGCGGCCACCTGAGAGGCAGCCCCATGAGGTGCTCGGCGTCCGACCGGGCGCGCCGCGCGCCGAGGTGACCGAGGCCTTCCGCCGCTACGCGCTGAGCCACCATCCGGACCGGGGAGGCGACCCCAGCCGGTTCCAGGCGGGCGTCGACGCCTACCGCCGCCTCACCGGCTCCCGACCGCCGGCGCAGGGCACAGCCCCGGCGAACGTGGTGTTTCACCGCAAGGCCGGCCCCGGCGTCCCGTCCCTGCTGCGGGTGGCGCGCCGTCGGCTGGCCGCCTTCCGCCCCCGTCCCTAAGGAGGACCCATGCAACCCTCGATCGTCGGACTGTTCGTCGGCCTGCTGCTCGGCCTGGCCCTGGCCTTCGACGGCTTCGGCTCCATGCTCATCGTCGCCTTCTGCGGCGCGGTGGGCTACGTCGTCATGAAGGTCGTGCAGGGCGAGATCGACCTCACCCCGTACCTCGGAGGCGGCGCCGGCCGCACCCGCAGGTGACCGCCCCGCTCCAACCCACGGCCGACCTGCCCAAGGCCGGGCTGGTCACCAGCCGGGGCGAGACGATCATCGCCCCCACCGTCGTCGAGAAGATCGCCACCCGGGCCGCCTCCGAGGTCGACGGCGTGGGTGGCGTGCTGGAGACGGGCCTGTCCCGCCTGCTGCCGTGGTCGATCGGCGACGCCGGCCCGGCCCGGGCCTCGGCCGAGGTGGCGGCGGAGACGGTCACCGTGGACCTGACCGTCAACATCCTCTACCCCCAGCCGGTGGCCGCGGTGACCAACCGGGTGCGGGCCCAGGTCGCCCAGCGGCTGGCCGAGCTGTGCGGCCTCCGTGCCACCGAGGTCAACATCGCCGTGCCCGCCCTCGTCGTGCCACCCCGAGCCGCCCGCCGGCGGGTGGAGTAGCGGCCGTGCGCATCGCCAACCGCGTGGTCGCCGCCGTCCTCGCCCTCGGCCTACTGGTCGGCGGGCTGCTGGTCGCGGTGGAGATCGTGGTCGCCGGCTTCGACCGCCGGCCTTGGGTCCTGCCCCACGACGACTGGTACGACAGCGCTCGCACCCGCTTGTGGGAGGACGCCCCACCCCGCTGGATCTTCATCGGCCTGGTCGTGGCCGGCCTGCTCCTGCTGCTCCTGCAGTTCGCCCGCCGCCGGCCGACCGCCCTTCCCATGGCGCCGGGCGCCGTCCCCGCCGACGTGGCCCGGCGCAGTCTGGAGAAGTCCCTCGCCCGGGAGGCGTCGCGCGTCGACGGGGTCTCGTCGGCCAGGGCCAAGGTCGACACCGACCGGGTCGACGTCGTCGCCAGCTCGAACCGCCGGCAGGCCGGCGACCTCGGGCCGCGGGTCACCCAGGCCCTCGACCGGCGTATGGCCGCCCTAGGGCTGGCCCGACCCCCGGCCGTGCGGGTCAAGGTGCAGGCGAGGGGCGACCGGTGAGGCGCAACCCCGACCGGCTCAACCGCACCGTCCTCACCCTGCTCGCCCTCCTGCTCCTCGGCGCCGGCGGGTACGGGCTGGCGCGGGGCTACGGCGCCTTCGGCGAGGGCCGGGCCGACGCCCCCATCCTCACCAGCGACGTGCGCGACTTCGTCTCCCGGAACTCCGACTGGTTCTGGCCACTCGCCGCCGTGCTCTCCCTGCTGGTCGCCTGGCTCGGGCTGCGGTGGCTCCTGGCCCAGATCTCTTCACCGGGGGTGCACCAGCTCCCCGTCCGCTCCGACGGCCCCGGCCACACCGAGCTGGCGGCGACGGGGGCGGCGTCGGCCCTCGCCCGTGACATCGAGGACTACCCCGGCGTGCGGGGGGCCCGGGCGCGGATCGTGGGCGAGTACCCGTCACCCGAGGTCGAGATCACCGTCGATGTGCACGACGATGCCGACATCCCCGACGTACGCACGCGGATCGAGGAGCACGCCCTCGAGCGGTTCCGCGCCGCCCTCGAGCTCCAGGACCTGCGCTCCGAGGTCCACATCCGCCTGGCCGAGCGGGCCGGGCGGACCGTCCGCTAGCCCAGCAGCGCTCGCGCCCGCCGCTCGACGGTGGCCAACCCGAGCTCGCGGGCGGTGGCCAGCGCCTGCTCGGCCAGGCCGGCCGCCGCCGGCTCTGACCGGGCCCACTCCACACGGGTCCTCGCCAGCCATGTGGGTGCGCCGATGCGCTCGCACGTCTCGGCCGCGGCCACGAAGTGCCGAACCGCCTCGTCGTGACCGCCCAGCGCGGCCGAGAGGATCCCCAGGTAATAGGCCACCGGTCCCGAGTAGGCCAGCGACGACATGGTGACGAACTGGCCGTCGTACGGCTCGAGCAGGCGCAGCAGCGCGGCCGTGTGCTCCCGGTCGCCCAGGTGGGCGCACACCCCAGCCAGGTTGCAGACGACGTAGAGCCACGTCGGCTCGAAGGCCAGGTCGGCGAAGTCCTTGGCCGCCAGCTCCTCGAAGACGGCCCGGGCGTCGTCGTCGCGACCCGTCTCGCAGTAGGCCAGCGCCTGCCAGGCCCGCAGGAACCAGCGGGACTCCGGGTGGCGGTTGAGGGCCACCCGCAGGGGCCGGTCCCAGCGGTCGAGGGTGCCCCGCTCGAAGGCCAGCTGGATGCGCTGGCAGGACAGGAACATCTCGGCGTCGGCGTGGCCGGCGGCCCGCCCCAGGCGGAACGCCTCCCCGGACAGGCGCTCGGCCTCGTCGAAGCGGCCGGCCAGCAGCATGCGCCCCGCTCGCAGGTAGGTGGAGTACCAGGCGGTGGTCGGCTGGCGCAGCTCGGCCGACAGCCGGTCGAAGGCGGCGAAGCACCGTTCGGCCTCCTCGGCGTCGGCCGCCTCCATGGCCGCGATCGCCCGCCACCCCCACCCCTGGCACCGCATCGACGGGTCGGGGAGCTGCTCGGTCACGGCCAGGAGCTCCGCAGTGTCGGCCAGCCGCTCGGGGAGAGTGCCGGGGTCGCCCCGGAGCGTGTTGTAACGGGGGATCAGGACCCGGGCCAGGGTGGGGAGGTCGCCGAGGCGGCGGGCCATGGTGAGGGCCTCGTCGCTGCGCCGCCGGACCCCCTCGGTGTCGCCGGTGTAGACGAGCTCCACGGCCAGGTTGGCCAGCACCCGGGCCCGGAGCGGGCCGTCGTCCGCCGGCAGCGCCGCCAGGGCGGCCTCAAGGGCCCACACCCGCTCGCTGTCGACGCTGTAGGTGGCGCTCCAGAAGCCCCGCCCGTTGGCCACCGCCGCCGTGGCCAGGCGCTCGGCGTCGCCGAGCCCGTCGGCCAGGCGGGCGGCCTCGAGAAGGGTGGCCCGGTGGGCCGGCGCGCCGCAGCGCTTCTGGGCCTCGCCCAGGGCCAGCAGGAGGTCGCAGCGCCGGCGGAGATCGTCCTCTCCGAGCAGGTCGAGGGCCCGCTGGTAGTGGTCGGCGGCCTCGTCGTGGGCCAGCAGCCCGAGGGCCCGGTCCCCGGCCAGCTGCGAGTAGTGCACGGCCTTGGCCGCCCCGCCCAGCTCGGCCGCGGCCGAGAAGTGGTGGGCCAGCTCGGGCAGGTGCTCCCCGAGGCGGGTGGCGAAGACCGCTTCCAGGGCCTCGCCCACCCGGCGGTGGAGCTGGGCCCGGCGGGCGGCGGAGAGGTCGTCGTACAGGGTGGCCCGCACCAGGGCGTGGGTGAAGCGCTGGCGCAGGGCCGAGCCCCCGGCGTCGGCGACCAGCCCGGCGGCCAGGGCCTCGTCCAGCCCGGCGAGGGCGGTGTCCTCGTCGACGCCGGCGGCGGCCTGCAGGACGTGCACGTGGTAGTGGGCGCCGATCACCGAGGCCACGACCAGCAGGCGGTTGGCCTCCTCGGACAGCCTCGCCACCCGCCGGCGGACGACGCTGCGAACGCCCTCGGGCACACCGGCCACCTCGACGGACCACCCCGCGGGCGAACCTCCCTCGTCGCTCAGGTTGCGCATGACCTCGCCGATGAAGAACGGGTTCCCCGCCGTGCCGGCGTGGATCGACCTCGACAACGCGGCCAGGCGCTCGCCGGCCACCGCCCCCACCAGGTCGCCGACCGCGTCCTCGTCGAGGCCGGTCAGCCCCAGGCGGGCGATGCGGTCGCCGGTGGCGAGGAGGTCGAGCGGGCCGGCGCGCTCGGTGTCGCGGTAGGTGCCGACGACCAGGAGGGGCATGGGCTCGGCCCGCAGGACGAGGTGGCGCAACAGCAGGATGGTCGGGGTGGCGGCCCAGTGGAGGTCGTCGAGCACGAGCACCACCGGCGCCCGGCGGGACAGGGCGGCGAACGTCCGGGAAACGGCCTCGAACAGGCGGTACCGCTCGGTCTCGGGATCCGACGAGGCGGGCCGGGGCAGGTCGTCGACCAGGTCGGCCAGCTCGGGTACCAGCCGCACCAGCTCGCCGCCCCGGCCGGACACGCAGGCGTCCCGTTCCTCGGGCGAGAGCGCGGGGAAGACCCGGGCCAGGGCCTCGGCGAAGGGCTGGTAGGGGACGGCCAGCTCCTCGTCGCAGTGCCCGACCAGGACGCGCCCTCCCTCGGCGTGGGCGGCGCGGGACAGCTCCAGGGCCAGCCGCGTCTTGCCCACACCCGGTTCCCCGGCCACGAGGACGAGCCGGGGGCCGCCGGCCACGGCCGCCTGCCACTCGGCCCGCAGGGCGTCGACCTCCGCCCCCCGGCCTACGAACGGCGTCTCTCCACCGGCGACGGGCAGGGGGAGGACGTCGCCGGTCCCGGTCGCGGTCGCGGGGGGCGGCGGAGTCCAATCCAGCTCGGAGGACTGGAGGAGCACGGCCTCCTCGAGGCGCTGAAGGGCGGGGGAGGGGTCGATGCCGAGCTCCTCGCCCAGGTGGTGGCGCAGCTCGGCGTAGGTCCGCAGGGCTTCGGCCTGGCGCCCGCACCGGTACAGGGCGACCATGAGCTGGCCCCACAGCCGCTCGCGCAGCTGGTGCTCCCCGACCAGTTGGCGCAGCGGGCCGACGAGCGTGGCGTGGCGGCCCAGGGCCAGCTCGGCCTCCACCCGCTCCTCGACGGCAACGACCCTGAGCTCCTCGAGCCGGGCCGCCTCGGCCATGGCGAAGGGCTGGTCGGCGAACTCGGCCAGCGCCGGCCCCCGCCACAGGCCCAGGGCGTCGTCGAGCAGGGGCAGGGCCAGGGCCGGGTGGCCGTCGCCCATGGCCCGGCGGGCCTCGTCGACCAGGGCCTCGAACCGCCGGGCGTCGAGGGCGTCCGGGGGGACGTGGAGCACGTACCCCGGCTTGCGGCTCTCGACCTGTACCCGACCCCCGAGCGCCTTGCGGAGACGGGAGACCTGGACCTGGAGCGCCCCGGACCCGTCCTCCGGCGGCTCGCCGGCCCAGAGGTCGTCGGCCAGCCTGTCGGACGACACCACCGAATTGGCGTGCATCAACAGGATGGCGAGGAGCGCCCGCTGCTTGGGCCGGCCGAGGTCGAGCCGGCGCCCCCCGTCGTCGGCCTCGAGAGGCCCGAGGATGCCGAACCGCACGAGGCCAACTCTACGAGGCGGACCGTTCCCGGGGCTCGGGAGCCGGGTACAGACCGCCCATGGAGATGACCGACCGCCTGGCCGGGGAGACCCAGGACGACGGCGGGGGAGAGCGGGGCCGTCTCGACCGGGAGCTGCTGGAGCTGCTCAACGAGCTGCGGGTCGTCCTCCCCGGGGTCCAGGCCCTGTTCGCCTTCCTGCTCATCGTCCCCTTCAACGACCGGTTCGCGGATGTGACCGGCATGGAGCGGATCGTCTACATCGTCGCCCTGCTGAGCTCAGCCCTGGCCTGCGTGCTGTTCATCACCGCCCCGGCGTTCCACCGGCTCCGCTTTCGGCGCCACGACAAGGCCCAGCTGCTCCGGATCGGGAACCGGTGCGCCATCGCCGGCGTGGCCGCCCTGGCTCTGGCCATGATCGCCTCGGTCTTCCTCGTCGCCGATGTGATCTTCGGGACCGGGGTGGGCATCGCCCTCGCCGCCCTCATCGCCGTCCCCATGGCGGTCCTCTGGTGGGTCGTGCCGCTGGGGTTCGGGCCCGACCGTTCGCGCCGGTACGAGGCCTCCCCGACGTAAAATTCGGGCGTGACCAGGTCCAGATGGCCGGTGCCGGGCCAGTCCCGGGAAGCGGCCCGGGTCAAGCTGAAGCCCGGAAACTTCCAGGGGACGCCGCCGAAGGGGCGCTCGGTCTCGGCCGAGCTGGCCGCCATCGACGTGGTCGACGAACGCTGGTTCGACAAGAGCCGCTACCGGCGCCTGGCCCGGGTGGTGGCCAACGAGGCGCTGACCACCACGGGCACCTTCCGGGTCCGCCTCGAGGTGGCCGACGGGGAGCCGTTCGAGTTCCGCCCGGGGCAGTTCGTGGGCGTGGAGGCCGAGTTCGCGGGCCGGGGCTTCCGGCGCAGCCCGTACTGCATCCTGTCCGACCCGGCCGACGCGCCCGGGTTCGACCTGCTGGTCCGGGCCGTGCCCCACGGGCCGCTCTCGCTCTACCTCGCCGACCTCGAGCCCGGCGACGAGGTCATCTTCCGGGGGCCGACCGGGCGGTCGATGGTCCCGCGTGACCTCGATCGGGAGCTGGTCCTCATGGCCACGGGCACGGGCGTCGCCCCGCTCGTCTCCCTGGCCCGGCACCTGCTGGCCGGCGGCTACCCCCAGGCGATCTCGCTGTGGTGGGGCCTGCGTCTGGTCGACGACATCTGCCTCACCGACGAGCTCGAAGCGTTGGCCGCGGCCCACGAGCGGTTCAGCTACGCCATCACCCTGTCCCGGCCGCCCGAGGCCTGGACGGGCCTGCGGGGCCGGCTGGGGGAGTCGGTGCCGCCCCTGCTGCCCACCCTCGGCGGCAAGCGCTTCTATCTGGTCGGCAACGGGGCCATGCTCGAGGAGATGGCCCTCGCCCTGTCCGACATGGGCGTCGTCCAGCAGCACATCTACAAGGAGCCGTACTTCGACCCCGTCCACCAGCCCGACCGCGAGGTCGTGGCCGGCATCCGGGAGCGGTTCGTCGCCACCGACCTCTTCTCGGCCTACGCCGCCCGTCGGGGCTCGGCGTTCGACATCGACCGCGACATCGAGGCGGCCCGTACGGGCAAGGCGGGCAACGGCGACCCGCTGGCCGTGTCCGACCTCTTCGAGCTGCTGCCCGCATTCCTGTCCCACCATCCCGACCAGGAGGAGCCGGCGCCGACCCAGGTCGAGCGCCCCTGGAACCGGCCGGGCTGAGTTGGAGCGCGTCACCGGGATCGGCGGCCTCTTCTTCCGGGCGGGCGACGCCGAGCGGTTGAGCCGGTGGTACGCCGACCACCTCGGCGTCGACGGAGACGAGGTCTGGCACCAGCAGGCGGGGCCCACCGTGTTCGCGCCCTTCGGTGAGGAGCACTGGGCCAGCCCTCACCTCGGCCCCACCGGGTGGGGCGTCAACTTCCGCGTGCGCGACCTGGACGCCATGGTCGACCAGCTCCGTGCCGCCGGGATCCCGGTCGACACCGACCCCGAGTCGTACCCGAACGGCCGGTTTGCCCAGCTGACGGACCCGGAGGGCAACGCCGTCCAGCTCTGGGAGCCGCGCGCCGGATAGCGGTCGGAGCCATGGGACCCTTGCTGGCATGCAGGCCTCCCTCGTCGTCGCAGTGGTCGGTCTGCTCGTGCTGCTGGCCGGAGCCGGCCCGGCCGAGGCCATGGCGGACGTCCCGGGCACCCGGACCGCCGAGGTCCGCACCCTGGCCCCGGGGGTGGAGTACCGGAGAATCGTCCGGGACGACGGGCCCGTAGTGGCCCATGTGGTGGCGGTCAGGAAGGGCGCCGGCCTGGCCGTGCGGGCCGTCCTGTCCAACGACCGGGTCGCCGGGCCCGACCCGGCCCAGGAGCGCACCAGCGCCATGTGCCAGCGGGTGCGCTGCATCGCCGCCGTCAATGCCGACTTCGCCTTCCCCTCCGGCCAGCCGGTGGGCGCGGTGGCCGTCGCCGGCCAGCTCCTGCGCTCACCCGTCCCCACCCACCACCAGCTCTCGGTGACCGCCGCGGGTGACCTTGCCGCGGGGACGCTGGGCTGGTCGGCCCAGCTGGTGGCCTCCGACCTGGTGCCCGTTCCGATCGTGGGACTGAACGTCGACCGCCAGGCGGACGCCGTCGTCCTCTACACGCCGACCTACGGGCCGTCCACCGCGACCAACGAGTTCGGGGCCGAGCTCGTCGTCAAGCTGGTCGAGCCGACCCAGTCGCTGCGAATTCGCCGGACGGCCATGGTGGAGCTCGTGAGCTTCGGCCCCGGCCGGGGGAACACGGCCATCCCAGTCGACGGCGCCGTCCTTTCCGGCCACGGGACGGGCGCCACCGCCCTCGCCGACCTGTGGGGCCGCCAGCAGCGGGGCGTGGTCAGCCGCCGTGGCCTGCTCCGGGTGGAGACCGCGCCCGACGTCACCGACAGCGTCGGAGGGACGCCGGTCCTGGTCCACGAGGGGAGGCGTTGGGTGGCCGACGACGGATCGAACTTCGTCGCCGGCCGCCACCCCCGCACGATCGTGGGGTGGAACGATGCCGAGGTCCTCCTGGTCACCGTCGACGGGCGCCAGCCGGGGTACAGCGTGGGCGTCAGCCTGCCCGAGGCGGCCGAGCTGCTGCGGGCGCTGGGCGCCACCGAGGCGATCAACCTCGACGGGGGCGGCTCGACGACTCTGGCCACGGGCGCCACCGTCCTGAACCGGCCCAGCGACCGGATGGTCCGCCGTGGAGGGAAGCAGCAGGTCGTCCACGAGCTCCGGCCGGGCGACGTCCTCGTCGGCGCCGTCGAGCGGCCGGTGGCCAGCGGACTGGCCATCGTCCCCAAGGGTCCGGTCGCGCCGGCCCCGCTGGACCCTTTCGCCGCCGGGGCGACGGTGGTGATCCCCGACGTCGACCCCGCGCCCCACGAGACCGACCCGGCGTCGATTCCCGGTGGCGGCAACACCGCCCTGCTCGACCTCGGGGCCCCGCCGGCGCCGACCCCGGCACTGATCGCCGTGGCCGCCGGCTTCGAGGTGGCCGTGGCCCAGTGGCTGCTCATCATCGCCGTGCGCCAGCGAAGGCAGGCGTCGAACGGCTGGCGCAACTGGCGCTGGGGACGCCCGGGGTAGAGCCGGCATCCCTGGGGCGGCAGCGGCTTTTCCTCCCCGTGACGAAGAGCGCCACGCCTGTCGCGCCCGGGGCGGGACACGCGTGGCGTGGAAGGCGTGGAGGCAAGAAGTCACAGGACGAGGGCGAGCAGGGCCAGGCCGATGCGGACGGTCTGGGCGCTGTGGACGGCGATGCCGATCCAGGCACCCCGGTAGCGCTTCGACGCGTAGCAGATGAGGAAGGTGTCGACCAGGAGCTCGGTCGGGATGATCCACGGGCTGTGGAGGTGGAAGATGGCGACCAGCGCCGCGTTGGCCACCCAGTCCCGGTCACCGAAGGCGCCGTGAATCCGGGGCGGGAGCACGCCCCGGAACAGCGCGCCTGTCGGTCGGGGGACGGATGCCCATCAGCGGTTCGACGTGGCACGATCGCGGAGGTGCCCAGCAGAGCTGCCGCAGCCCAGGATCTGCGCGACCTCGCGTGGCTGCGCCGCGTTCGCGACCGGATCGACCGGGAGTACGCGCAGCCGCTGGACGTCGAGGCGCTCGCCCGCGACGCACACATGTCGGCCGGGCACCTCAGCCGCCAGCTCCGGCTCGCCTATGGCGAGTCGCCGTACGCCTACCTCATGACTCGGCGCATCGAGCGGGCGATGGCGCTGCTCCGTCGTGGCGACCTCAGCGTCACCGAGGTCTGTTTCGCGGTGGGCTGCTCGTCGCTGGGCACCTTCAGCACTCGCTTCACCGAGCTGGTCGGTATGCCGCCCAGCGTCTACCGGCGTCAGGCGGCGAGCGCCACGGCCGGGATGCCGCCCTGCGTGGCCAAGCAGGTCACCAGACCGGTCAGGAATCGAGAAGCGCGGCGCACCGAGCCGCACTTACCTTGACAACCATGGACATCACCATTCACTCGACCTTCCTCCCGCACACCGATCCCGAAGCCTCCCTGGCCTTTTATCGGGACATTCTCGGCTTCGAGGTCCGCCTCGACGTCGGCGAAGGCGCTATGCGTTGGATCACGGTCGGCCCCGCCGGCCAGCCGGGAACCACGTCCATCGTCCTCGCTCCGCCGGCCGTCGACCCCGGGATCACCGAGGACGAGCGCCGCACCATCCTCGAGATGATGGCCAAGGGCACCTACGCCATCCTCCTCCTGGCCACCAAGGACCTCGACGGAGCGTTCGACCGGTTGCAGGCCAGCGAGGCCGAGATCGTCCAGGAGCCGATCGAGCAGCCCTACGGGATTCGCGACTGCGCCGTCCGCGATCCCGCCGGCAACCTGATCCGCATCCAGCAGCTGCGCTGAGCGGTCGGAGGTGACGAGCATGGCCACGAGGACGGACACGCAACCGCCTGCGCTGCACGCGGCCGACCGTCACGATCTGATCCGCGTCCACGGCGCTCGTGAGAACAACCTCAAGGACGTCAGCGTCGAGATCCCGAAGCGCCGGCTGACGGTGTTCACGGGCGTCTCCGGCTCGGGCAAGAGCTCGCTGGTGTTCGCCACCATCGCGGCCGAGTCGCAGCGGCTGATCAACGAGACCTACAGCGCCTTCGTGCAGGGCTTCATGCCGACCCTGGCCCGGCCCGAGGTCGACGTGCTCGAAGGGCTGACGACGGCGATCATCGTCGACCAGCAGCGGATGGGTGCCGACCCCCGCTCCACGGTGGGAACCGCCACCGACGCCAACGCCATGCTGCGCATCCTCTTCAGCCGCCTCGGGAAGCCGCACATCGGCTCGCCTCAGGCGTTCTCCTTCAACGTGGCCTCGATCAGTGGAGCGGGTGCCGTCACCTTGGAGCGGGCCGGACAGACGGTCAGGGAGCGCCGCAGCTTCAGCATCACCGGCGGCATGTGCCCGCGCTGCGAGGGCCGGGGCTCGGTCAACGACTTCGACCTGTCGCAGCTCTACGACGAGAGCAAGTCGCTGAACGACGGTGCCCTCAAGATCCCCGGCTACAGCATGGACGGCTGGTACGGCCGCATCTTCAGGGGCTGTGGCTTCTTCGACCCCGACAAGCCGATCCGGAGGTTCACCAAGAAGGAGCTCCACGACCTGGTCCACAAGGAGCCGACGAAGATCAAGGTCGACGGCATCAACCTGACGTACGAGGGCCTGATCCCCAAGATCCGGAAGTCCATGCTCTCCAAGGACGTCGAGGCCCTGCAGCCGCACGTCCGCGCCTTCGTCGAGCGGGTGGTGACATTCACCACCTGCCCCGACTGCGGCGGCAGCCGGCTCAGCGAGGCCGCTCGATCGTCGAAGATCAAGGGGATCAACATCGCCGACGCGTCCGCCATGCAGATCAGCGACCTGGCGGAATGGGTCCGGGGCCTCGACGAGGCGTCGGTGGCGCCGCTGCTCGCCGCGCTGCTGCGGACCCTCGACTCGTTCGTGGAGATCGGGCTGGGGTACGTCTCGCTCGACCGGCCGTCGGGCACGCTGTCGGGTGGCGAGGCCCAGCGCACGAAGATGATCCGCCATCTCGGCTCGTCGCTCACCGACGTCACCTACGTCTTCGACGAGCCGACGGCGGGCCTGCACCCCCATGACGTCCAGCGGATGAACGACCTGCTGATGCGACTGCGGGACAAGGGCAACACGGTGCTCGTCGTCGAGCACGAACCGGAGACCATCGCCATCGCCGACCACGTCGTCGACCTCGGCCCGGGTGCCGGGACGAACGGTGGCACCGTCTGCTTCGAGGGGACCGTCGAGGGGCTGCGGGCCAGCGGCACCATCACCGGCCGGCATCTCGACGACCGGGCCGCCCTCAAGGAAAAGGTGCGGACGCCCACCGGCAGGCTGGAGATCCGTGGTGCGACGGTGCACAACCTGCAGAACGTCGACGTCGACATCCCCCTCGGGGTGCTTGTCGTGGTGACCGGCGTCGCCGGCTCGGGGAAGAGCTCGCTCGTCCACGGGTCGATTCCCGCCGGCGAGGGCGTGGTGTCGGTCGACCAGACCCCGATCCGGGGCTCCCGTCGCAGCAACCCGGCGACGTACACCGGGCTCCTCGACCCCATCCGCAAGGCCTTCGCCAAGGCCACCGGCGTGAAGCCGGCGCTGTTCAGTGCCAACTCAGAGGGCGCCTGCCCCAACTGCAACGGCGCCGGGGTGGTCTACACCGACCTGGCGATGATGGCCGGCGTGGCCACCCTCTGCGAGGTGTGCGAGGGGAAGCGGTTCGAGGCATCCGTGCTCGAGTACCACCTCGCGGGACGCGACATCAGCGAGGTGCTCGCCATGTCGGTGAACGACGCCGAGGCGTTCTTCGGCGCCGGCGAGGCGCGCACGCCCGCCGCCCACGCCATCCTCGCGCGGCTCGCCGACGTCGGGCTCGGCTACCTCACCATCGGCCAGCCGCTGACGACGCTGTCCGGCGGCGAGCGGCAGCGGCTCAAGCTCGCCACCCACATGGCCGAGAAGGGCGGCGTCTACGTCCTCGACGAGCCGACCACCGGCCTCCACCTCGCCGACGTCGAGCAGCTGCTCGGCCTGCTCGACCGGCTCGTCGACTCCGGCAAGTCGGTCATCGTCATCGAGCACCACCTCGCGGTGATGGCGCACGCCGACTGGATCATCGACCTCGGTCCCGGTGCCGGGCACGACGGCGGGCGGGTCGTGTTCGAGGGCCTGCCGGCGGACCTCGCCGCCGCCCGTAGCACCCTCACCGGCCAGCACCTCGCCGAGTACGTCGGTGCCACGCCATCCACAGTAGACAGATAGGTTGTCGTGGGCTGAGCCGCGGTCATGCACGCGCCCGCAGTCGCGCTCCCACCACCGCCCTGTACCACCACGCACAGCTCCCGGCAGGCCCTGTGCCGGTGCGAGATCTATGTGGCGCGGGATGGCGGTACCGAGACGTTCTGCGCCGCGGCCAGGGCACCATCAACCGCATCGAGCTCCGCGACTAGGGCGCGTGGCGCTGGCTGAGGTTG
>DATAAD010000138.1:0-5319 GCA_036260295.1 Acidimicrobiales bacterium | reverse complement strand
GCCCTCGCACATGATGCACTCGGACTGGTCGATGTGGAGGAACTGCTTGGGCTTGACCGCCTTGGCCAGGTAGTCGCTCTCGACCTCCTGGAGCGCGTAGCCGCCGGGGAAGGCGGGCATGGGCGGGTTGGCGTCGTTCTTTGCCATCTGGTTATGCCTTCCTTAGGACGGGGCGGCCGAAGCGGGACGTGGCTGCTTCCACGTCGCCCGGCTTCTTCCTTCCCCTCTTCTGCCAAACAGACCACAGGTACATCTGACCACCCAGGGCGACGATGTAGATCACCGAGGCGACGATGTCGCGGATGGCCTGGTAGTTGATGAGGATCCGACCGGTGCCGCCCAGGTCCTTGGCCTCGTTGCCCCAGACGACGCCCCCGGACGAGATGCCGACGAGGAGCTTGTCGGGGCGCCAGAGGAGCTCGTTGTCGGCGTAGCTGAGCCACTGGTGGGGCACGACGCCATAGGCGAGGAGCATCAGGCCGAAGACGAACGTGGCGGCCGTCACGGCCTCGCCCCAGGTGAGGGGCGTCCCGATCGGGCGGCGGCGGCCCACGTAGAGGCAGATGGCGACGCCCAGGATCAGGATGATCATCGAACTGACGAACGCAGCCACCGGCAGCTCCTCGACCTTGGCCTCGTGAACGCGATCACATTCTACCCAGGCCCCTCGACGGACACGAGTCGGCCACGCGGCGTTCTTAGCACCCTGCTTGGCTTCTCGGCCCACCCGGGGCATACATTCGTTGACGTGACCGAGGTCCCCGAGTACCTGCTCGAGCGCTCGCGGCAGCGCCGGGCCGCCCTGGGCCTGCCCGGTGGGGCGGCGCCGTCGGGCGACGGCGGGGCGGCGCCCGCCCCGGCTCCGTCGGGCGACGGCGGGGCGCCCGCGGCCGTCGCCACCGCCGCGCCCCCTGCGGCCGCCCCCCAGCCCGCCGCCGCGGCCACCGCCACCGCGGTGGTCACCGAGGAGCCGGTCGCCACCGTCGAGGTCGAGAGCGCGCCCCGCAGCGGCATCCCCAACTGGATGATGCCCGTCCTCCTGATCCTGCCCTTCTGGGCCATGGTGTACATGGGCGCCTTCGCCGAGCCCGCAGCCGAGGGCGGTCCGCGTACCGGCGCCCAGATCTACGCCTCGGCCGGCTGCGGCAGCTGCCACGGCCCCACCGGCGGCGGCGGCGTGGGCCCGAGGCTCTCGGGCGGCGAGAGCGTGCTCACCTTCCCCAATCGGGACGACATGATCAGGTGGGTCACCGAAGGGTCGTCGTCGGTCCGCGGCCAGCCCTATGGCGACCCGAACCGCCCGGGCGGCCAGCGCGGGCCCGCGTCCGGCGGCATGCCGGGCTTCGGCACCCAGCTGCCCCCCGAGGAGATCGCCACCGTCGTTGACTACGTCCGGGACCAGTTGTAGGACGGCTACCTCCGACGTCCTCGTCGTAGGCGGCGGCCCATCGGGCGCGGCCTGCGCCTATTGGCTGGCCGAGGCCGGCCACGACGTGCTGGTGGTCGAGAAGAAGCGGTACCCGCGGGAGAAGACCTGTGGCGACGGGCTCACGCCCCGCGCCGTCAAACAGCTCGACGACATGGGCCTGGCCGACCAGCTGGCCACCCACCACCGCTTCGGGGGCCTGCGATCGGTGGCCTTCGGGCGGGTGCTCGAGCTGGAGTGGCCCGACGTCCCCGGCATGCCCCGCCACGGCTACGTCGTCACCCGTCACGACCTCGACCAGGCCGTGGCCGAGCGGGCCGAGAAGGCGGGGGCGACCCTGTGGCAGGAGGCCGAGGCGGTAGCCCCGGTCCTGGACGAGGGTGTCGTGCGGGGGGCGATGGTGAAGGACAAGGCCACCGGCGAGACCAGGGAGGCCCGGGCCCGGTACGTGGTGGTGGCCGACGGCGCCAACTCCCGCTTCGGGCGGGCGCTGGGCACCGTCCGCAACCGGGACTGGCCCCAGGGCATGGCCATCCGGGGGTACTTCACGTCGCCCCGCCACGACGAGCCGTGGATCGAGTCCCACCTCGACATCCGGGACAGGGCCGGCAACGTGCTCCCGGGCTACGGGTGGATCTTCCCCGTCGGGGACGGCCGGGTGAACGTCGGCATCGGTCTCCTGTCGACCTTCAGCCAGTGGAAGGAGGTGAACACCACCAAGCTGATGGAGGCCTTCGTGGCCTCCCCCCAGTGCGCGGCGTGGGGCATCTCGCCGGAGACCTCGTGCGGCGCCCCCACCGGGGGACGGCTGCCCATGGGCCTGGCCGTGGGGCCGTGGACAGGGCCGACGTGGATCGGCACGGGCGACGCCATCGGCGCCATCAACCCGTTCAACGGCGAGGGCATCGCCTACGCCTACGAGACGGGCCGCATGGCCGCCCACCACCTCGACACCGCCCTGACGTCGGGCGACGCCCTGGCCCTGCGCAGCTACGAGCAGGAGATCCAGGCCACCTACGGCCTCTACTTCAAGGTGGCCCGGGCCTTCGTCCACGTCATCGGCCGGCCCAGGCTCATGCGGGCCCTGGTGGGCACGGGCATGCACTCCCGCACGCTGATGGAGTGGGTCCTGCGCATCATGGCCAACCTCCTGCGCCCCGACGAGCTCGGCCCCGCCGAGGCCGCCTACCGGGCCGTCGCCGCCCTGGCCCGGGTCGTCCCCGAGCGGTAAGGGGTGAAACACGTCTCGCCCGAGCGGTTCGAGGAGCTGGTGGCCGACGCCCTCGACGAGATCCCCGAGGAGCTGGGCCGGCTGATGGACAACGTCTATGTGACCGTCGAGGACGTCCCCGAGGAGCCGGGGCTGCTCGGGCTGTACACGGGAGTCCCCCTGACGGAGCGGGAGGCCTACGGTGGGATGGTCTTGCCCGACCGCATCACCCTGTACCGCCTGCCCATCTGCGCCATGTCCCGGAGCGAGGACGAGGTGGTCGAGGTGGTGCGGGACACGGTCATCCACGAGGTGGCCCACCACTTCGGCATCGACGACGAGCGCCTGGACGAGCTGGGCTGGGCGTGAGCGAGCACGACGGCCGGGCGTGCCCGCCTTGCCGGAGCGGAGCGCAGGCCGGTGCCGGTACGCCCTTGCGGGCCGGTGGGCGCCGCGAACGAAAGGGACCGCGGGCGTGAGCGAGGCCAAGCTCTTGGTGCTCTCGCACCCGGCCTGCCTGGAGCATGCGGCCGGGTACGGGCATCCAGAGCGTCCGGAGCGGGTGGAGGCCTCGGTGACGGGCATCCGCCGGGCCGGGCTGGACGACTCCTTGGTGTGGGTGGAGCCGCGGGAGGCCACGGTCGAGGAGCTGTCCGTCGTGCACGAGGCGGGCTACGTCGAGGCCATGCGCGACTTCTGCGCGCGAGGTGGCGGCCGGATCGACATGGACACCTCAGCGGTGCGGCAGTCGTGGAGGGCCGCCGTGGTCGCCACCGGGTCGGGCCTGGACGCCGTCGAGCGCCTCGACCGGGGCCAGGCCGACGCCGCCTTCTGCGCCATCCGCCCCCCCGGGCACCACGCCACCGAGCGGCGCGCCATGGGCTTCTGCCTGTTCAACAACGCGGCCGTGTGCGCCGGAGCCCTGGCCGAGCGGGGCGAGCGGGTGCTGATCGTGGACTGGGACGTCCACCACGGCAATGGCACCCAGGACATCTTCTACGAGGACCCCCGGGTGTTCTACCTGTCCCTACACCAGTGGCCGCTGTACCCGGGGACGGGCCGGATGGAGGAGCGCGGCGGGGGCGCCGGCGAGGGGCTCACCGTCAACTTCCCGGTGCCGGTGGGCGCGACGGGCGACGTTTTCCTCGCCGCATTGGACGTGGTGACGCCCGCCATCGAGCGGTTCGGGCCCACCTGGGTCCTCGTTTCCTGTGGCTTCGATTCCCACGCCGACGACCTCCTCGGGTCCCTCGCCCTGCGCGAGGGCGACTACGCCGACCTGACCCGCCGGTGCGCCGGCCTGGTGCCGCGGCGACGGTGCATCCTGTTCCTCGAGGGTGGCTACAACACCGACGCAATCGCCGCCTCCTCCGCCTCGTGCGCGGCCGCCCTGGTCGGCGTCGACAGTGACGGCACCCGGACGACGGGCGGTCCGGGGATGGAGGTCGTCGAGGAAGTGGGAACGATCCTGGGTTCCTGAAGAATCTCCTCGTGGGTGTCGATCTGCCGGTCCTCGCGCCGTCAGTCGGGTACACGGCACCCCGACCCAGGAGGAGATCCCGATGACCTGCGCAGACGACACCCAGAGCCCCCGAGCAGTGGTCGCGCGCTTCCTGGCCGCCAACCGCGCGCTGGACGTCGACGGCATGTTCGAGGAGATCGGCGAGGACGCCCGGTGGGTGTTCCCCGCCGCCCCGGAAGGGGCACCCCGCGAGGTCACCGGGAAGGCGGCCAACCGGGCCTTCTTCGAGAGCATCCTGCCCATGTGGACCGCCTTCGAGCTGACGTTCACCGATGTCGACTCCCTGGCCGGGGACACCGAGATCGCCCGGGCCTTCCTCGTCCCCGAGGCGACGATGGCCCAGCGCCTGGTGCGGGCCAAGAGGAAGATCCGGGCCGCCGGCATCCCCTACCAGGTGCCTCCCGACTCCGCCCTGCCGGCCCGGCTCCCCGGCGTGCTGGCCGTGATCTACCTGGTCTTCAACGAGGGCTACGCGGCGTCCGCCGGCGACGCCCTCATCCGCGTCGAGCTGTGCGCCGAGGCCATCCGGCTCGGGCGGCTGCTGGCCCGACTCATGCACGGGGAGCCCGAGGTCGACGGCCTCCTCGCCCTCATGCTGCTCCACGACGCCCGGCGGCCGGCCCGCCTCGGTCCGGGGGGCGAGCTGCGCCTCCTCAAGGACCAGGACCGGTCGAGGTGGGACCAGGCCGAGATCGCCGAGGCCACGTCGCTGCTGGAGGGGGCGCTGCGGCGGGCGAGCGGCGGGCGGGGGCCCGGCCCCTACCTGATCCAGGCGGCCATCGCCGCCGTGCACGACGAGGCGCCCACCGCCGAGGCGACCGACTGGCGCCAGATCCGTGCGCTCTACGACCAGCTGGCCCGGGTACACCCCAGCCCGGTGGTCGAGTTCAACCGGGCGGTGGCCGTCGCCGAGGACGAGGGGCCGGCCGCCGGCCTCGCCCTCCTCGATCGGCCGTCGCTGGCCGACGAGCTGGCCGGCAACCACCTCTTCCATGCCGCCCGTGGGGAGCTGCTGGCCCGCCTGGGCGACCGGGTCAACGCGGCGGCGGCGTTCCGCCTGGCCGCCGGCCTGGCGGGAACCTCGGCCGAGCGCCAGTTCCTCGAGCGGCGGGTGCGGGCGCTCAGCTGAGGGCGGTGGCCGCGGCCGCCGCGGCGGCGGAG
>DATAAD010000137.1:0-8249 GCA_036260295.1 Acidimicrobiales bacterium | reverse complement strand
GTGCCGCTCAGGCGGCGAGGCGGGCGGAGGCTTCGCGAAGGGCCTGGCGGGCGGCGGCGAGGCCCTGACGGCCGACGTGGCGCGTGTGCTCGTCGAGCTCCCAGGAAGTGTCGTCGCCCCCGCCGGGGTAGGAACATTGTCTCACCCTCCTGTCATCCTGGAACCATGAACGACCAGCTCGCCCTCCTACCCGACACTTCGGCCACCGCCGACCGGGGCGACGACACTTCCTGGGAGCTCGACGAGCACACGCGCCACGTCGGCCGTCAGGGCCTCGCCGCCGCCCGCCAGGCCCTTCGCGAAGCCTCCGCCCGCCTCGCCGCCTGAGCGGCACGCACGTGACCAGGAGCCGGCGGGCGCTCGTCGCCCTTGCCCTCGTGGCCCTGGTCCTCGCCGGATGCGGGCGGTCGTCCGGCGAGCCCGCCCCCACCCCCGCCCCGGCCACCGGCAACCTCCCTGCCGGCGTCGACGCCGTGGTCCGCACCGTGGTCGACGGCGACACCATCGAGATCTCCGGCGGCGAGCGGGTCCGCCTGATCGGTATCGACACCCCCGAGACCAAGGACCCGAACCGGCCGGTGGGGTGCTTCGGCCGGGAGGCAACCCGGTTCACCGCCACCCTCCTGCCCCGCGGCACGCCGGTCCGGCTGGTGGGCGACGTGGAGCAGCGCGACCGCTTCGACCGCCTCCTGGCCTACGTGTACCGCCGGGCCGACGGGCTCTTCGTCAACGCCGAGCTGCTGCGCCGGGGCTACGCCCAGCTGCTCACCATCCCACCGAACGTGGCCCACACCGACGAGTTCGTCGCCATCGCCGCCCAGGCGCGAGAGAGCTCCCAGGGACTGTGGGGCGCCTGCGCCCTCCTCCCCGACGGGAAGGTGGCCCCGGCGTCATCCTCGACCAAGGGTGGCTCCGGATAACCTCGGGTACAACACAGCGCACACGCGCGACACAAGGAGGAGTCGTGGCATACCGCTTCGCTTGACGGGATGAAGGCCACGCCTGCCGTTGGCAGGCTTCCGGAGCAACTGAGGACGAGCTGATGGCGAAGATCGCGGACCACGTGCGCAAGAAGCACAACGTGCAGGTCCCCACCCAGACCATCGTCTCCTACGTGAGGGGCAAGGCCCGCCAGGGCTGATCCTCAGGGGTTCACGCCGGAGCGTGCGGTCGCCGCCGCACGCTCCGGTCCCAGTACCGTTCCGGGCGTGACCCCGCTCGTGGAACGGCTCGGGTACCCGCCCGGCGCCCGACTGCTGATCGTCAACTGCGACGACCTGGGGTCCTGCCACTCGGCCAACGTGGGGGTCTACGAGGCCCTGCGCGACGGGGTCGCCACGAGCGCCAGCCTCATGGTGCCCTGCCCCTGGGCCCGCGACGCCGCCGCCCGCTACCGAGGCGAGGACGTCGGGGTCCACCTGACCCTCAACGCCGAGCACGACCTCTACCGCTGGGGGCCGATCACCCACGCCCCGTCCCTGCTCGACGGCGACGGCGGCTTCCCCCGGACGCTGGCCGACCTGTGGGACCACGCCGACCTCGACGAGGTCCGCCGCGAGTGCCGGGCCCAGGTGGAGCGGGCCATCTACTGGGGGTTCGACGTCAGCCACCTCGACTCCCACATGGGCGTTCTCGAGCTGCGCCCGGAGTTCTTCGACATCTACCTCGAGCTGGCCGTCGACTTCCGCCTGCCCCTCCGGCTGGGCGCGGCATCCACCGAGCGCTCGGTCGGGTTCCCGTTCCGCCGCCTGGCTGCCGAGGACGGCGTCGTCTTCCCCGACCACTTCATCTACGTGCCCCGGGCCGGCAGCCGCCGGGCCCTCGAGCGGGCGTTGGCCGAGCTGCCCGACGGGGTCACCGAGCTGCACGTGCGGCCGGCGGTCGACGCCGCCGAGCTCCGGGCCCTGGCCCCGGACTGGGCCGGGCGGGTCGACGACCATGACCTGGTGACCGGCCACTCCACCCTGCGGTCGCTGGCCCACCGGGCGGGGGCCGAGTTCATCGGCTACCGAGAGCTGCGCGAGCTCCAGCGGGCGGTGTAGCTACGACCGCGGCAGCGCCCCGAGGACGACGGGGTCCTGCCTGCTGCTCACCACTCCACCGGCCACCTCCTCGGTGATGGCCAGGGCCGACACCTCGCCGTCCATCTTGAAGGGGACCACCTTCGGCTCAGGCCCGAGGACCCCGACGGAGATCTTCGCCGTCCCCACCACCGCCCACATCTGGTAGGTCCGCTCCCTCGACAGGGCCGGCAGGTTGGCGTCGACCAGGTACCCGGTGCCGTCGGGCAGGACCACGGCCTCGGCGGTCCGCCGCCCGTCGGTGGACGCCAGCTGGACTCTGCGAGCGCCCGGGTCGGCGAGGGCGGCGTCGACGGACTGCTCCAGCTTCGAGGCGTAGTCCGGCCCCTGCCCGTCGTCGACCATCCGGACGCCCAGGAAACCCACCACGCCGACGGCGGCCACGGCCACCATGGCCGCGATCCCGGCTCCGAGGCTGCGCCGCGCCCGCGCCCCGCCGCTCGTCGCCCGCGCCGGGCCGCGCTTCATGGCGATCACGGGCGCCATGTCGAGCGGTGGCGGGGTCTCCTCGAGCGAGGCGGCGATCCGGTCCCACACCGCCGGGGGCGGGCTCCCCCATCCCGGGGTCAGCAGCCCGGCCACCTCCCGGTGCTCGGCCACCTCCATCTGGCACGCCGGGCACTCTTCGACGTGGCGGTGGACGGCCTGGTGCTCGGCCGGGTCGAGGGCGTCGAGGGCATAGGCCCCCAGCAGGTCGGCGACCTCCTCGTGGCTCAGCTCTCGGCCCATGTCACCCCGACTCCTGCCTCGGCCAGTTCCGTCCGCAGCCGGCGCAGGCCCGATCGAATCCGGCTCTTGACCGTCCCCTCAGGTGCTTCGAGCAGGACCGCCACCTGGCGGTACGTGTGGCCGCCGAAGTAGGCGAGCTCGATGGCCCGGCGCTCGTCCGCCGGCAGTCCGGCCACGACCTCCTTGACCTTCTCGGACACGGTCAGGTCGATCACCTCCCGCTCGATGTCTGGTCCGAGCGAGGTCGACTCCCGGGCCTCGCGCTCTTCCCGCCGGCGCCGGGCCGTCTCCGAGCGCAGGAGGTCGACGGCCCGGCCGTGGGTCTGGGCCAGCAGGTACGCCCGCAGCGACCCGCGGGCGGGGTCGAAGCGCTCCGGGGTGTTCCACAGGCGGACGAAGACCTCCTGGAGGACCTCCTCGGCCAGCTGCCGGTCGTTCAGGAGCCGGAGGGCGAGGGCGAAGGCGGCGCCGCCGTGCCGCCGGTACACCTCGGCCAGGGCGTCCTCCCGCCAGCGGCCGATGGCGACCACCAGTGCCGCATCACCCGCGTCACGAAGATTCTCGATGCCCACAGCATCTCTCTTTCGGCGCCGCCCGTATGTCTGGATGTCCCCACGCCGAAGGTTGGTGACCAGTGAGACCGCGCCGACGCCCGCTGCTCCTCCTGTCCCTCGTCCTCCTCCTCGCCTGTTCGTGTGGCGGGTCCGATGACGGCGACTCCGCCGAGTCCACCGCGGCTGCGAGCACCGCGGTCACCGCCATCCCGGACAAGACCATCGTCATCGACAACTTCGACTTCGCGCCCGAGACGCTCCAGGTGCGTGTGGGCGACACCGTTACGGTCGACAACAGGGACGCCAGCGAGCACACGGTCACGGCCACCGACAAGTCCTTCGACACGGGGACGCTCGCCACGGGGAAGACGACCTTCACGGTCACCAAGGCGGGCAGGTTCGAGTACGTGTGCGAGATCCACCCCTTCATGCCCCGCCGTGTGATCCAGGTCTCGGCCTAGCCCGGACGGGTGGTCAGTACTCGGTGATGTCGTTGATGTTCGACTGGATCTGCTTGTACTCCGGGCTCTGGGTGAGGGGCAAAAGGCTCATGAGCTTCCCCATGTTGCTCCCCGGCACCACCTTGATCCGGCCCTGCATGAAGGCGGCGTTGGCGTCGAGCTCGCCCTTCTGCATCTTCACCGCGTCGTCGTAGGTCATCTGCAAGGTGATCTCGGCATCGGGGTCGTCGCCCAGTTGGTTCTCCCGGAGCTTCCCGTTCTCGACCACCCAGTAGTAGTGGACATCGCCCTCGGGGGTGCCCGTCACGTGGTACTGCAGGCGGGCGGTGGCGCCCGGGCGCTCGGGGAACTCTTGAGCCAGTTCGCGACCGGCGTCCAACCACTCCTGGGTGAGGTACTTGGGCATGGGCGGAGCCTAGCGGTGGCCTGCGCGGCCGAGGCGGGTACGTCTTCCGGTTGGCCGGGACGTACTTCAGGGCAGGAGGGTGACCGGCTCGGGGCAGACCCAGCGGCGCTCTATGGCCGCCCGCCGGACGGCGTCGAACACGGCTTGGACCCGCAAGCCCTCCTCCAGCGACGGGTCCGGGGTGGCGCCCTCGCGGATGGAGGCCCAGAAGTTCCGAGCCAGGCGCTTGAACGCCTCGCTCGAGCTGTTGTCGAGCGGACCCTCGCACTGGAGCCCCTCGGACGCCCGGCCCCACCACACCCGCCGGTCGGCGTCGAGCCGCACCGTGCCCTCGTCCCCGTGGAGCTCGATCACGTCGCCCCGGGCGTGCCTGGCCGTGGACACCAGGCTCACCACCCCCAACCCGCCGCCGCGGAACCGCAGGAGGATGGCGTAGGCGTCCTCCGCGGTCACGGGCAGCAGCTCGGCGTCGTCGCCCCCGGTGGTCCGGACCTTGACCCCGACCTCGGTCGCCGCGGCGACGGCCTCGACCGGCGGGAGGACCTCCACCAGCATGTCGAGGTCGTGGACCCCGTAGCCCTGCAGGCGCCCACCCCCGAGGGTGGCGTCGTGTACCCAGGTGCGGGACCGCGACCACGGATCGGCGTGGTCGGACTGCACCAGCGAGACCGACACCATCCGCGGCTGGCCGAACACCTCCCGGGCCCGCTCGACGAGGCGCTGCCGTGTCTCCTTGAGGCGGAGCTCGTAGCCGACCGCCCCGACGACACCGGCCTCCCTGATGGCGGCGACGATCTGCCTCGCCTCGGCCAGGTTGTCGCCCAGCGGCTTCTCGCAGAGCACGTGCAGGCCCCGTCGGGCGGCGGCGACCGCGAACGGGAGGTGCTTGACCACCGGCGTGGCCACGTGCACGGCCTCGAGGCCGGGGAGGGACATCAGCTCCTCGAAGTCGGCCGTCCCCATCTCCAGCCCGGCCTGCTCGGCGAGCTCCCTGGCCCGTTCGGGGCGGCGCGACCAGACGGCCACCGGCTCGAACTCGTCCAGCTCCTGGTACGCCGGCAGTGCCACCTTGGCCCCGTACCCGCCTCCCGCGACGGCGATCCTGACGGGAGCGGCCATGGGCGCCGAGCGGCCTCCTCTACCGGCCCAGCTCCGGCTGCGCCCGCTCCCGGATCCCGGCGAACAGGTCGTCCTCGGGGAAGTAGGGCGGGGTCTCGACCAGCGACCGGGCCAGGATGTAGTCGTCCCACGGGTACGCCGACGTGACCTCCGGCGGCAGGCCGAACCAGAACGGCGAGTTGGGGTCGATTTGGGTGGCGTGGGCGAGCAGCGCCTCCTTGCGGATGTCGTCGCCCCCGCTGACGTCGACCTTCGTCGTGATGCGCTCGTCGAGCCCGGGCCGCTCGAACCACTTCTCGTCGAACGGCGACTCCAGGCCCAGCTCGAGGAACTTCTCGTGGATGGCGACCATACGGGCCCGGGCCCAGGCGCTGTAGTAGAGCTTCAGCGGCTGCCAGGGCGGGCCGGCGTCGGGGTAGGCGTCCGGGTCGCCGGCGGCGTCGAAGGCCAGGACGCTGATGTCGTGGACGCGCAGGTGGTCGGGGTGGGGGTAGCCCTGCTGGTCGTCCGGATAGGTGATGACCACCTGGGGCCGCTCCCGGCGGATGACCTCGACGAGCCGGCCCACGGCCTCGGCCTCGTCGGCGCAGGCGAAGCAGTCCGGGTGCTGGTTGGCCGGGCTGTCGGGCATGCCCGAATCCCGGTAGCCGAGGAGGACCACCTCGTGGTAGCCGATGACCTCGGTCGCCCGCCGCAGCTCCTCCAGGCGGATCTCGGGCAGGCGCTCGCGGACCTCGGGCCGGTCCATGGCGGGGTTGAGGATGTCGCCCTCCTCCCCGCCGGTGCAACAGACGAGCACGCACCGGACGCCCTCCTGGGAGTAGCGGTGGACGGTCGCCGCCCCTTTGGACGACTCGTCGTCGGGGTGGGCGTGCACGGTCAGCAGGCACAGGCGTTCGCCGTTCCAACCGGGCGGCCGCTCGCTCATCGGACTCAAGGTACCGCTCGTCGTCCACGTCCTCCGACGAATGGCCCCAGTAGCCGGCGGGGGCGAGGACGTGGTCGATGAGCGCCTGCACGGAGGTGCCGTACGTCGAGCGGTACGGAGGGGCAGCAGCTGCGGCTCCCGCGGCCCGTCGGCGGTCAGGGGGCCCAGACCGAGAGGAAAACCCTCCCGGCGCCCGTTGACGCCGCGGCCCACGCCCGACAGGCCCGCTACGTGACCCGCCGACCGGGAGCAGCACGTCCAGCAGCCACGGCACGCAGGGTGTCTTGCCACCCACCGTCGAGCGACCGTCCGGCGGCCACGTTGCGCGCCCGAGCGGTTTAGTATCGCCGGGCCGAGCGAAGGCGTGGACTGGGCGCGATTGCAAGAGATTCGGACCACGGCGAGAGGGGTTGTATGGGCAAGCGCTTCCTGACCCGGGGGCGGCTCGCTGGGCGTCGCCTTCCCCGGGGTGATCGCGTGAAGCTGGCCAACCCCGACAAGGTCGTCGTCGGCCCGGTTGCTGGGCGTGGCGGCCGTCCGCGTCGAGAAGCCCGACCAGGTCGCCTCGGCCGTCACCCAGCACTCCGAGCACGAGGGACCGTTCCTCATCGACCTGGTGACGGCAACCAGGTCGCGGGCACCCGAACGATCGCCGGCGCCGACAAGGTCTGATACCGAGCCCAGCCTGAACAGGAGGATCCCATGACGGACCTGGCCCCGCTGACCGAACACGAGGTCAAGCGGTTCATGGAGAGGTGGCACCTCGACCTCCTCGACACCCACGCCCGGATGGAGGAGGTGGAGGCGTGCGTGGCCGAGGACGCGGAAGTGCGCTTTCCCGAGGTCACCGTGTACGGCTTGACGAAGGCGGACAGCGGTCGGTGAAACCTCGACTGGAAGGCAAGAAGGTCGCCGTGCTCATCGAGAGCGACTACTACGAGCCCGAGATCCACTACTACCAGCGCCGCTTCCCCGAGGAGGGGGCCGAGGTCCACTTCCTGTCCCGCCTCTGGGGTCAGCCGTCGCTGACGTTCACCGGCCACGAATGGCGGGCGCCCTTCGAGGCCCGCGAGAGCTTCGAGGAGGCCGACGTGCGCGACTACGACGCGGTGATCGTGCCGTCGGGAATGGTGTCCGACCGACTGCGCTACACCGACGACGTCAACAAGCTGCCTCCGGCCACCGAGTTCCTCCAGAAGGCCTTCGCCGAACCCTCGGTCGTCAAGGGCATCATCTGCCACGGCATGTGGCTGGTGGCACCGGCGCCGGAGCTCGTCCGAGGGAGACGCGTCGTGGTCCACAACAACCTGCACGGCGACGCGGTCAACATGGGGGCTGTCTACGTCGACGAGGACGTGGTGGTCGACGGCGACCTCGTCACCGGCCGCACGGGCGGCCACGCCCACCTGTTCGCCCGCAAGATCATCGACATCCTGGCCGGCGACGAAAACTAGGGAGGAACAACGGGCTTTCGTCCTGCACGGTGTCGGGCTCTCCTGCAACGATCCCCATTGCCATCGAGCGCTGGTACACCAAGCACTCGCGTTCGCGCCGGGCCGGGTGTGCGCGCCTACGCGGGAGGCCCTCCGGATACACCCCACGGTTATCGCGAATTCAATGGGCCGACCGTCGATTTTGTCCATGAAGCTGAGACTGGCCGCCTCTCGACGTTGGCCGGGCGCACCGCGACACCCGACGAGGCTCACCCATCTGACCTTGGAGCCAGGGTGGGCGCCTCAGCCGCCGCGGATCAGCTCCGCGGCCTTTTCCGCGATCATCATGACGGCAGCGTTCGGATTTCCGTTGACCACTCTGGGCATGACCGAAGCATCGACGATGCGAAGTCCTTCCACTCCGTGGACCCTGAGCTGGTCATCGACCACGGCCTCCGGGTCCCTTCCCATTTTGCAGGTGCCCACCGGGTGCCACACGGTTCCGCAATACCCACGAATGTAGTCGCGGAGCTCGCTG
>DATAAD010000136.1:0-21190 GCA_036260295.1 Acidimicrobiales bacterium | reverse complement strand
GCAAGCTCGGCGTCTGGAGCAACGGCTTCGACCAGCGCCAGCCGCCCGGCGTGGCGTCGTCGGACGAGCTGGCCGTGTTCGTCTGGGACGACACCCGCGACGGCGACGAGCTGACCCAGAGCCAGGACCTGTTCTCCGCCGTCGCCCAGTTCCAGGCCGTCGGGTCGTCGACGTCGAACGCCTGGTGGTACGGCGCCGGCGCCGCGGGAGGGCTGGCCCTCGTGGGCCTCGTCCTCCTCCTGGCGTCCCGGCGCGGGACGGGTGGGGGCGGTCGAGAGCCGGCCCCGAGGCCATCGCTGGTGACAGTCGACAGCTGAGCGGTCGCCCGTTCACTCCGTCGCCACCGCGGCCAGCACGTCGACCCGTGACGCCCGCCAGGCGGGACGGATGCTTGCCGCCACCCCCACCGCGGCGCCGATCAGCATGACGGTGAGGAGCGGGCCTGCGGGCAGGGCGAAGGTCCCGAAGCCCTCGGACGCCGAGATGGCACGCACCATGGCCCACCCCAGGAACACGCCCACGCAGACGCCTCCGGCGGTCCCGAACGTCGCGACCAGGACCGATTCCCACCGGACCATCGACCGCAGCTCCGCCCGGGTCTGGCCGACCGCACGCAGGAGGCCCAGCTCCCGCGTCCGCTCGTGGACGGAGAGCGAGACGGTGTTGCCGATGCCCATCATGGCGATGACGATGGCGACGGCGAGGAGGCCGTAGATCACGCCGAGGAGGGCGTCGACCTCGGCCGCCTGCGACTCCACGAACTCGTCGCGGTCTCTGACCGGCGGGTTGCCGTGGCGCTGCGTCACGCCCGCCACGGCCCGCCGGCCGTCCTCCAGGTGGACGCCTTCGGCCAGGCCGACCAGGACCGTGGAGTAGGTCGTCTGGGGGGCATGGGCCCGCCACATCTCCTCGGGCACGAGCACCTCGCCGCCCATGGCCCGCTCCTCGTAGACGGCGGCCACGGTCATGCTCCTCGACGCGCCGTCCGGCAACACGACGGACAGCCGGTGGCCGAGCGCCCACCCCTCGTCCTCGGCGGTCTCGGTCGAGATGGCGACCTCGGTGCCGCGGATCGACGAAAGGTCGCCGCGGCGGACGTCAAGGGTGGCGATCGACCCGAGGGCGGCCAGGTCGGCGAAGCCCATCTGGTGGTCCTCGCCGTCCAGCTTCACGGCACCGAACCCGAGCCCGGCGGCGGCCTCGACCTCGGGAAGGGCCCGTACCTCCTCGAGGAGGTCGACGCTGAGGCCGGCGCCGCTGAAACCGCTCGACTCGACGACGAGGTCGCCCCCGAAGGACCGTTGGACGGCGCTCTCGATCGACGCCGACACCGACGCACCGAACAGCGTGAACAGAGTCACCACGCCCACGCCGATGAGCAGGGCGGCGGCGGTCGCCGACGTCCGTTTCGGGTTGCGCACCGCGTTGCGGCGGGCCAGGTCCCCCGGCAGCCCTCGGACGGCGAGCGGCGCGCCGAGCAGCGCGACGACCGGCCTGGCCACGGCCGGCCCGAGGAGGGCGACGGCGACGAGAACGGCCGGCGCTCCGACGGCCACGCTCCCGAACCCGCCCTGTAGGGCGAGCCCGGCTCCGACGAGCAGGAAGGCGATCCCGGCCGCCAGTCGAGGCCGGGAGGCGTGCCCGCCGTCTACCGACGCGGCCCGCAGTGCGGCGAGGGGAGCGACGCGCGAGCTACGCCAGGAGGGGACGGCGGCGCCGAGCAGGGTGACGACCATCCCGACGGCAACGGCGGCGGTGACGCTCGCCGGCGCCACGCCGAGACCGGCGACGGGCAGGCCGAAGCCGTTGGCGTCCAGGAGGGAGAGCATGCCCTTGGACACGCCGATCCCGGCGCCGACTCCGACGGCGGAGCCCGCCAACCCGACGAGACCGGCCTCCATCAGGCCGCTGCACAGCAGCTGGCCCCGTGAGGCGCCCAGGGCGCGGAGCAGCGCCGACTCCCTCGTCCGCTGGGCGCCGAGCACGGAGAACGTGTTGAAGATGCTGAAGCCGGCGACCACCAGGGCCACGGCGGCGAAGCCGAGGAGCGCGGTCTCGAAGAAGCCGAGGAAGTCGCTCTCGATGTCCGCCCGCTGCTCGGCCGTCAGCTGGGCGCCGGTGATGGCTTCGACGCCCGGCGGCAGGACGGTCGAGAGCCGGGCCACCAGCTCGTCCTGGCTGACACCCGGGTGTGCGCCCACCACCACACCCGTCACCTGCGGCCGCCCGCCGAGCAGCAGTCGCTGGGCCTCGTCGAGGGTGAACGCGGCGAGCGTCACCCCGCCGAGGCTGTCGCTTCCGCCGAAGGTGGCGATGCCCACGATCGCGACGGGCACGGGCGCGGGCGCGAGGACGGTCGTCGTGGATCCCACGGCCAGGTCTCCCCTGGTGGCGCTGCCCCGGTCGACGACGACCTCGCCGGCGCGCTCCGGGGCCCGGCCCTCGGCCAGCTCCCACCCGGTCAGGTTCTCGTCCCCGATCCACGCTGCGCCCAGCGTCGGCGGACCGCTCCCTCCGAGGGGCGTACCGTCGGCGCCGACGATCTGGGCGAAGCCCTCCACCGTGGGGGCGACCCGGGACACGCCGGCGACGCCGCGGGCCCGGTCGACGATCGATGCGTCGAGCGGGACCGCGGCCCGCTGCTCCCCTCCGGTCAGGCTGGTGCTGCTGCGCACGACGGCGTCGGTGCCGGCGTTCGCCTCCTCGAAGGCGACCTCGAAGCCGGCCCGGGCGGTGTCGCCGAGGACGAGCGTGGCGGTGAGGAACGTCACGCCGAGGAGGACGGCGAGGGTCGTGCCCACCAGCCGCCGCTTGTGGGCCCAGCTCATGGCCAACGCGGTGGACACCATGTCAACCACCCAGTCCTTTCATGTGCTCGAGGACGTCGGCCGCGCTGGGTCGGTCCATACGGTCGACCACGCGACCGTCGACCAGGAACACGGCACTGTCGGCCCAGGCCGCAGCAGCGGCGTCGTGGGTGACCATCACGACCGTCTGCCCGAAGCGGTCGACGGCCTCCCGCAGCAGTCTCAGGACCTCGCCACCGGCGCGCGAGTCGAGGTTCCCGGTCGGCTCGTCGGCGAAGACGACGTACGGCCTGCTGGCCAGGGCCCGGGCCACCGCCACCCGTTGCTGCTGTCCGCCGGAGAGCTCGCTCGGCCGGTGCGACAGGCGGTCTCCGAGGCCGACGGTCCGTACCACCTCGTCGATCCAGGCCTCGTCGGGCCTGGTGCCGCTCATGCGCATGGGCAGCGTCACGTTCTCGGCCGCGGTCAGCGTCGGTACGAGGTTGAACGACTGGAACACGAACCCGACCCGCTCCCGGCGCAGCTTCGTCAGCTGGGCGTCGGAGAGGGATCCGAGGTCGACGCCGCCCAGCACCACCGTGCCGCCGGTCAGCGTGTCGAGCCCGGCCAGGCAGTGCATGAGCGTCGACTTGCCCGAGCCGGAGGGGCCCATGACGGCGGTGAAACGGGCGGCGGGGAGGTCGATGCTGACCCCGTCGAGGGCGCGCACCGCGGTGCCGCCGCGGCCGTAGTCCTTGACGGCGTCGACGGTCCGGGCCGCGGTACCGGACGCGAGCTGGGTGGGGAGGGGCATGACGGGTGCCTTTCGTTCGAGGGCGCGCCGGGTCAAGGGCGGGCCAGGTGGTCGGATGTGGGGAGCGGGTGTCAGCCGGTGGCGTACCGGACGGTGACGTCACCGTTGTTGGTGCGGGCGACGACCGACCGCCCGCTGGACGGGTCCGTCCGGACGCCGGCGTCGGTGGACCCGTTGTCGGTGTCGAGGTCGACGCGGTAGGCGTCGGTCGTGTTGGGCAGGACGACGTCGACCCGTCCGTTGGCCGACCTGGCCTCGACGGCCGTCGGCGACTCCGAGAACTCCAGCCGCACTCGCCCGTTGGCCGTCCTGGCGACGACCCGGTCCGAACGGAGGCCGGTCGACTCGACGCGGCCGTTGTCGGTGGAGACGTCGAGGTCGCCCGACAGCCGGGCCAGCTCGACGGCCCCGTTGGTGGCGTCGGCCCGCACGCCTCCGGCCACGTCCCGGACGATCAGTCGCCCGTTGCTTACGTCGGCGGCCACCGCCACGTCGCCGGGCACGGTGATGCGGTACTCCACGCCGCACCAGGTCGACAGGACCGGGCACGACGAACGCACCCGCACGACGTTCCCCTCGACCGCGGCCCGGTGCGACGTGCGTCGCAGCCCATGGCTGATGCGTGCCGTCACCGTGATCTCGTCGACGTCACCCCCGAGGACCTCCACGGTGCCGTTCGGGCTGCTCACGTCGAGCAGGCGGACGCCCGACGCAGGGAAGGCCTGGACCTCGGTGGTCCGCTCCCGGGCGAGAACGTTGACGACCTGGAAGACACCGAAGACCAGAGCCAGGGCGGCGACGATGCTCCCCCCGACGACCCAGGCCCGGCGAGTGGTGGTGGTGTTCATGTCATCTCCTCGGCGCTGAGCCAGCGCAGGACGGCCAGCACCCGGCGGTGGGTGCGGTCGGCGGGTGGAAGGTCGAGCTTGGTGAAGATGTTCGAGACGTGCTTCTCGACCGTGCCCTCGTTGACGAAGAGGACCTGGGCGATGGCCGAGTTCGAGAGGCCGGCGGCCATGTGCCCCAGCACCTCGCGTTCGCGGGGGGAGAGGGCGGCGAGCGGGTCCCGGCGGCGGCTCCGGGCCAGGAGCTGGATCACCACCTCGGGGTCGAGGGCGGTGCCGCCCTCAGCCACGCGGTGCACGGCGCCGAGGAAGTCGGCGACGTCGGCCACGCGGTCCTTGAGGAGGTAGCCGAGCCCGGAGGTGTCGTGGGCCAGCAGCTCGGTGGCGTAGCGCTCCTCGACGTACTGCGACAGCACGAGGATCCCGACCTCGGGCCACTTCTCGCGGATGGTGAGGGCGGCACGCAGGCCGTCGTCGGTGTTCGTGGGAGGCATGCGCACGTCGACGACCGCGAGGTCGGGCTGGTGGCGCTCGACCGCCTCGACCAGGGCGGTGGCGTCGCCGACGGACGCGATCACGTCCAGGCCCGCGTCGAGCAGCAGCCGGGTGAGCCCAGCCCGGAGGAGGACCGAGTCCTCGGCGATCAGGACCCGCACGGCAGCTCCACCAACAGGGTCGTGGGACCACCGACCGGGCTGAGGAGGTCGGTCGTCCCGCCCATCCCCGTGACCCGCTCGGCCAGCCCGGCCAGCCCGGTCCCGTTGGCGGGGTCGGCGCCCCCGATCCCGTCGTCCCGCACCTCGACGATCAAGCGGTCCCCCTTGCGGACGATGGCCACGTACGCCCGCGTCGCCCGGGCGTGACGGGCCACGTTGGCCAGCGCCTCGGAGACGACGAAGTAGGCCGTGCTCTCGACCGCGGGCTGCGGGCGCGGGTCGACGTCGACGGTGAGCTCCACCGGGATCGGTGACCGGGCGATCACGGCGGACAGGGCGGCGTCCAGCCCCCGGTCCTCGAGGATGACGGGGTGGATGCCGCGTACCAGGTCGCGGATCTCCTTGAGCGCGGCCTTGGCCTCCTCGTGGGCCTCGGCGACGAGGCGGCGGCCGGTCTCCGGGTCGGTGTCGAGCCGCTCGCGGGCGTCCCCCAGGCTCATGGCCAGCGTCACCAGCCGTTGCTGGGCACCGTCGTGCAGGTCGCGCTCGATGCGCCGGCGCTCCGATTCGGCCGACTCGACGGCGGCGGCCCGCCCGGTCTCGGCCCTGGCCGCGGCGGCGGCCAGCTCGGCGCCGGGGTCAGGGGCCAGGAGCCGGCGGGCCAGGGCCACGTCGAGCCGGCCGATCACGACCGTCGCCCACGGGGCCACGACGAGGAGCCCGGCCAACCCGACTGCGGCGGCGCCCAGCACGGGCACGCCGAACCCGACGTCGAAGAGGCCGAACCGGGCCACCTCGCCGGGAAGGGCCAGGACGTAGAGGGGTAGCAGGACGAGCGTGGCCGACCCGCTCCACAGCACGGTCAGCACCACGAAGAAGGCGGTCCCGGTGGGGAGCCGGAGCACGGTGTAGCCGATCTCCTTCCACCGCGGCACGGACGTCAGCCGCTGCCCGAGGCGGTTCCACCACGAGCCGGGGGCCAGGGGCCCGATCGGGTCGGGGAGGGCGACGCCGTGGAGGGCGGCGAGGCGGCTGCGCTCGACCTGGCCGGCGAGACGGGCGAACCAGAACAGGCCCCAGATGAAAGGAAGGGCCAGCGGGAAGGTCAGGAGGAGCGCCACGGCCAGGGGGAAGAGCACGTAGACGGGCACCGAGATGGCCAGCCCCATGGGCAGGTCGAGCATCCCATGGACCAGCGCCGGCCAGGTGGAGGCGCTGCGCACGGGCCGGAGGAGGTGCTCGATCACGATGTAACCGTAAGCATCACCGGCGCTCGAGGGAATGGTGGCCCGCAGGGATTCCGAGGTGGGGTTGTCCCCCATGCCAGGGCCCGGGTTTCCCTCCCCTCGAGACGGTCTTCGGACCCCTTGACCAAGTTCGGGTCGAAGCCTATGTTCGTCAGAGGAGGGGTGCATTCCCGTCGACATGCCGAGGGGAGTTGGCGCCGACGGCGCGTTGTCTCCCCTGTCCATACACACGTCTTTCGTCCTTTTGGACCGCGCCAATTCGTCCTTCGCCCGTGGTGGAAAGGGGAGTCCTTGCATGGACGCGATGAACTTCATCTTCTCGGACATGATCGCCGGCTACGTGACTTCCTTCGACGGCCAGGCCCAGACGTTCGGCCTCCGGACCACCGACGGGCGCGACTTTGAGGTACAGCTCACCGACGCCACGTACGCCGAGGTCATGCGCAACCTGGACGAGCCGTGGCAGGATCCGGGCGGCCCGTTCGAGTCCATCATCACCCCGGGCAAGTACGTCTTCGCCTACGGCATCTTCTATCCGGAACCGTCAGGTTGGAAGTTCGAGACCCAGCGCGTCGTCCTGGTGGGGGACGCGGCCGACCACTGGCGCTTCGAGGAGCCGGACTGGTGGGTGCGCCAGATCCGCTCGTTGGCCGACTTCTACTACCGGGCCCAGTTCGAGGACGGCCCGGTCGACTACACGCAGTACCGCACCCACTTGACGCTCGAGGGCCAGAAGATCGAGAGCACGAGGCAGGAGACCGACACCATCTCCCGGATGATCTACGGGTTCGCGTCCGCCTACCTGCTCACGGGCGAGGACCGCTACCTGGAGGCGGCCGAGAGGGGCACCGAGTACCTGCGAGAGCACATGCGGGCCGTCGACGACAACGAGGACGTCGTCTACTGGTACCACGCCATGGACGTGAAGGCCGGCAAGGAGCGCAAGATCCTGGCCTCGGAGTTCGGCGACGACTACCAGGCGATCCCCGCCTACGAGCAGATCTACGCGCTGGCCGGGCCCGTGCAGACCTACCGAGTAACGGGAGATCCTCTGATTCTCGACGACGTCAGGCGCACGGTGCGGCTGTTCCGGCGGTTCTTCCTGGACGGTGAGAAGGGGGGCTACTTCTCCCATATCGACCCGGTCAGCTTCGACCCTCGCGATCCGGCGCTCGGGCACAACCGTGCTCGCAAGAACTGGAACTCCATCGGCGACCACGCGCCGGCCTACCTCATCAACCTCTGCCTGGCCACCGGCGACGAGCAGTACGTCGACATGCTCCAGGCGACGGCGGACATGATCGTCGAGCACATGCCCGACTACGAGAACAGCCCGTTCGTCAACGAGAAGTTCCACGAGGACTGGTCCCACGACCTGGAGACGCCGCTCCAGAAGAATCGCGCCCTGGTAGGCCACAACCTGAAGATCGCGTGGAACCTCATGCGCATCCACCATCTCCGCCCCGACAAGCGGTGCGAGGACCTGGCCCGCAAGATCGCCGACACCATGCCCTTGGTGGGCATGGACCGCCAGCGCGGCGGCTGGTACGACATGATGCAGCGCGATCGTCGCGAGGGGCAGGAGCTCCACCGGCTCGTCTGGCACGACCGCAAGGCGTGGTGGCAACAGGAGCAGGGCATTCTCGCCTACCTCATCCTGGCCGGCTCCCTCCAGGACGACACCTACCTTCGCCTGGCCCGGGAGTCGGCGGCCTTCTACAACGCCGCCTTCCCCGACCACGACTCCGGTGGCGTCTACTTCAACGTGCTGGCGTCGGGGATTCCCTACCTCCTCGGCACCGAACGCCTCAAGGGCAGCCACTCGATGTCCGGCTACCACTCCTTCGAGCTGTGCTACCTCGCGGCCGTCTACACCAACCTGCTGCTGCGCAACGAGCCCATGGACTTCTACTTCAAGCCGCAGCCGGGTGCACTTCCCGACAACGTGCTGCGGGTACAGCCCGATCTGCTCCCTCCGGGAAGCGTGCGCATCGACGGCGTGTGGCTGAACGGCCGGGAGTACACCGAATTCGACGCCGACGCCATGACCGTGCGCCTCCCCGAACCGGCGGGCGACGTCCGCCACCCCCTCGCGGCGCGCTCGCGGTATGCGGGCAACCCGATGCTGCTGCCCAGCACCACGCGTGAGGAGCTTCGCTTCCGCGTGCGTCTCGTACCGGCGCGCCTGCGGTGCGACATGAGGGTGGAGGTGTCCGGCGCGACGGCCGAGCTGTTCCTGCGGGGCACGCTCGACGACGAGGCGGAGCTGGCATTCCGCAAGGCGCTCGACGAGGTGTTGGCCGCCCAGCCCGAACGGCTGGTCCTGCAGGTGGGGGGCCTGGAGGAGATGTCGGCCCGGTGCGCTCGGGCCATCGCCTTCTACCGGGAGAACATGCCGCTGGAGATGGACATCGAGATCACCGGTCTCGGAGATCGCGTACGGACCGTGCTGGAGGGCGTGGGCTTCCTGGAGAAGGCCGACACCATTTAGCGCACCTCCCCCCGTCGCCTACGGCTTCGGCTTGAAGACCAGATCCTTCCTCGGTCGCCTGACCGCCCACGCCAGCCCGAGCCGCTCGAGCCCCTGGATCGTCCACTTCGACGGGTCGAAGCTGTGGCGCTCCCATCCGTGGAAGGCCCAGGTGGGCTGGGCGTGGTGGTTGGCGTGGTAGCCCTCGCCGAGGCCGAGGACCTGCACCAACCGGTTGTTGCGGCTGTCGTCGCCCACGTACTCGTTGCCCAGCGAGTCCGTCGCCGGCCGCCCCCACACGTGGCACACGGAGTTCACCGACCAGGTGATGTGCAGGACCATGACGACGCGCAGGAAGCCGGCGACGAGCAGGCCGTCCCAGCCGGCCAGCGCCCACGGGATGGCGAAGCTGGCCGCGGCGATGGGCAGGTACCAGCGGCGCTGCCACCGCACGAGGGGATCGGCCTCCATGCGGGCCGACACCCGGAACTGCGGCGGTCGCTCGTACTTCACCAACAGCCAGCCCATGTGGGCCCAGAGGAGACCCTTCAGCCCCGGGTACTCGAGGGGCGTGTGGAGGTCGAGGCCGGGCTGGTCCTCGAAGTGGTGGTGGACGCGGTGGTTGAGGACCCAGCCGTTCACGTCGCCCTGGACCGCCATCCCTCCGAAGAGGAACAACAAGGCCCGCACCCACGCCCGGCACTTGAACCCGTTGTGGGTCTCCATCCGGTGGTAGCCGACGGTGATGCCCAGCTGGGGGACCACCCACATGACCAGGAACAGGATCCAGACCGTGCCGGACGGCGGCGAGCGGAAGGCGTCCCACGCCGCGTACAGGGCGACGAGATGGAGGGCGCCGATGAGCAGGATGCTCTGACGGTTCAGCTCCTTCTTCGCCGGCACCCCGTAGAGCTGGTCGGCGGCCGGCTGTGCCGTCAGCGTCATCGCGAGGCGAGTGACTGGCGCCGGCGCGCCACCCACTCCCGCCGGAGCGGGCGCCGCTCGTCCTCCGACAGCCCGCCCCAGACACCCGACTCCTGGTTCGTCTCGACCGCGAACGCCAGGCACTCCCGGCGTACCGGGCAGGACCGGCAGATCGCCTTGGCCGCGGCGATCTCCTCGAGGGCGTCGCCGGTGGAGCCGATTGGGAAGAACAGCTCGGGATGGCTGTCCTTGCATGCGGCGCCATCGCGCCAGGCGTAGTCCTGCGACGCCAACATACGACCGGCCGTCATGACCATGGGCCCTCCTTCGGGGAACGGCCCGAGACGGGCGGCCTGCTGCTCGAGACTCTCACTACCCCAGACACTCCTGAACCTGCGTCGCCGAAGAACGTGACCGACGCTGTCTGGGTCTGGGACAGCGGTCCTGCGAGTTGCGCCGGCAGCCTACCGCGTGCCGGCGCCCCTCCTGGTCGCCGCCGAGAGGACGGCATCGAGGGCGAGCACCCCGGACACGAGGTCCCCGGCCACGTCGACCAACGGTCGCTGGCGGGCCCGGGCGTAGCTGCGGAGGCGGGAGAAGGCCTCGTCCATGCCGACCGCGCCCCGCTCGGCCAGCATCCCCTTGGCCTGTTCGATGGCGATGCGGCTCTGCAGCGCGTGTTGGAGCTGCTCGGTCACCAGCTGGACGTCGCGTATGGCCCGGACCTGGCAGAGCGAGATGGCGGCCACGTCGGCCAGGGCCCGGCCGGCCGTGGCATCCGCCGTCGACAGGGCCCCGGGCTCCGTCCGGAACAGGTTCAGGGCGCCGAGCACCCTCGTCCGCAGCCGTACCGGAAAGGCGTGGCTGGCGCGGAAGCCGGCCTCGACCGCGATGGGAACGAACGCAGGCCAGCGCTCCGACGCCTGGGACAGGTCCGGCGCCACGACGGGTTCGCCGCTCCGCCAGCAGTCGAAGCAAGGGCCCTGGTCGTGCTGCAGCTCGAAGAGCTGGACGACCTCGACGGCGTCACTCGTGGAGGCCATGACGCGGAGCCGGTCGTCCTCGTCGGCGAGGACCAGGCCGGCGGCGGCGGCGTCGAGCAGCTCCACCGACCGCTCGACGAGGAGGACCAGGAGCTCGACCACGTCGAAGTCGTCGACGAGGGTGTCGGCCAGCTCCACGAGCGTCCGGGCCAGCAGCTCCTCTCTGGTCACGTCACCATCCGATCACGGGAGGCCCGCCGGCGACGACATCGTGGGCGATGTCGGCGACGGATCGCCCCTCGGCGTAGGCCAGGGCCCGGAGGCGCACGAGCGCCTCCCCGACGCCGACGCCCAGCCGCACGGCGAGCATCCCCGCCGCCTGGTGGACCTCGGCCCCGTCGCCCGCCAGCGCCTCCAGCGCGGCGGCGACAGCGCCCCGAGGTGCCTTGGCCTGGATGGTCAGGACCGACTGCGTGACGATGCCCACCATGAACAGGGCCCCGGCGAACTGCTCGTCGGTGAGGCGCCCGGGGTGGGCGTGGTTGAAGGTCAGGGTCCCCAGCTGGACAGCGCCGACCCGCAGCGGGAAGGCGAACACCGCCGCCGCACCGGCCGCGATGGCGGGCGCGCAGAAGGCCAGCCACCGGGAGACGTCGGAGGCGGCCAGGTCGGCATCGGTCACCGGGACGCCGAGCCGGTGGGCGTCGACACCGGGGCCCTCGCCGATCGTCACCTGGAGCTCCTCGAGCGCCGCCGCCGCCGGGTTGGACGAGCACAGCACGCCTCGGTGGCCCCTCTCGGAGACGACGGCGATCGCCGCCCCACTAACGCCGAGCAGGAGGGCGCAGACCGCGCACAGCCGGCGGTCGGCCTCGTCGTCGCCGACGGCCGACAGGGCGGCGGCGATGCGCCGGCGGGATGCCGGGCCCATGAGCGACGGATGGTCGTCGGCGGTCAGCTGTGGTCGCCTTCCGGGCGGTAGCGGGCCTGGGCCTCGGTGATGGCCTGCTCGGCCTGCGCTCGTCCCTGCCAGTTGCTGACGTCGGTGCCCTTGTCCGGCTCCAGGGCCTTGTAGACCTCGAAGAAGTGGGCGATCTCGTCGAGCATGTGGGACGGCAGGTCCTCGATCTCGGCCACATCCGCCCACCTGGGGTCGGTCGACGGCACGGTGAGGACCTTGGCGTCGGGGCCCTTCTCGTCCGACATCCAGAAGACGCCGATGGGCCGGGCCATGATGTGACAGCCGGGAAACGTCGGTTCCTCGAGCAGGACCATGGCGTCCAGGGGGTCACCGTCTTCGCCGAGGGTGCGGGGGAAGAACCCGTAGTCCGCCGGGTACATCGTCGCGGTGAATAGCATCCGGTCCAACCAGAGCTCGCCGGTGCCGTGGTCCGCCTCGTACTTGTTGCGGGAGCCCTTTGGGATTTCGATCATCACCTCGACGTCCATGCCTCCCACGCTAGTGATCCGCCCGCTCGCCCCCGGCGACGAGGACGCGGCCGCCCGGCTGCTCGACGCCGAGGTGGCCGGCCGCCGGCAGGTCCGCCTCGGGGAGGTCCACGACGTCCTCGCCTTGCCCGGCTTCGTGGCCGACGTCGGAGGACAGCTGGTCGGCATGGCCACCTATGCGGTGGAAGGTGAGCGGGCCGAGCTGGCCGTCCTCGCCGTCAGCGACACCCATCGGCGCGGCGGCATCGGCAGCGCGCTGATCGAGGCGGTGGCGGCGGCGGCAACCGAGGCGGGCGTCAGCGACCTGTGGCTCGTCACCACCAACGACAACCTCGATGCCCTGCGGCTCTACCAGCGCCGCGGCTTTCGCCTGAGCCAGCTGCGGCCGGGCGCCGTCGACGCGTCTCGGAGGGTCAAGCCCTCGATCCCGCCCGTCGGCCGGTACGGGATCCCCCTGCGCGACGAGCTGGTGCTCGTCCGGCCGCTGCCATGACCGACGCCAGTCCCTCCTCGGCGAGCCGCTCAGTTCGCAGCTTGGCCCGCCGGGCAGAAGGACAGGAAGTCACAGCCCTGGCACCACGAGCCCGGCGTGGGCCCGTACCGGGCCTCGGCCAGGGCGTCGAGGGTGGAGGCCAGACGGCTGCGCACGCCGCCGAGGATGGACGCGTCCCACTCCGACTCCACGACCATCGGGGGACCGTCGGTGCGGAGGTAGCAGTACGTCGTGCGCAGACGTTCGGGGTCGGTGCCCCAGGCGTCGACCGCGGCCAGCCCGTACAGGTCGAGCTGGGTGCCCGCCGCCCTGTCACCCTCGCCCGCCGGCCGGCCGGTCTTGAAGTCGACCAGCTCCAGCCGTCCGTCGCGCTGGTAGACGGCGTCGACCCGGCCCCGGACCAGGTGACCCCCCACGACGAGCACGAACGGGGCCTCGACGCGGACGGGGTCGAGCGACGCCCAGGGGCTGGCGAGGAACGACGCCCGTAGGGCGGCGGCCGCGTCGACCCCTCCGGGCAGCTGGTCGGCGTCGAGCTCGTCGTCGACGTCGGGCTCGATCAGCGAGAGCTGGCGCCCGGCCCGCTGCTCGATCCAGCGGTGAATCTCCGTGCCCAGGCGGGCGGCGGCCGACGACCGGCGGGGGAGGGGCCGGACGACCGTCCAGTAGAACTGCTTCGGGCACCGGGCGTAGGTGACCAGCCCGGTGACCGACAGGGCCGGGGGCGCGGCCCGGCCGGAGGACGGCACGCCGGCGTCGGCGACGTCGAGACGCAGTTGGGTGGGGGCGGCGTCGGGCGGAGGCGCCACCTGCCCAGGGTAGCGACGGGCGGCGCCCCGCTGGCGTTCCTTGGCGGCCACGTCGGGGTCCACCTCGGTCGGCTGGTGGCGGAACCGCTCGGTGACGAGGTCGGACTGGCCGGCGACGAAGTCGTAGAACCGCGACGGGCCTTGCGGCTCGGACGGCCCCGGGTACCAGTGGGCGGCCGAGCAGACGAGCCGGCGCCTGGCCCGGGTGCAGGCCACGTACAGGAGCCGCCACTCCTCGTCGAGCCGTCGCTGCCGGATCACCTCCTCGATCTCCCTCTGCGTGGAGCCGGGCCACGGCGGGATGTCGTCGTCCTCCCGCAGCCACCAGGGAAGGGCGGCGGAGTTGGTGAGGGCGTTCTCGCCGGCCCGGGCGTCGGGGAAGATCTGCGACCGCCCGCTCCCGGCCAGCCCTGGCACGTAGACCACGTCGAACTCCAGGCCCTTGGCCTGGTGGATGGTCATGACCTTGACCGCGTCGGCGTCGGTGAGGTGGGCCTCGGCAAGGTCGTCGTCGGACTCGTCGAGCAGCTGGAGGTACTCCACGAACGCCCGCAGCCCGGGGTCGCCCTCGACCGGAGTGAAGCCCTCGGCCAGGTCGAGGAACCGCAGGAGGTTCTCGTGGCCCAGGTCGCCCGAGGCCCGCCACAGCCCCGTCCGCTCGACGACGGCTTCGGCCAGAGCCAGCACGGACAGGCGGGTGGCCGCCGCGGCCAGGGTGGCCCGTTCGGCCAGGAAGCCCCGGATGCGGCGACCGGCCTCCGGCGACAGGTCGGGCACATGGTCGACGTCGGACAGGGCGGCGAAGAAGCCGGTCTCCGTGCCCCGGCCGTGGCGGGACACGGCGGCCAGGTCGCGGAAGCCGATCCGGTAGCGCGGGCCCTGCAGGATGCGCAGCAGGGCGACGGTGGCCCCCGTGTCGGCCAGCAGCTGGAGCCACGAGACCAGGTCGACCACCTCGGGACGGTCGAGCAGGCCGCTGGCCCCGATGACCTCGACCGGCACGCCGCGCTCCTCCAGGGCGGCGGTGATGGCGGGGATGAGGCGCCGCTTGCGGCAGAGGACGGCGGTGTCGCCGCACGGCTCGCCACCCGCCATGCGCTTGGCCACGTCGTCGGCGATGGTGGCCGCCTCCTCGGCGTCGTCGGCGGCCAGGAAGCACTCGATGGCGGTGTCGGGCGCACCGGGCGGGGCGGCGAGGGTCTTGGGCAGGGACGTATCAACCTTCCCCTGGATGCGGTTGGCCAGGGCCACCAGCCGGGGCCCGAACCGGAACGTCGTCTGCAGCTGGCGGACGGTGACCGGAGGAAAGTGGTCACCGAACCGGAGGATGTTGGCCAGGTGGGCGCCCCGGAAGCCGTAGATCGACTGCATGTCGTCGCCCACCGCCGTCACACAGGAACCTGTACTCGCCCCCCCGGTGGCACCCTCGGCCCCCGGGTAGATCAGCTGGAGCAGCCGGCGCTGGGCGAAGTTGGTGTCCTGGTACTCGTCGAGGAGGACGACCGGGTGCTGCTCGTGCAGGGCTTGGGCCAGCTCAGGGTGGTCGAGCAGGAGCTGGACGGCCAGGGCGATCTGGTCGCCGAAGTCCAGGAGGCGCCGCTCCCGCTTGCGACGCCCGTAGGCGGCCACCACCTGGCACAGCTCGAGGCGCATGGCCGCGTTGTCGCGGATCCTCTGGCTGGCGTTGCCGGCGACGACCCGCTCGCAGTCCTCGATGACGGCCTCGACGGGCACCAGGTGGTCGGCGCAGCGGGAGGCGAGGGTCAGGGCCTGGTCGAGCAGCATCTGGGGGTAGAGCGTCCGCCGGTGCCGGAAGCGGAACTCGTCGAACACGCCGTAGAGCAGCTGCCAGGCCTGGGCCCGGTTGAGGATCCGGGTGTCGGGGTGGAGGTCGAGCTCCAGGGCGTGGTCCGCCACCAGCGACGCCCCGAACGAATGGTAGGTGCCCACGGTGACATCGGCGTCGGGGCCGAGGGCCTCGCGCACCTTGGCCTTGAGGTGGGCGGCCGCCTTGTTGGTGAAGGTCAGCCCGAGGATCTGGTCGGCCCGGACGTGGCCCGACCGGACGAGGTGGAGGATGCGCCGAGCCATCACGGTGGTCTTGCCCGCACCCGCCCCCGCCACCAGGAGCTGCGCCGACGGCTCGGCTGCGACCGCTTCGACCTGCTCGTCGGTGAGCTTCACCGGGCGCCGACCTCCCGGCCCTCTCGCTGCAGGGGGCACAGGCGGTGGAACGGGCAGGTGCGGCACGAGGCGTCGACCGACGGCTCGAACCGCTCGTGCCTGATGTCGTCGGCCACGGCGACCACCCGCGCCTCGGTGGCCTGGGCGTGGCTGGCCCGGATGGGCTGCTCGTACGCCGCCATGCTGCGGAGGTACAGCAGCTGCAGGTGCCGGGGCGGGCCGAGAGCGGCCAACTCGCGATCCCGGGAGGCAGCCAGGTGGTAGACGGCGAGCTGCAGGTCGTCGGGCATGTCGTCCGGCGACGGCTCCTTGCGACCGGTCTTGTAGTCGACGATGCGGATCCCCTCGCCGTCGGGTGCCCGGTCGACCCGGTCGATGGCGCCGACCAGCCGGAGGTCGCCCACCTCGATGTCGAACTCGTGCTCGGTCTTCAGCACCTCGGGCGGGTCGGCACCACCCTCGGCCTCCCACCAGCCTTCGAGCATGGCGTAGTAGTCCCGCCGGCACTCCTCGACCTGCGGGCGGTAGCGGGCGATGTCGTCCCGCCAGCGCTCGGCCGCGAGGGCCAGCAGCGCGTCCTTCGTACGTTCACCGCGACGGTCGGGGCGCAGGAACTCGGCCAGCACCTTGTGGACGAGCGAGCCGAGGGCGGCGGGCGCGCCGGCGTCGTCGCGGACCCGCAGCCCGTACTGGTAGGCGTAGCGGAGCGGGCAGTCGTCGTAGGTGTCGAGCTGGGTGGCCGACAGCTTCAGGCGTCCGTCGGGGAACACGGCGACCGGGCTCTCGGTGAACCGGCGTGAACGCGGGGCCGGGCCTCGAAAGACCGGCGGTTTGGGGTCACGGGTTGCCCACACCTCCACGAACCGGCTGAGCAGGACGCCCGGCTCGGGTGCCGCGGTCGCCACCAGGCGCGCCTTGGCTCGGGTGCAGGCGGCACGGAACAGCCGGCGCTCCTTCTCGAGGGAGGCGCGGCGCCGTTCGGCGGCCGGCGCAGGAGCCGGGTCGAACAGCGACGCCCGCCCCCGCACCTTGGGCAGCTCGCCCTCGACGCAGCCGGCGACCACGACCGTGTGCCACTCGCGGCCCGTCGCCGCCGAGATCGACGTGACCGTGACCGCGTCGCGGTCGCCTGCGGCGGCCGACGCCCGCCACGGGTCCGGCGCGACCCGCCCGTCGTCGACCCCGGCCAGCAGCTCCGGGAGCCGCTCGGAAGGGTCGCGGTCGGCCCGGCGCTCGAGTCCGTCGAGGAAGGCGACGACCGCGTCCAGCGAGGCGTCGTCGCTGCTCGCGCCGGTGACCAGGTGGCCCAGCCCCCGTTCCCAGATGGTGAACGCCAGCTCGGCCGGGGTGGACGTCGCCGCCCGCGTCGCCACCTCGTCACGCAGCTCGTCGAGGACGTCGACCGGGATGGGTGAGAGCTCAAGCCGGCGGTACGCCTCCTCGTCTCCCGCCGACCACCGGAGGACGTCGACGATGGCGGCCACGGCAGGGTCGCCCGCCGCCGAGCTCAGGCCCGGGGCGGGCCGGACGGGGATGCCGTGGCGGCCGAGGGCGCGGGCGATTGGCCGGCCGTGGCGGTGGGCGCTGCGGACCAGGACGGCCATGTCGGACCACGCCACGCCCTCTCCGCGGGCAGCCAGCAGCTCCCCGGCGACCGCCTCGGGCTCCGTCGACGGGTGCGGGCACCTGACCAGGACGGGGTGGGCCGGGCGCCGGAAGCTCCCGGTGAGCTCGACCTCCACCGCCGGCCACGGCAATGCCGCGTCCGAGACGACGGTCGCGTTGGCGTACGGGTGCAAGAGGGGCGAGTCGCCCTCGTCGTCGTCGACGAGCACCTGGGCGTAGCGCCCCGGGTCGGCCAGCTCGACCGCCGCAGCCAGCAGCATGCACCTGTCGACCTGGCCTCGCTCGTGGAGCGATGTCGCGTACCGCTTTCTGAAGCGGTCGAGCTCGGACCACGTCCCGGGCGGCACGTCGAGCAGGGCGTCGGCCACCTCGCCGGCGAATGCCGCCCGCCCCAGGTAGCGGCCGAACACCGGCCAGTCGTCGGGCGACTCGTCGGCCAGGAGGCGACGGACGATGCCCCGCTGCTCGCCGCCGGACACCAGCTGGACCGGCCCGTGCGACCGCGCGACCAGGTCGAACGCCACCCCGAACCAGGTGGTGAAGGGGAGGGCGTCGAACCCGCCCGCCAGCGTGGGCAGGACGGCGTCACGGAAGCGGGTGGCCGCGGTCCGGTCGCGGCAGACGACCAGCACCGACGACGGTCGGTGACCCTGTTCGACCAGCCACAGGTAGCGGGCGACCAGCGCCGTCGTCCTTCCCGAACCGGCTACGCCGGAGATGCGCAGCGGCCCTCCGTCGTGCTCCACGATCCGGCGCTGGGCCGCCGTCAGTTCCACAGAGCCGACAGTACCGACCGGCTGGGACAACTAGGCCCACTGCCCCCGGCGGATCAGGACCTCCTTCAGGACGCTCGGGCGGTCGGTCATGATCCCGTCCACCCCGAGGTCGAGCAGGCGCTCCATCTCGGGCGGGTCGTCGATCGTCCAAACGTGGACCTGAAGGCCGCGGCGGTGGGCGCATTCCACGAACCGGCGGTCGACGATCAGGAGCCGCCCTCGGCGGACCGGCACCTGGGCACAGGCGCCGGCGAACCCCCCGGTCCGCAGGTGGAAGCCGGCGGCGCGCAGCCGGGCGACGTCCACCGGGGCGAGGGCGGTGCAGACCCGGCCACCGGAGAGGCGGCGGAAGCGCTCGAGCCGCCTGCCCGAGAAGGAGGCCACGCAGACCCGGTCATGGGCAGCCGTTCGGTCGAGGAGGTCGACGAGAGGGGCCACCGACGCCTCGTCCTTGAGGTCGATGTTGACCCGCACCTCGGGCCAGGTCGTCAGCAACTCCTCCATCAGTGGGACGCCCGCGTTCCCGACCCGAGCGGCCCGCACGGTGTCCCACGACAGCTGGGTGATGACACCGCTCCGGTCCGTCACCCGGTCGAGCACGGGGTCGTGGAAGGCGACGACGACTCCGTCCACCGTGGTGTGGGCGTCGGTCTCGAGGTACCGGTACCCCAGGCGCACGGCGTGCTCGAAGGCGGGCATGGTGTTCTCGGGATGGTCGGACGCGCCGCCCCGGTGGGCGAAGGGGATGGGCCCGGGATGGTCCAGGAACGCCCAGCGGGTCACCCGGTGAGGGGCCGGAAGATCGTCGACCGGTAGTAGGCCAGCTCGGCCACGCTCTCCCGGATGTCGTCGAGGGCCCGGTGGTGGCCGGCCTTGGCCGGCGCCGCCTCGTAGGCCTGCGGGTACCAGCGCCGGCACAGCTCCTTGACCGTCGACACGTCGATCGACCGGTAGTGGAACCAGGCGTCCACCTCGGGCAGGTGGCGCATGAGGAAGCTGCGGTCGGTGGCGATGGAGTTCCCGCAGAGGGGGACGGTCCGGGGCTCGGGCAAGTGCCGGCCCAGGAACGCCAGCACCGCGGCCCCGGCTTCCTCCAGGGAGACGGTCGACGCCTCCACCGCCTTCCGCAGCCCGCTGTCGCCGTGCATTTTGACCACGACGGGGTCCATGGCGTCGAGAGCGACGCTTGGTTGGTGGACGACGATGTCGGGCCCCTCGGCCACGATCACCAGGTTGTCGTCGGTCACGAGGGCGGCGATCTCCAGGATGAGGTCGCGTTCGGGGTCGAGGCCGGTCATCTCGAGGTCGATCCACCCCAGCATGGGAGCCGATCGTAGGCTGGCCGACTGATGTTGGACCTGCCTGTCGTCCGTCTCGACCACGAGCTCCCGCTCCCCGCCTACGCCCGGCCGGGCGACGCGGGCGCCGACCTTACGGCGAGCGAGGACGCCGTCCTGCCTGCGAGGGGTGGGCGGGCCCTCGTGCCGACCGGCTTCGCCGTCGCCGTGCCGGGGGGGCACGCCGGCCTGGTCATGCCTCGGAGCGGCCTGGCCCTGCGCCACGGGGTCACGGTGCTCAACGCCCCCGGGCTGGTCGACGCCGGGTACCGAGGGGAGCTCAACGTCCTCCTCGTCAACACCGACCCCGAGGCGGAGTACGTCGTCCACCGGGGCGACCGCATCGCCCAGTTCGTCATCGTCGCCGTCGAGCAGGCCGTGCTCACGGTCGTGGAGGAGTTGCCCGCTTCCGAGCGGGGTAGGGGCGGGTTCGGCCACACCGGGCGTTGAGCACTGCTTGAGATCGTGCTCGTCGACGTGCGACCTGCCGTTCATGGCATCTGCCCGGAGTGCCTCGAGGGGATGACCTCGGGCTGAGCAGTTGCTAACCTAGAGGCACACGCGGACGTGGCTCAGTGGTAGAGCACAACCTTGCCAAGGTTGGGGTCGCGGGTTCGAATCCCGTCGTCCGCTCCAAAAAGTGCAGGTGAGTGGGGTATGCAGCCACCAGCCCCACCCGACCGGTACCGGCGTGCACATCAGGATCGGCGGAAGCGCATCACCGAGGCAGCCGGGGTGGGCGTTTGCGGCGGCGATGAATGCCTTCAGCCGTTCGGCCAGCGCCTCACCGTGCTCGGGGAAAGGTGGGCGTAGCGGCTCTTGGTGAAGGCCGCCGAGGTGTGTCCGGCCCACTTCGCGCCGTCCAGGTCCGAGGCGCCGGCAGCAACCCAGAGGCTCACCGCGGCGTGCCTCATGTCGTGGAAGGTGAAGCCGTCGAGCCCGGCCCGGGCGACCGCAGGAGCCCGGTGACGGCGGCGGAGGTTGCCGGACCGCACCTGGTTGCCTTCGGGTGACGTGAACACAAGGGCCGGCGAGGGATACGCGCGGCGGTGCTGCTCGAGCTCGGCGACGACTCGGCGGGGGAGTGTCGCGGTGCGCCGACCGGCCTTCGTCTTGGTCCCCCCTCCACCAGGCCGGCGCCGGTGATCGCGATCACCTTCCCCGGCTGACGGTGACGGTCCGACGAAGGAAGTCGAGGTCGGTCCATCGCAGCGCCAGCAGTTCGCCGATGCGGGGCCCGCCGTAGCAGCCCCGCCACACGAGCGCCCGGTATCGCGATGCCACCTCTCCATGCGTCGGCCAGGGCCTCGACCTGGGCCGGCGGGACAACGTCGACCGAGCTGAACCGCCTGGACCGCCAGGCCTGGGAGCGCCTAGGGCGGCTGTCGGGCAAGGAGCTTGTCGTCGGCGAGGTGGGCTACCGGGCCGGCAACCGCATCGTCACCCTGGCCCCGGGGCGCCAGCGGCGAGATCGTGACCGCCACCATGGACGACAGGCGCTTCCAGCGCTTCGGCCCCGGGGAGATCGACGCCTCCCACCTGGCCCACAGCTCTGCCATTACCGTCCACCGCCTCAAGGGGCCACGTGGGCCGGCCCACGTCCTCGACGACGGCGGAGGCCGGGAACTGGCCTACGTGAAGATGAGCCGGGCTCAGGAGCGCCTGGACGGTCTACGTGGTGGCATCGCCATCCGAGGTGACGATCACGGTCGTCGCGAAGCATCGCTCACTGCCACTGCGTGAGCGATACTGCCCGCTTCGCGCCCGAGCGACCCCGAGCGGTATCCGGCG
>DATAAD010000135.1:0-5411 GCA_036260295.1 Acidimicrobiales bacterium | reverse complement strand
GGGCTCGGGCTCGGGCTGGGGCTCGGGCTCGGGGGGCACGACGATGATCTGCTCCTCACCCGTCGCCAGCTCGCTCACCCTGTCGTGGGCTGCGGTGGGCTCCGGCGCCGACGGCGCCTCGGGCTCGGCCCCCGGGGCCACCAGGACCTCGGGCTCGGGCTCGGGCTGGGTGGCGACGGCGTCGCCCACCGGCTGGGCGGCGATGGTTGCCGTCTCCGTCGGCGGCCGGGGCTCGGGCTCGGGCTCGGGGGGCGTGCCTGCCTCGGGCTCCGCGACCGGCTCGGGGTCGGACTGCGGCTGGGCCTCGGGGGGGGCGGCGGTGGGGGCGGCGGGCGCCGCCGGTGCCTCGGCCGCCGCCCCCTCGCGACGGCTCCGGCTGCGCCGGCGGCGGCGGGGGGAGTGCTCGATGTCGACGACGGGGGCGATGAGCGCGTCCTCGGCCACCTCGCCGTTGCCCGCCCCGGCCTGCGACGGCGCCTCGTGCCGGTCGGCGGATGCGTCCTCGGTGCCGGCGGGCACGGGTTCGACCAGGGCGCTGTAGATGCGGGCCCAGCGGATGCGGTCGCCCTGGACGCCCATCACGAAGACGCCCGCCACCTCGGCGTCGCGGCCGGCGCCGTGGAGCTCGAGCCAGACGATGTCGTCCATCGCCGCGGAGCGCAGGACGGTGAGCCGGAAGCCGGGCTCGGCGTCGAAGATGGCCTGCCAGTTGCGGCGCACCTGGTCGGCGCCCCGGAAGTTCCGGCTGGGGAACATGGGCTGGATGCTGTCGAAGCTGGGGTGGAGGCAGGCGAAGATGGCGTCGGCGTCGTGGCGGTTGCAGGCGTTCACGAACCTGGTGACCACCGACATCGGGTCGTTGAGGCCGGCTCTCTTTCGTTTCAACAGCGCCATGGGCACCTCCTACCGGGAAGGTAGTTCGTCGTGGCGTCGCCACGGTGGTTGCCGGGGCCGGTCGAAGACCACGTCGACCGCGTCGCCTCGGATCGCTTGGAAGGCGGGCACGCTCCACCGGCTGGCCCCGGCGAGAGGGGTGGGAAGGTTGTTCTCGGCGAACCACCCTACGTCGCTGCACTCCAGGGGATGTCGCCGCAGCTCTCCACCAACCAGCCGGCAGTGGAACACCAACGAGTAGAGGGGGACCTTGGTGAAGCCCAGCCGCAGCCCGTCGAGAAGGGCGATGAGGCGGACCGGCTCCACCTCCATCCCCGTCTCCTCGAACACCTCCTTCACCGCCACCTCCGAGGCCGAGTAGCCCACGTCGGCCCATCCCGTCGGGTACAGCCAGACCCCGTTGTCCGCCCGCTTGACCAGGAGGAGCTCGCCCCGGTCGTTCCCGACGACCGCTCCCACCGCCACCTTCGGGGTGACGTACCCGGCCACGCCGCCGCGGATCTCGCCCATCCACTCCTCGATCAGCGTCGCCGCCTCGACCTCGTCGCCGGCCGCGGCCCGGATGTCGGCCGCCACGTGGAGAACCTCCTGGAAGCGCTCACGCTCGTAGAGGCTCTCGGTGAAAGCCAGGCCGGTCCGGGCGATCCCGGCCAGCGCCTCGCTCCACCGCAGGAGATCGGGGGCCGCGGTCACTGGCGGAAACGCTACCCGGGCATCTGGGAAGATGGGCGGGTGGGCGTACGAGCGGACTGCCGCCATTACTCCAGCCGGTCGCTGCCGACCGGTGACACGGTCGACCGCTGCCGCCTCGACGTGGCCCAGAGCATGCCCTTCGCCTGCCCCGACGACTGCCTGTTCTTCGAGCCCCGCCCCCTGAGCGACGCGGGCTGGACCCGCCCCCCGTCCGGCTCGCGCTAGCCGCGCCGGTACGGGCCGCTGCTGACGGTCGCGAGGGCGACTACCCCAGCAGCTCGTCGATCCGGGCGAAGAAGTCCGAACGGGGGAGGACCTGCTCGCAGCCGGCGGCCCGGGCCGCTTCCATGACGTCGCGCGCCGTGTGGTTGGCGAAGCCGATGACCCGGCCGTGGACGTCGGTGAGCACGTCGACCACGCCCGGGCGGGTCAGGTCGACGACCACCACGTCGGCCGACGGCGACAGGGCGACCAGGTCGTCCGGCCGGGACACGAAGATGCAGTCGCCGGCTGCGGCCACCTTCGACCGGTCCATCAGGTCGGGGACATAGGCGACTATCCGGCTCATGGGGCGTGCCTCCGGCGGTGGGCGAGGGCCTTGGCCGCACCCCACACGATGCCGGGCTCGGCCAGGGCGGGGTCGACGTCGGCGAAGTTGGCTGGGGACAGATCGTAGAGGTCGCCGGGGAACAGGCGGGCCTGGATCGGGTCACGCTCGACGGGAGGGACGCCTGCCGCCCGCAGGACCTGGGTCGGGTAGCGGACGGCGGCTCGCAGCAGGGCGAGGGGCGTGGTGCGCTGGTCGTCGATGTCGGCCGCCAGCAGCGCCCGCACCTCGGGCCCCACCTCGGCTGCCGCCCGACGCCCCGCCTCCCGCGCCGCCTCGGACACGGCCCGGTCGGGCCCGGCGAGCCGGCTGGCGACGCATCGCTCCACCCACCCGGGGAGGGCGGCGACGATGGCGTCGGCCAGCGCCGTAGCATGCGGCTCCACCCCTCCATGATCTCCCGCCCTAAGCCCGTCCCGCCCGGCCCGGGCCAGGAGTCGGTGTGGGACTATCCCCGCCCGCCCCGGGTCGAGCCCTGCCGGAGCCAGGTCGAGGTGGTCTTCGCCGGCGTGACCATCGCCGTCACCCTCGCCTCGCTTCGGGTGCTGGAGACCAGCCACCCGCCCAACTACTACTTCCCGCCCGACAGCATCATTCCCAACGTCCTGCGGGCGTCGGTCAAGACGAGCTGGTGCGAGTGGAAGGGGGAGGCCCGCTACTACTCGGTCGTCCACCGGGGCCAGGCCGTCGCCGACGCGGCGTGGACCTACGTGGATCCCCTGCCCGGCTACGAGGCCCTGGCCGGCTACGTCGCCTTCTACCCCGCGCTCATGGAAGCCTGCATCGTCGACACCGAGGTGGTCCTGCCCCAGCCCGGGGGCTACTACGGGGGCTGGATCACGTCCAAGGTGGTCGGCCCCTTCAAGGGGGAGCCGGGCTCCACGGGCTGGTAGGCCCAACTGGCGCGCGAATTGGTCGCCAGGACGACCAATATCGCCACCAGTTCGCCGGATCTCAGAGCCTCACCTCGTCGAGGGGGCGGCCCACGAGCTCGGCGGGGATCTCGTCGACCGTGCAGGAGAGGCGCACCCGCCCGGGCGCGATCTCGGCGTCGGCCACGCAGGGGACGAGGGGCAGCTTGGGGATGCGCAGCGAGGGCACCGAGTAGCCCGAGACGGACAGCCGGAGCCGGTTGTCGTCGACGGATGCGGTGGCGGTGACGGTCTGGCCGGCGACGCGCACCCGGGCCCGGCCGGCCTCGAGGGTGACCGGGATCCCGAGGCGCTCGGACAGCTGGTCCTGGGTGACCTCGGCCGACGCCGTCCCCCGCTGGAGGTCGGTGAGGACGAGCTTGCGCTCGGAGAGCAGGCGGTCGCGGTCGAGGGTGACGTCCTCCAGATCGACGGCCAGGCGGGCGAAGGTCAGCCCCTCGACGGTGACCCCCGCGGTGGCCACTCTCACCCGGGACACCTCCCCCGCGGTCAGGAGCCGGGCGAGGAACGGGAACGAGGAGATGCGGGCGCTGGTCTCACCCGAGGGCTCGGCGGCCAGCTCGACGCGCTCGGCCAGCTGTGACTCGACGACGGAGCGGACGCCCAGGTCGGCGGCCACGAGGAGGCCGGCGATGACCACGGCCAGGACGAGGAGCTTGCGCAAGCTCCCCCCCTACCCGTCAGCTCTCGACGACATCCCCCAGGCGGTCGACCTGGACGCCGGCGTCGGCCAGCCACGACAGGGCCTGCTCCACCGAGGCCGGCTCCCCGGCCAGCTCGCAGACGATCCAGCCGATCTCCTCTTCGATCTTGGCCCGGCGGATGTTCGGCAGGACGTCGAACTCGCGGACGAGGCGGCCCATGAGGGGCTGCTTGATGAGGTGCTCAGGGAAGGTGAGCTTGACCCGCACGTTCGTCACGGCCGGAAGCATGACCACCCAACCGTCCCGGCGTCCAGCGCCGAAGACAGGAATATCATGTCCACCAAGCGACCTGATAGCTATGCACTCAACTTTGCTAATCTGACGTTGCCTAGAATCAGCACCACAACCCGTCGAGATCAGTTTCCGGGAGGAACAGTCCCATGCCCAAGGCCGTAGGTATCGACCTCGGTACCACCAACTCGGTCGTCTCCGTGCTGGAGGCGGGTGAGCCCACCGTCATCCCCAACGCCGAAGGTGGCCGCACCACGCCCTCGGTGGTCGGCTTCTCCAAGACCGGCGAGGTCCTCGTCGGCGAGGTGGCCAAGCGCCAGGCCATCACCAACCCCGACCGCACCATCCGCTCGGTGAAGCGGCACATGGGGACCAACTGGACCATCACCATCGACAAGAAGAAGTACAAGGCGCAGGAGATCTCCGCCCGCATCCTCCAGAAGCTGAAGCGGGACGCCGAGGCCTACCTGGGCGACACGGTGACCGAGGCGGTGATCACCGTCCCCGCCTACTTCGACGACGCCCAGCGCCAGGCCACCAAGGAGGCGGGCGCCATCGCCGGCCTCGACGTCATGCGCATCATCAACGAGCCCACGGCGGCCGCTCTGGCCTACGGGCTCGACAAGGAGGGCGCCGACCAGACCATCGTCGTGTTCGACCTGGGCGGGGGCACGTTCGACGTCTCCATCCTGGAGATCGGCGAGGGCGTGTTCGAGGTCAAGGCCACCAGCGGCAACACCCACCTGGGCGGCGACGACTGGGACCAGAAGGTCATCGACTGGCTGGTCGCCGAGTTCAAGGGCGACCACGGCGTCGACCTGTCCAAGGACAAGATGGCCCTCCAGCGCCTCAAGGAAGCGGCGGAGAAGGCCAAGATCGAGCTGTCCACCGTGCAGGAGACCCAGATCAACCTGCCCTTCATCACCGCGTCGGACGCCGGCCCTCTGCACCTCGACTACAAGCTGACCCGGGCCCACTTCCAGGAGCTCACCGCCGAGCTGGTCGACGCCTGCCGCGGGCCGTTCGAGCAGGCCATGAAGGACGCCGGCTTCACGGGCGCCGACATCCAGCACGTCATCCTCGTGGGCGGGTCGAGCCGCATGCCGGCCATCCAGGATCTGGTCAAGTCGATGACCGGCAAGGAGCCCCACAAGGGCGTCAACCCCGACGAGGTCGTGGCCGTGGGCGCCGCCATCCAGGCCGGCGTGCTCAAGGGCGACGTCAAGGACGTCCTGCTCCTCGACGTCACCCCGCTGTCGCTGGGCATCGAGACCCGGGGCGGGATCATGACCAAGCTCATCGAGCGCAACACCACCATCCCCACCCGCCGCACCGAGGTGTTCACCACCG
>DATAAD010000134.1:0-7833 GCA_036260295.1 Acidimicrobiales bacterium | reverse complement strand
GTTGTCGGTCTCCAAGATGGTGGCCGAGGACACCCGGCCCTGGCGCAGCAGGGTGATGTACTGGTCGAGGCGCAGCTCCTGGCCCCCCGTGCGGGGGCTCGACCACCACAGCAGGGTGGCGTAGAAGCCGATCAGCACCGGCATGGCGAGGACGGCCCAGATGAGCCCCTTCCTCCGGGCGTTCGCCTTCCGGGACTCGTCGTCGGCCGGGGACGGCGGGGGCGTGTTGTTGTCCTTGGTCTTGGGCATGGGGGTACTCCTCGCTGGTCTGCTGCGGTTCGGGCTACTGCTGGGACGGCAGGTTCAGGGGCGATATCGGTCGGCACAGCCCTTGGGGTCGGGCTGCTGGCCGGGGGCGGCGAAGTCGCCGGCGACGACGAGGGCGCTCCCGTCGCCGAGCACGGTGGCTCCGGCCTCGCTTCGGGGGCAGTTCATGTTCCCGGCGGAGCGCCACTCGCGCCTCTCCAGGGTGAAGATCTCGGCACTGGCCAGCGACCGGCGGTTGCCCCGGGTCACCGACTCCCCCCCGGCCACCAGCACCCGTCCGTCGGAGAAGGCGACGGCCGAGTGGCCGGTGCGGCTGCCGGCCAGGGCGCCGACCGTCGTCCAGCTGCCGTCGCCGGGGTTGAAGACCTCGGCCGTGGCCAGCGAGGTGTCGCCGTTGGTGCCACCGGCGCCGCCCACCACCATCACGGTGCGGTCGGGAAGCTTCACCGCGGCGTGGTTGAAGCGGGCGTCGGTCATGTCGTTGGAGTTGCGGAAGCTGTCGACCGCCGGGTCGTAGATCTCGGTGCTGGCCAGGGCCGCGCTGGACCCCGAGATCGGGGGGCCCTGGCCGCCGGCGATGAGGACGCGGCCGTCGTCGAGCAGGGTGGCGGTGTGCTCGAACCGGGGGGTGCTCATGGCCCCGCCCGTCTTCGTCCACCGGCCGGTCTGGACGTTGTAGATCTCGGCCGTGTTGTCGGGCCGGATGGTCTGGCCCCCTCCGGCACCTGCCGCGGTGTCGGCCGACGTCCCCCCCGTGGCCAGCACGTTGCCGTTGGACAGCAGGGTGAGCGTGTTGCCCAGCCGGGGCGTGGTCATGGGCGCGGTCGTGGTCCACCGGCCGGCGGCCGGGTCGTAGATCTCGGCCGACGCCAGCAGGTCGCCCTCGGCGATGCCGCCGGCCACCAGCACCCGCCCGTCACCCAGGACGACGGCCTGGTGGCCCCGGCGGGCCTGGTTCATCTGGCCGGTGGCCTGCCACACGCCCGCTGCCGGGTCGAAGATCTCGGCCGCGGGCACGGCGATCTGGCCCACGCCGCCCCCGGCGGCCAGGGCCTTCCCGTCCTTGAGCAGGACGAGGGTGGTCGTGCCCCGGATGCTGACCAGGTCGGGCACGGGCGTCCAGGTGCCGACCGCGGGCAGGGCCTGGGTGTTGGTCTCCTGGCCGTCGTCGCCACCGCCCCGGAGGAGGAGGAAGCCGATGACCACGACGAAGAGGGCCAGCCCGGCCAGGCCCAGGTAGAGGGGCGTCCGGGACGGGCGCAGCATGGCGAGCGTCTCCTTGGAGAGCTCGACCCCCTTGGCGTCGGCCTCACACTTGTGGCCGACGTCGGTGCGGACGGCGCACTTCGGGCAGATGGGCTTGCCGCATTCGACACATGTGAGGCGGGTGGCCTCGCCGTGGCGCTCGCACTTCAGTGCCTGGGTGGCCACCGGTCAGCCACGTCCCCCATCGCGCATACCGCGCACTTTAGTACCCAGGAGAGAAATCCCGTACCCGGGGAAACCCCGAGGTCAACCCTGAGACGGGGTGGCCTCCACCTCCGTGCGGTCGAGATCCATGGCCGCCTTCGGCATCTGGATGGCGTACCGGGCCCGGGTCCGGCGCAGCCGGAGCCCGTCCCAGTGGCCGAACTCGTTCTCCGGCAACCACTCGTTGGCCCAGGTCCCGGGGAAGCGCTGGCGCAGCTTGCCCATCTGGGGCGAACGCAGCATGCGCCGGGTGCCGGCCCGGTCCCGCCAGATGGACAGCAGGTAGACGTGGCCGGGACGGCTGACGCCCACCACGCCCCGGAGGTAGTCGGGGTCGCCCCGGGCTTCGGCCTCCAGGGCGCGCAGGGCCAGGTAGGCGCCCACCGTGCCCAGGGGCGACGTGCTGATGTGCACCACGCCGCCCCCCGACCCCTTCACCTCGGCCCGCCGGCGCCGGGCGTAGGGGGTGGTGTCGTAGGTGACCTCGCCGTCGACGCTCATGGCCGACCGCAGCTTGGGCAGGTGCTCGAGCGCTTTCTCCAGGGCCTCGGGCTTGCGGCCCTCGGTGGCCTGGTAGGCCGGCTCGGGGCGGCCCATGGTCAGGCCCTTCCACTGGCCGAGCTCCTCGGGGCCGGGCCGCCAGCGCATGAGCCAGAACGACTTCAGCCACTTGGAGAAGAACCACATGATGTCGTCGTGGGCCCCGGAGCGCATGAACTCGTGCATGTCCTGGCGGCTGTTCCAGACGGTGATCGTCCAGAACTCGGTGGGCCCGGCGATGATGCTGGCCCAACCGACCACGTCGCCCGTGCGCTTGAGCTGCCGGCGCACCCGCATGGTGGCGTAGAACATGTGGGGGAAGAACCACGGCCCCTTGAGCCGCGAGCGCGTGGTGAAGGCGTACAGCTTCTCGTCGGTTCCCAACTCGACCCCCTGAGCGGCCGGAGACGAGGTTAGCCCCGGCACTGCAGGACCTTCCGGAGCAGGGCGGCGTCGAGGATGCCGTCGAGCCCGAGGGCGTGGGGGTCGGCCAGGACGGTGGCCGGCGCGTCCGGCTCACCGAAGCCGTCGAGGACCAGGTCGGCGCCGTCGAGGTCGTGGTCGGCGGTGTAGCCGTTGACCACGACCACGCACGGGGTGCCCGCGGCCCGGGCCGCGGCCACCCCTTCGCCCGAGTCCTCGATCACCACGACCTCCTCGGGACGGTCGAGCCCGAGCTTCTTCAGTGCGGTGGTGAAGACCTCGGGATCCGGCTTGCGGTTGGTGACGTCGTCGCCGGCCACGATCACGTCCCACCCGACCGAGGGGAGCAGGCGTTTCAGCAGCCGCTCGACCCACCGCCGGCTGCCCGTCGTCCCCACGGCCAGGGCGACCCCTTCGCCGGCCAGCTCCTCCAGCAGGCTGGCCGCCCCCGGTCGCAGCTCGATGGCGCCGTCGTCGACCATCTGCTCGAGGATCTCGGTCTTGCGCCGGTGGAGGGCGGGGGCCAGCTCGGCCCGCTCGGCCTCGGGCACGCCCTGGGTGGCCAGGTAGCCGTCGATGCGGCGCTGGCCCCCGGTGGTGTGCAGGAGCTCGCCGTAGAGGTCCTCGTCCCACCGGTGGGGCAGGCCGAACTCCTCGAAGGCCCGGTTGAAGGCCACCCGGTGGCCGTGGCGCTCGCTGTCGACCAGGGTGCCGTCGACGTCGAAGACGACGGCCCGCAGCTGCGGGTCGCTCAAGGCCCGGGAGGGAGTCCGCCGCCCATCAGCATGTCCTCGTCGCCGCCCACCGCCGCCTTCCGCAGCTCGGCGAAGGCGGCGTCGATGTCGTCGCCCCAGAGGTCCCACGTGGCCGCCCGGGCCCCGACCAGCTGCACGCCCACGGCGATGCCCAGGGGGGACTGCTCGTCGAGCATGCGCAGCCCCTCGGCGGCCAGGGTCTCCTGCACCCGGGCCCGGACCTCGGCCAGGTCGTCGGGGATGTCGACCAGGACGAGCACTGTGCGTGGTCCCAACCACAGGGCGAGGGGCATGTCGCCGTCGACCCGGAGGACCCGGTCCTCGACGTGCAGCCGCTCGGAATGGGGCGTCGGTCCGCGTCCTCCGCTCGGGCCGCTGGGGCCAGGCCCACGCAGAAAGGCCCGCACGACCTCCTCGTCGGTGTCGCGCGGGCCTCTCGGTTCGTACAGGGGCGGAAGCGGCCAGTCGGACACAGCCGCCCTCCGTCGTTCGCTCGGTTGGCTAGGCCAGCCTCTCGGCGGCGGCCGCCGCCCGGGTCAGGTCGTTGTTGACGTCGACCAGGTTGCCGTTGATGCGGTCGACGGCCGGGCCGATGACGCCGCACATGGTCTCCACGGCCCGGACACCCCAGGCGATGCGGGCCAGGTTGGCCGAGATGCGGTTGAGCTGCTTGGCCACGATGTTCAGGAAGGTGGCCAGGGTGCCGACCAGGAGGGCGATCTCGAGGACGGTGAGGAAGATGCGAAGCGTCACTACCTTCTCCCCTCTGCTGCGGCGGCAGCCTCGAACAGCTCGGCGTGCTTGCGGACCTCGTTGCGCAGGTCGGCGGTGAGGGAGCCGGCCTGGTTCAGCATCCAGGTGGTGGCCGTGTTCTGGGCCACCCGGGTGGCCGTGTCCCACGCCTCACGCACGTTCTTGTCGATGTCGTCCACGAAGGTGACGAGCAGCGACAGGAGGATGATGACGGCGGAGATGACGACGGCACCGAGGCCGAGCGTCACCCACCAGAAGGTGATGTGCTCGCGGGCGACGTCGGCGAGCATGACTGCGCTCACTACTCCCCACCTCCCAGTGCGGTGCGTGCCTCCTGGGCACTCCGAATGATGGAACGAACGCCACCGTTGACCTTGTCGACGTCCCACAGCGGGAGCGTGTTGATCCGGGCCCGGTCGAGGTCGCCGACGATGATGTCGGCTTGGACGCCGATCCGGCGGGCCAGACCCAGGATGATGGCGACGAGGATCACGACGACGGTGATCAGGACACCGGCGATGATGTAACCGACGTACCAGCCGGTCAGATCCACCGCACCGAGTACAAGCATGCACACCCCTTCCGTTGAATGCGGAGTCACAATAGACTCGGTGCAGATAGGCGGTCAACGGCTCGTTGACCACAGATCGTGAGATTTTCCCGCCTGGTCATCGCCGGGCGCCGAGCTTCCCCGGAGACGCACCTTCCCGTGCGACGAGACTGATCGCAGGCCCCAGATGCCATCGAGCGTGGACGAACAACCGCCCAGCCGGCCCCCCCGGCCTCGCCCCCAGCCGCCCACCCGCCGGCGGGCGGCCGCCGCCCGCTCGTCGCGCGCCGCGGCCTCCCGTGAAGCCCCGCCCAGGCGCCGCCAGCGACCGCCGGCCCCGCCCAGCCGCCGCCCGCCGGTCGACCACGAGGGGGAGGGCGAGGGCCCGGCCCGCCAGCCCCGGTCGCAGGCCAAGCTCGTCGTCCTGCTCAGCGTGCTGACCGTGCTGGTGATCAGCCTGGCCGGCTTCGGCATGTCCCTGGCCTCGCGCTCGTCCGACGACGCTCCGGCGCCGGCCGACCCGGACACGCCGGTGCCCGTCACCAGGTTCGAGGATCCCGAGACCGGCGCGTCCCTCGAGTACCCCCGGTCGTGGCGGCGGGTCGAGGTGCCCAACGCCACCTACCGCCTGGTGCTCGACGGCGGCAACGACCTGGCCATGACCCTCCGGGTGTTCCCCACCGAGGTCCCCACCACGGCCGAGAACCTGGCGAACATCAAGGCCGTCACCGACGGGATCGTCACGTCCAACCCCACCGTGCAGATCCTCAAGCAGCAGGCCATCACCCTGAACGGCATGGTCGGCTACTACTACTTCTACACGTTCAACGACAACAACGGCCTGCAGGCGGTCCACGCCCACTACTTCCTCTTCCAGGGCCACAAGATGAACATGATCGTGTTCCAGGCGCTGGCCGACGACTTCGAGAAGAACGCGGCCACCTTCGACCGGATCGCCGAGAGCTTCCACAGCGACCCGCGGGTCACCATCCCCCCGGCCACCACCGCACCGTCGACCACCACGGCGCCGACGACGCCGGGGGGGTAGCCCTCGCGTGGCCTCCCTTCCCGGCAACGGCCGCCCCCGGGGGCCGTTCTCGAAGGCGGGGGCAACCGCGCTCTCCGTGGTCATGAGCGCCGTCCTGCTGGCCGGCTGCGGGGGCGGAGGGTCCGACTCGCCCGCGGCCGCCGGCGACGGCGAGGGGACGGCCGCCGCGCCCTCGCCCGCCCCCCTGCCCCCCGACCGGCCTCAGCGCCCAGCCTGCGGGCTGGCCACCCAGGCGGAGGTCGAGGCGGCCATCGGGGCGCGGGTGACCCCTGGGCGCCAGCAGAACGAGGAGGGCCGGTCGGTGTGCTCCTTCAGCCTGGCCGCCTCGTCCGACCAGCGGGTGGCGCTCGTATCCACCTCGTCGTCGGCCGTCCCCTCGGCCTTCGACGCCGCTCGGGCCAGCATCGCCGGCGCCCAGCCCCTCAACGCCGGCGACCAGGCCTTCGTGGCCGGAGGCCAGGCCCTGTTGCGCAAGGGGACCACCATGGTCGCCATCCTCGTGTTCCTGCGCCAGGACCCGCCCCAGCTGGCCTCGGCGGCCACCAAGCTGGCCCAGTCGGTGGCCACGCATCTGTAGTCGCCTTGGCCGACCAAGGGCGGGCGTGAGCTCCAACCCGCTCGGTCTCCCGGCGGAGCCGGCTCTCCCTCCCCGCTCTTTTCGGGCCGGCAGCCGCCGATAAGGGCGCCCTCCGGCGCGCCTGCTTGTGCCGGCAGGGGAACCTCGGCGGTTCCCGGCACCCTCGCCTGTTCGGGAAAGCGGTGCCGGGCACGCCGCCATCACGCGGAAAGGCCCGCCGGCGTGCCGGCGGGCCTGTCCGTGGTGCGTGAATCTGCTCGGGTTACGGAGCGGTCGCCTCCAGCGCCGGCGTGCAGCGTGCGCCGCCGCCGGCAAGGGACAGCGCGGTGCCGTTGCAGATGGCCACCGCGTGACGGTCCACCGACACCAGCATGCCGAGGATGTTGCTCCGGCTCAGGTCCTGCTGGATGCCGGCCACCACGGGGGCCGCCGCGGCCGCCCGCTTGTTGATGGCCGCCACCCCGCCGGTCTGGGGGTTCATGCTCTCGTCACCGTGGATGTTCTGGACCACCGGGAGGAGGGCGCTGACGGTGCCGTTGATGCTGCGCACCGTCTGGTTGATCTCCCCGGCGTTCTGGTTGATGGCGCTGACGGTGTTGTCGATGCTCCCGGCCGCCTCGATGACCTGGTCGAGCTGGCCCTGCAGCGGCTGGGCCGCGGCGAGGATGTCCTCGGCGATGCGCCCGGTCTCGTTGAGCTTCTGGGTCTCGTCCAGGCGGGACACGTTGGAGCCGGGGCCGACCTCGGTGATGATCACCTTGACCCTGTCATCGATCTGGGTGGCAGCCAGCACCACCCGGGACAGCTCGATGACGGCGAAGAGGGCGAAGGCGATGACCAGGGCCAGGTTGAACCCGACGATGCCGCGCTCGCTTCGGACGCCCGTCATCCGGCTCACCCGCATCCCGAGATCCCGGTGAGGATGGCCAGGTTGCTCAGACCCTGGCAGATGGCGATGGCGTGAGGAACGACGCCGGCGTTGACGACACGGGAGATGTCGGTGGCGTCCTGCTCGGCGGTGGTCAGGTTGTTCGGGGTGCAGAACTCACCGCAGGTGCCGCCGGCGTTGGCCGTGCCCTGGCGGGGACCACCGACGCCGTTGATGGCCGCCACCCGCCGGTGGATGTTCTGGACACCGAGGCGGTCGGGCGGGTCGTTGGCGTCGATCAGGAGGCCGCTGACGTTGTTCACCGTGCCGAGCACCGTCTGCAGGATGGCCGAGGTGTCCTTGAGGGAGGCGTCGGTGTCGGTCAGCTTGGAGTTGATCGAGGTGAGGGAGGCGATGATCTGGTCTGCCTGGCCGGGGATGCGCTCGAGGGCGGGGTCGATGCCGGCCAGGGCGCCGTTGATGCGGTCGACCTGGTTGGGCAGGGTGACCACGTTGCCGCCGGCGCCCACGACCGCCCGCTGGGCGGTGGCCAGGTTGCCGTTGATCGAGGCCAGGGAGTTG
>DATAAD010000133.1:0-43290 GCA_036260295.1 Acidimicrobiales bacterium | reverse complement strand
TGGCCCGCATCGGCGCCATGCTCCAGGGCCACCGCGACCTGCGGGCCCTCTCCCAGCTGATCATGTCGGAGCTGACCCCGCTGGTGAAGGCCCAGCAGGGCGCCTTCTTCATGGCCGAGCCCGGGGGCGACCCGGACGACTGCCTGTTCCGGCTGATCGCCGGCTACGGCTACCGGGGCAACCCTGGTCTCCGTGGCCCGAACGGAACGGAAGCCCTCCCCACCCAGTGGCACACGGGCGAGGGCATGGTCGGCCAGGCGGCCCTGGAGAAGAAGACGATTTTGGTCGACGTGCCGTCCGGCGCGGCTCGCATCAGCACGGGGCTCACCGAGGCCGACCCCCTGAACGTCATCGTCCTCCCGGTCGTGTTCGAGGACCAGGTGCTGGCCGTGATCGAGCTGGCCTCGTTCCGGACGTTCACCGACCTCGACCGTTCCTTCCTCGACCAGATCGTGGAGACGGTCGGCATCGTCCTCAACACCATCATGGCCACGATGCGGACCGAGGAGCTGCTGGCCCAGTCCCAGAGCCTGGCCCAGGAGCTGCAGAGCCAGTCCGAGGAGCTGCAGCGCCAGCAGCGGGAGCTCCAGCACACCAACGCCGAGATCGAGCTGGCCCGCCGGGAGCTGGAGGAGCGGGCCGAGCAGCTGGCCCTGTCGTCCAAGTACAAGTCCGAGTTCCTGGCCAACATGTCCCACGAGCTGCGGACGCCGTTGAACAGCCTGCTGATCCTGGCCAAGCTCCTGGCCGAGAACGGCGACGGCAGCCTGAGCGAGCGCCACGTGGAGTTCGCCCGGTCGATCTACGACGCCGGCAACGACCTCCTCAGCCTCATCAGCGACATCCTCGACCTGTCCAAGGTGGAGGCCGGGAAGATGGACGTGGCCGTCGCCCCGGTCAAGGTCCGGTCGCTCTGCGACGACCTCGAGCAGATCTTCCGTCCCATCGCCGACCAGCAGGCCCTGGAGTTCGTGGTCACCGTCGACGACGGCGCCCCCGAGGCCGTCAGCACCGACGAGCACCGGGTGCAGCAGATCCTGAAGAACCTCCTGTCCAACGCCCTGAAGTTCACCGAGAAGGGCACCGTCGCCCTGCGGGTGGCGCTGGCGCCTCCCGACATCCGCTGCACCAACCCGCAGCTCCTGCAGGCCCCGGAGATCGTGGTCTTCTCGGTCTCCGACACCGGCATCGGCATCAAGCCCGACCAGCTCATGGTCATCTTCGAGGCCTTCCAGCAGGCCGACGGGACGACCAGCCGGCGCTACGGCGGCACCGGCCTGGGCCTGTCGATCAGCCGGGAGATCGCCCGCCTCCTGGGCGGCGAGATCCAGGTCACCAGCACCCCGGGCGAGGGCAGCACGTTCTCCCTCCTCCTGCCCGTCATGCCCGCGGCCGCGCCCTCCGCGCCCGCCCCCACTCCCGCCGAACGGGTGGCGGCCAGCGTGGGCGGCGCGCGGGCGGTCGAGCCGTCGGCGGACCTGGCCGGGCGCAGGGTGCTCATGGTCGACGACGACGTCCGCAACCTCTACGCCCTGTCCAGCGCCCTCGAGGAGCACGGGCTGGAGGTGGTCTGCGCCGACCACGGCCGCCAAGGCATCCAGCTGCTCAAGTCCACGCCCGGGGTGGAGCTGGTGCTGATGGACATCATGATGCCGGACATGGACGGCTACGAGGCCATCCGCGCCATCAGGGAGATGGACGGATTCGACCAGCTCCCGATTGTCGCCCTCACGGCCAAGGCCATGCGGGGCGACCGGGAGGAGTCGCTGGCCGCCGGCGCCTCTGACTACGTCACCAAGCCCGTCGACCTCTCCCAACTGCTCGACACGCTCCGCGTATGGCTCCACCGCTGAGGGTCTCGGACGTCGACGGCCGCCATTCGCCGCCGCAGGCGGCCTCCTTCGGCTGTCGGCCAGGAGAAGACGGCGGAGGACGGCCGGCTCCGCCGGACGGCCGGAGCGCGATCAGCTCGTCCGAGCGGAGCGCAGCGAGCGAGGACGACAGCCGGTGACGGAGTCACCGGCTGGACAGGTGCTCATGGTCGACGACCGGGCGGACAACCTGCTGGCTCTGGAGGCGGTGCTCGAGCCGCTGGGGGCCGAGCTGGTACGCGCCGGGTCGGGCGAGGAGGCGCTGCGCCACCTGCTCTCGGCCGAGGTGGCGGTGATCATCCTCGACGTCCAGATGCCCGGGATGGACGGCTTCGAGACGGCCCGCCTGGTCAAGGCCAGGGAGAAGACCCGCAACGTGCCCATCATCTTCCTCACCGCCATCAGCGGCGAGGCCGAGCACCACCTCCAGGGGTACCGGTCGGGGGCCGTGGACTACGTCTACAAGCCCTTCAACCCCGAGGCCCTGCGCTCCAAGGTCTCGGTGTTCCTCGAGCTGTGGCGGCAGGGCCACCTGGTGGCCCGCCAGCGCGAGGAGCTGGCCCGCCAGCTGGGCGAGGTGGAGCGCCTGAACGGGGAGCTCGAGCGCTCGAACGCGGCCCTCGAGCGGTTCGCGGCGGCCGCCGCGGTCGACATCGAGGAGCCGCTGGACAACGTGGCCGGCATGCTCGACCTGCTGTCCACCCGACACCGCGACCAGCTGGACGCGCCGGCCGGGCTCCTGATCGAGCGCGCCCAGTCGAACCTGTCGCGGGTCCGGGACCACGTCGCCTCGCTGCTGGAGTACGCCCGGGCGTCGGCGGGCGAGGTCAAGCTCGAGCCTCTTCCCCTTGGCGACGTCGTCGACGAGGCGGCGGCCCGGCTGTCGCGCGCCACCGGCGTGCGGCTGGTCACGTCCGAGCTCCCGACCGTGACGGGCGACCGGGCCAAGCTGGTGAAGGTGTTCGGCGAGGTGCTCGACAACGCCGTGCGCCACGCCGGCACCCGTCCGTTGACGATCCGGGTGGACGCCGAGGACGGCCCCGCGGCGGTGACCGTTTCGGTGACGGACGACGGGAACGGGATCCCCCTCGAGCTGCGCCCCGCCCTGTTCACCCTCCTGCCGGCGGGGGCCGCCCGCCGGGCCGGCCTGGCCACGTGCCGGCGCCTCGTCGAGGGCCACGGGGGCACGATCTGGGCCGAGCCCGCCCCCGGTGGCGGGGCACGCATCCGCTTCACCCTCCCGAAGGCGGACCGGTGACGGCCGAGGCCCGACCGACGGTGCTCGTGGCCGACGACGACCCCGACTACCGCCTGCTCGTGCGGCTGGCGCTGGAAGGCCAGGCCGAGGTGCTGGAGGCGGCCGACGCCGACGAGCTGGTCGCGGTCTCCGGTCGCCGGCGCCCGGACGTGGTCCTCCTCGACGTGTCGCTGCCCGGCGGCTTCCGGGCCCTCCGGCGAGTGACCCGGCCGCCCAAGGTCGTCCTCGTGGCGTCCCGGCCGCCCGACGAGCTGGCGGCCATGGCCGCGGCGACGGGAGCGGTGGGCTACCTGGGCAAGGACCTGGCTCCGTCGGACCTCCCGGCGGCCCTCTCCGACGTCACCTCGGTCGTCGACCGCCTGGAGTCGCTGCTGGCCAAGGCCTTCGGCCGGCTCCCGGCCGAGCTGCGCAGCGCCGGGGAGGCCCGGGCCATGGTGCGGCGGACGCTCGACGGCTGGTGCGACGAAGAGCTCCTCGACGACATCGCCCTGTGCGTGAGCGAGCTGGTGACCAACGCCGTGGTCCACGCCTACAGCGCGCCGCGGATCCTCGTGCACGTCCGGCCCACGGCCATCCACGTGGAGATCAGCGACGACTCCGACGCCATGCCCGTCGTCAAGCACGCCGACCCCCACGACACCTCCGGCCGGGGGATGGCCATACTCGGAGGCTTGTCCGATCGATGGGGCTCGCGCCGGCGCAGCGGCGGCGGCAAGACCGTGTGGTTCGAAATCACCCGCCCGGACCACACACGAGCATGAGCCGGCCGGAGCTCGACCAGCTGCAGACGGCACGGGCCGCCCTCGAGGAGCTCCAGGCCGAGCGCAGGCGCCTCCTCGACCTCATCGTCCGCATGCCCGCCCTGTTGGCCGATCGCGACCCCGGCCGGCTGGTCACCGGGGTGGCCGAGGCCTGCCGCGAGCTGACCGGCGCCCGCTTCGCCCTCTACGTGCCCGCCGAGCCCGGCACTCCCCCGGCCCTCGCCGGCGCGGAGTGGCACGACTTCGCCGACCGTCCCGACTTCGCCCAGGCGCCCCTGCTGTCCGGGCCCCGCCTGCACGGCCAGCCCCACCTGATCGACGACGTGGCCGCCTGGGCGCGCGACGACCGGGCCAACGCCTACGGCACCCTCGCCGACGGCCGCCTGGTGCGCAGCTGGCTGGTGGCGCCGGTCCCCGCCGGCGAGGGCGATGTCGCCGGCGTGCTCTACCTCGGGCACCCCCGCCCGCACGCCTTCACCGCCGAGCAGGTGAGCCTGGCCGCCGGCCTGGCCGAGCACCTCGGCGTGGCCATCGCCAACGCCGCGGTGGCCGCCGAGCGCGACCGGGTGGCGTCGGCCCTGGAGGCCAACCTGCTGCCCCCGGTGCTCCCCCGGATCGAGGGCGTCGACCTGGCCGCCCGGTACCGGGCCGCCGGCCCCAGCGACGTCGGCGGCGACTTCTACGACGCCTTCCCCTTGTCCAGCGGCCGGTGGGCGGTCGTCCTGGGCGACGTGGCGGGCTCCGGCCCCGACGCCGCGGCCATGACCGGCGTGGCCCGCTACAGCATCCGGGCCATCGCCCCGTCCGAGACCGGCCCGGCCGCGGTCCTGTCCCGGCTGAACGACGCCCTTCTCCGCCAGGCGGCCGACGACCGGTTCCTCACCGCTGTGCTGGCCTGCCTCCATCCGGCGGACAGCGGTGTCGACGTGGAGCTGGCCAGCGGCGGGCACCCACCCCCGCTGGTCCTGGGCGACGACGAGTCGGTGACCGTGGTGGAGACCGGCGGCGGGACGCTCCTGGGCACCCTCGCCACCACCCAGCTGCGCGACGTCCCCGTGTCCCTCGCCCCCGGGGACGCCCTGGTGCTCTACACCGACGGGGTGGTCGAGGCACGCGACGACCAGGGCCGCCAGTTCGGCCAGGACGGCCTGGCCGCCCTCCTCACCACCTGCGCCGGCCGGAGCGCAGCCGGCATCGCCCGGCGCATCGAGGTCGCCGTCCTGGCCCACAGCCCCGACCTGGCCGACGACATGGCCATCGTCGTGGTACGAGCGGTCGGGCGAGGGCGCTGACGCGCCGGTGCGGTCGGCGTCAGGCGACTGCCGGAGCCAGGTTGCTCTCGACGTTGCCGATCGTTCCGGGGACGTCGGTCGAGGTGAGAGGCGAGGGCTTGAAGCCCTTGACGACCAGCCACACGCCGAGCGAGAGCTCCCACGCCGCGACGGGGAGGGCGGCGATCATCGCCCAGCCGAGACCTGGTCGTACACGCCGAAGAGCGTGGCGGTGGCGGAGGCGAAGAGGATCGGCGCTCCGACGAGGCCGATCGTCGGGAGGATCCGCGGCACCAGCCGGGACCGGTACAGGATGTAGCCCAGGCACAGGGCGTTCACCCCCGGGATGATCCCGGGCCCCAGCAGGAAGGTCCAGTCGTGCACTGCGACGAGGGACTGCCCGGTGGTGACGAGGGCCGCGCCCTCCGCTCCGGAAGCACCCGCGTCCCGCAGGGTCACGACCGAGAGGACGCTCAGGATGCCCACGAAGATCATGGCCGCTTCGAGGGTGCGAGCGGTCACGAAGCCGAGGGCCAGGCCCTCGCTCTGCCGCTTGATCACCGGGTACAGGGCCACCGCGGTGCCGACGCAGGCCAGGCCGAGGATGACCTCGAGGAAGGCGCCCCACATCACGCCGCCTTCGCGGCCGGCGCCGAGGATGAAGTCCGGATTGTTCAGGACGTCGTGGTAGAGGCCCCAGGGCCGGGATCGAGGTGATGAAGGTCACCAGGTAGAGCGCGCCGGCGACGAGCGCGGTCTTCCGCATCCGGTCCATCGGAACTCTCGTGGTCTCTGTGGTTCGGAGGATCGTCATGTCAGTCTCCTTCGTGGACGTAGGCACTTCGGGCTTGGTCGGGCCCCATCTGCGTCACCGAGAGCAAGGGCAGGCCCAGGTCCTGCAGCTTCCGCAGCAGGCCGTGCAGCGCGGCCTGGTCCACCACCTGACCTTGGAGGACGGTGGTCCCGTCGCTCTCGTTGGTGACGGTCAGGCCGTCGAACCAGGCGGCCCATCGGGGGTGCAGGTGACCCTGGAGGCGGATCTGGTACTCGCTCATCTGCCCCCCTTGGCCTCGTGCTCCCTTTCGACCTCCGCCGGCGTCGCACCGTCGGCTCGGGAGGAATGTACGAAGCAACCTGGTGAGCGGGGATCACCACATGTGGTGATTCGTGCGGTGATTCGCGGTCAGCGACGCCGCGGTCCTGCGAACAGCTGCAGCTCCTGGCCCCTGCGGACCGCGGCCCGGCGGTTGTTCACGCCCAGCTTGGCGTAGATGTTCTTGGTATGCGTGCGAATGGTGTTCAGGGACACGCTGAGCTCGCGGGCGATCTCGGGCCCGCCGAGGTCGCTGGCGAGGAGACGGAGCACGTCGAGCTCGCGGTCGCTCAGGGGGTCGACCAGGGGTTGCTTCACGGGCCGATGCGGGTCGCCAGGGCTGGCGGCGGCGAGCAGGCGGCGGACGTAGTCGGTGCGGAAGCTCTCCTTCGCCCGCGCCTGCAGCAGGGCCGTCATGGGCGGGCCCTCGTCGGCGAAGACGTGGACGTAGCCCTCGGGCTCGGCCAGGGTGACCGCTCGTCGTAGGGACGCGAGCGCGGCGGGCGCGTCCCCACGCGCGTCGCGGGCAAGCGCCTGTACCACGAGAATCTCGATCACCGCTCCCGTCCGGCCGTTGTGCTCGCCCAGGGCCAGGCTTCGCCGCAAGGCCTCGGCGGCAGCGTGCAGGTCGTGCCGCTCGCGGTGGATCTCGCCCATCCCGACGTGCATGTCGGCGGTGCGGCGCAGCACGACGCCTCCGTCGCTCACCAGCTGCAGGGCCTGCTCGTAGATGCGCATGGCGTCGCTGAGGCGGCCTTGCTCGATCGGATGTCGGCCATGGCGATCGAGCACCCCAGGATGTCGGCGATGTGCCCGACCAGCCGGAACTCGGCGACGCACGCGACATAGGCCTGGTACCCGGCCTCGAGGTCCCCGCCGGTCCACGACGCCAGCCCCAGCAGCGCGGCGGCCGCGCCGCGTTCGAGGTGATCGTCCTCCGGCGCCAGCTCGAGCACCCGGCGGGCATGGGCCACGGCGCGGGGCAGATCGCCCGCGATGAGCGCCAGCGCGGCCCGGTACATCTCGATGGCGCCTGGGAGGGAGCGGAACTGGGTCTCGTCGACCACGACCATGTCAGCCGTCCCGCCCAGGCACCGCTCGGCGTCGCCCAGCCGGGCCTCGATGCCCTCGAACTCGCCGGTCGAGGCCAAGGCCCCGACGAGGCCGACGTTGAGCACCGGGCGGACGCGCACGACGTCGTCCGGCAGCGCCTCGAGCCAGCCACGGATCGTCGCTTCCTGCCGGCTGCGGCGCATGGCGGGAAGGGCCAGCTCGACCAGGTCGGCGGCGCGGTCGACGTCATCGGCGGCCAGCGCGTGGCGGATCGCCTCCGACGGCTGGCCGTGGGCCTCGTACCAGGCGCTGGCCCGGCTGTGCAGCTCGGGGAGCGCGTCCGGCCGCTCGTCGAGGAGGCGGGCCTTCAGGACGTCGGCGAACAGGTGGTGGTAGCGGTACCAGCGGCGACGGTCGTCCAGCGGGACCACGAACAGGTTCCCGCGCTCCAGGGCCACCAGCCTGGCGCCGCTGCCGCTTGCCCGGTGACGGCATCGCACAGCGGGCCGGTGAGCCGGTCGAGGATCGAGGTCCGCACGAGGAACTCCCGAGCGTCCTCGGGCTGGCGCTCGAGCACCTCCTCGGCCAGGTAGTCGACGATGTACCGGTCGTCCCCGGCGAACCCGGCGATGAACGAGCTGAGGTCGTCTCGCCCCTGCATCGACAGCGCCGCCAGCTGGAGGGCAGCGACCCATCCCTCGGTTCGGGCGGCGAGAGTGGCGACGTCCCGTGCGGTCAGGACCGGGCCCATCTCGGCGTCGAGGTAGGCGCCCGACTCCTCGGGGGTGAAGCGCAGGTCGGCCGCCCGGATCTCGACCAGCTCGCCCTCGCCCCGGAGCCTGGCCAACGACAACGGCGGGTCGGCCCGGCCGGCGACGACGAGGTGCAGCTGCGGCGGTCGGTGCCCGAGCAGGAACGCGACCCCGTCGTGGACCTGACGGGCCTCGATGAGGTGGTAGTCGTCGAGCACGAGGACGAGGTCTCCCGGGAGGGCCAGCAGGTCGTTGAGCATGGCGGCGAGCACCGCATCGATGGGCGCCTTGGACGACTCCAGGAGCGAGAGCGCGGTGGCGCCGATGTCGGGGCCCACGGCGACCCTCAGGGCGGCGACGACGTAGGTCCAGAACAGCGCCGGGTCGTTGTCGCGCCCGTCGAGCGAGAGCCACGCCACCGGAGGCCCGTCGGCGGGCAACGCCCCCACCCACTCGGTGAGCAGGGTCGTCTTGCCGAAGCCGGCGGGAGCCGAGACGAGCGTCAGCGCCGACTCCGCGCCCCGGCTCAGGCGCTCGCGCAACCTGGCCCGGTCCACCAGCCGGCGCCCCTGCCTGGGGACGTGCAGCTTGGTCTCGAGCAGGGGGGCCGTGGGCGTCACCTCAGGAGCCATGGTGACAGCAGATGGCTGGCTCAGCCGGGCCGGCCCGCTCCCACGAGGTCACCGCCCCGCCACCCCCGGATGCGGATGGGCGTGCCGGTCTGCGAGGCCTCGATCATGTCGCCGTTGCCGATGTAGATGGCGTTGTGGTGGATGCTCTCCACGCCGTTCTTGCCGAAGAACAGGAGGTCGCCCGGTTGCACGGCGTCGACCGGGACCCGGGTCGTCTCGAACCACTGGGTGTACGCCGAGTGCGACAGGGTCACGCCCGCGGCCTTCCAGGCCCAGGCCGTGAGGCCCGAGCAGTCGAAGCTGTCCGGCCCCGAGCCCCCGTAGACGTAGGGCTTGCCCAGCTGCCTGCGGGCCTCGGCCACGGCGATGGCGCCCTTCCCCGAGGCCGGAGGGGCCGACGTCGCCTGGGCCGGCACGGTGGTCGTCCCCTGGGGCTGGGACTGGGCCGGCGCCTGGGTGGACTGCGTCTGGGGACGGGGCGGCTCGGTGATGCGGGGAGTGTCGGCGATGACGGGCACGGGCCGGTTCCGGGCCGCCTCGGCCTCCTTGCGGGCCTGCTCGGCGGCGACCAGCTCCCCCAGCTCGCCCGTGACCCGACCGAGGACGGCGCGCTGGGCGTCCTCGGCCTCGACCGCCTCCTGGCTGGCCGATTCGGCCGCCTCGGCCGCGTCGGCCGCCGCCTTGCGCTCGGTCTCCAGCCGGGAACTGTGGAACTCGAGGTCCTGCCGGGCCGACCGCACCTCCCCGATGATCCGGCGCTGGTCGGCCGAGGTGACCCGCAGGTACTGGGTGCGCACGACCATGTCGTCCCGGCCGCCCCTGACCAGCTGGCCGATGAGGGCGTTGCTGCCGCCGTGGACGTAGGCCAGGACCGCGGCCTGGGCCAAGCGGCCGCGCACGACCTGCAGGCGCTCGTCGGACCGGGCCACGTCGGCCTGCGTCCTGGCCAGCGACACCTCGACCTCGGACACCTTGAGCCGGGCCCGGTTGGACCGCTCGGCCAGCACGCTGACCCGCTCACCCTGCTTTTCCAGCTGCTCCTGGAGGCGCGCCGCCTCGGCCCGCTTGTCGCCGATGGGGTCGGCGAAGGAGCCCGACGCCGTCACCAAAGGGTAGAGCAGTGCGATCCCGACGAGGACGCCGAGCCGCCGGTGCCGTGGGGTCATTGGCCTCACTTGTCGCCGGGGGTTCGTTCTCGGTTCGGCCGCACCCTAGACCCGGTTCTCCACAGGTGCAAGGTTCCGGATACGGTCCGAACCGTGTCAGAGCAACCGGCTGTCCGCGTCGAGCACGACTCCATGGGGGAGGTTGTGGTGCCGTCCTGGGCCAGGTGGGGGGCCCAGACCCAGCGGGCCACCGAGAACTTCCCGATCTCCGGGATCCGCATCGACTCCCGGCTGATCGCCGCCCTGGCGGCCATCAAGCGGGAGGCGGCGGTGGTGAACGCCCGCCTCGGCGTGGTCGAGGGCGAGGTGGCCGACGCCATCGTCGCCGCCTCGGCCGAGGTGGCGGCCGGCACGTGGGACGACCACTTCCCCATCGACGTCTTCCAGACCGGCTCGGGCACCTCGTCGAACATGAACGCCAACGAGGTCATCGCCCACCTGGCGTCGGAGCGCCTGGGCCGCCCCGTCCACCCCAACGACCAGGTCAACGCCTCCCAGTCGTCCAACGACGTGTTCCCCTCGGCCATCCACGTGGCCGCCGCCCTCGGGATCGAGCGGGAGCTCGTCCCTGCCCTCCAGCACCTGGCCAGCGCCCTGCGCCACAAGGCAGCGGAGACCGCGTCGGTGGTCAAGGCCGGCCGGACCCACCTCATGGACGCCACGCCCGTCACCCTCGGCCAGGAGCTGGCCGGCTACGCCACCGCCGTCGAGCACGGGGTGGACCGGGCCCGCGCCTGCCTGCCCCGGCTGTGCGAGCTGGCCCTGGGCGGCACCGCGGTGGGGACGGGCATCAACGCCCCGCCCACCTTCGCGCCGGGGGTGATCGAGCGCCTGGCCTCCGCCACCCGCCTGGCCTTCCGCGAGGCCAGCGACCACTTCGAGGCCCAGGGCGGGCGGGACGCGGTCGTCGAAGCCTCCGGCGCCCTGCGCACCATCGCCCTGTCCCTGGCCCGCATCGCCAACGACCTGCGCCTCATGGGCAGCGGGCCTCGGGCCGGCATCGCCGAGATCCGCCTCCCCGACCTCCAGCCCGGCAGCTCGATCATGCCCGGCAAGGTCAACCCCGTCATCCCCGAGGCGACCTACCAGGTGGCGGCCCAGGTGGTCGGGAACGATGCGGCCATCGGCTTCGGGGCGACGGCCGGGGCCTTCGAGCTCAACACGGCCATGCCGATGATGGCCCGCAACCTGCTGGAGTCCGTCCACCTCCTCTCCTCGACCTCGCGACTGCTGGCCGACCGGTGCGTGGTGGGCATCGAGGCGAACGTCGAGCGGTGCCGCACCTACGCCGAGTCGTCCTCCGCGCTCGCCACCGCCCTGACCCCCCACATCGGCTACGAGGAGGCTGCCGCCGTGGTCCACCAGGCCGCGGCGGAGGGCAAGACGCTGCGCCAGGTGGTCCTCGACCGCGGCCTCCTCCGCCCGGGCGAGGTCGACCGCATCCTCGACGTCGTGGCCATGACCCGCGGCGGGGTGTTGTGACGGGAGGGGGCCGGCGGACAACCCGCCTCCCGGCGCGTACCAACCCTCTTTCCCACAGCTTATGGGCTCTTGTGCTCCACAGGCCGGAAGGCGCAGGGTTGAAGGAGACGCCGGGCAAGGGAGGTCGAACCTCGTGCAGGTCCACGCGACAGTGCTGGCTTCGGAGCTGAGACGGCGCAAGGTCGGTGCCCGCACGGTCATGTCGGCCCTCGAGTCCGTCAACCGCTCGACCTACATCCTGGGCGACATCCGGGAGGCCCCCACCTCGCTCCTCGTCCTGGCCGCCCTCAACCTGACCAACGAGGCCAGCCTCCGCGGGTAGCTGCCGACGATCCGGGTGCACCGACGTTCATCGGCAGGCAACTGCAGCCAGATCAGATCCGCGGCAGCGGCGCCCCGGCGAACGGCCCGGGATCGCCGGGCACGGGGAGGTGGGGCCGGCTCCACGACATCCGGCGCGACAGCTCGTTGGTCAGCTCGCGCCAGGCGTAGGGATCCCAGCCCTCGACGGCGTTGACCACCTCCAGGTCCATCCCGAGGTGGACGATGGCGGGCAGGGTCTGGAGCCCGAAGGCCGTGACCGCGGCCAGCTCGGGGTCGATGAAGGTCATGATCTCGCTGGCCCAACGCCCGAGCAGGCGGCGGGCGTCGGCCGCGTCGCCGCCGGCCACCAGCCACGCCACCCGGCAGTCGGCCTGCTCGTACTCGGACAGCACGCGCGCCGCGGTGGGCACGATCCAGCGGCTCCGGACTGAAGCGGGGTCGACGGCCACGAACAGCAGGTGGAAGGTGGTCAGCCACTCACGGACGGTACGGGCACGGCCGGTGATCGGAGCGAGCACCAGGTCGGGAGGGGGGTTGGTTGCCACGGCGGGAGGAAGGTAACCCAACTATGTTCGGATGAGCGAAGTCAGGAGGGGCCTTTGGGCGTCGGTAGCAATCTCTACGACCTGGTGCTGGTGCTGCACATCCTCGCCGCGATCATCGGCTTCGGCGGGACGTTCATCGCCGGCTTCTATGGGGCGGAGAGCGCCCGGCGCCCGGGCGGCGAGGGTCTGGCCATCGCCGAGACGACCATGAAGGTCACCAGCCTGGCCCCCACCATGGCGGTCTACACCGTCCCCATCCTGGGCATCCTCCTGATCCTGCTCAGCGACGACGTGTGGCAGTTCAGCGACGCGTGGATCTCGCTGTCGTTCCTGCTCTACATCGTCATCCTCGTGCTGGCCCTCGCCGTCCAGGTGCCCAACATCCGCAAGATGATCGAGCTGCGCAAGGGGACCGAGGGCGTCCAGACCACGGAGGTCGAGCGGCGGGCCCGCACCTCGGCCGTGGTGGGCGGCATCCTGAACCTCCTCTGGGTCGCCATCCTGTTCCTCATGGTGTTCAAGCCGGGGACCTGATCGCCGTGCACCCGATGGAGCGGCTGCGGATGGTCGCCCGGTCGTCGGGGGAGGACCCGGGCATGCTGGCCCGGGAGGCGGCCGCCGCCCTGGCCGGTTGCGCCGACGACCCCCGCGCGCTGGTCATGGCCTGCCGGCGCCTCGTCGACCGCCAGCCGACGTCCGGTCCGCTCTGGTGGCTGGCGGCGCGAGTGGTGGCCTCAGCCGATCCGGAGACCGAGGCCTGGCGGGCGGCCGAGGCCTTGCGGGCCGACCACACCCCGGCCCTGGTCGCCGCCTCGCTGCCGGACGACGCCACCATCACCGTCCTCGGCTGGCCGGAGCAGGTGACCGACGCCCTCCGTCGGCGGGGCGACGCACGGGTGCTGGTGGTGGACAGCCTGGGCGACGGCTCCCCCCTGGTGGCCACCCTGGCCCGGGCCGGGTCGGAGGCGGCGCTCGTCCCCGAGGCCGGTATCGGGGCCGCGGTGACGGCCAGCTCCCTGGTGCTCCTCGACGCCTCGGCCGTGGGCCCCGGCGGGTTCCTGGCCGTGAGCGGGTCGCACGCGGCCGCCGCCGTGGCCTACACCGAGCAGGTCCCGGTCTGGGTGGTGGCCGGCGTCGGACGGGTCCTGCCTGAGCGCCTCTGGGCGACCATGGCCGCCGCCGCGACCACCGTCGGCGACCCGTGGGAGGCCGAGTGGGAGGTCGTCCCCCTCGCCCTGGCCACCTCGGTGATCGGGCCCGACGGCCCCGAGCCCCCGGGCGACGCCCTGTCGCGGGCCGACTGCCCGGACGCCCCCGAGCTCACCGGCGGAGCGGCGGGGTAGGAGCCGGGATGGGCGAGAGGGTGGGGTTCCCGAGCAACGGCGGTACGGGGGGCGGCTACCTGGCGCCGGCCAGCGAAGGGGCCGGGCTGGGGGTGGTGGTCATCCATGAGTGGTGGGGCCTGGTCGACCACATCGTCGACGTGTGCGACCGGTTCTCGGTCGAGGGCTTCACCGCCCTGGCCCCCGACCTGTACCACGGCAAGACGGTGCCGAACCGCGAGCCCGACGAGGCGGCCAAGGCCGAGATGGCCCTCGACCTGGAGCGGGCGGGGCGCGACCTTTCGGGGGCGGTCGACTTCGTCCAGGCCCATTCGGCGGTCCGCGGGCACGGGGTGGGCGTGGTCGGCTTCTGCATGGGCGGCGGGCTGGCCCTGTGGCTGGCCACCATGCGGCCCGACGCCGTCCGCGCCGTCGTGCCCTTCTACGGCATCGCGCCCAAGGGCGCCGAGCCCGAGTGGCCGGCCCTGACCGCAGCCGTGGAGGGCCACTTCGCCGAGCACGACGACCTGGCCGACCCGGAGGCGGTGGCCGCCTTCGAGCAGCAGCTGCGCGACCTGGGCAAGGACGTGCGCGTGTTCACCTACCCGGGCACCGGCCGCGGCTTCTTCAACGACACCCGGCCCGAGGCCTACGACGACGACGCCGCCCGCCAGGCCTGGGTGCGCATCCTCGAGTTCCTGCGGGCCAAGCTGGGCTGAGCGGCTGAGCGGAGGAGCGGCGCGCTCGACTGAGGGGTTCGGCCAGCACCACCACAGAAGTCTGGTGCCACCACAGTTCCGCCGGGGGGCGGCGAGGCGCAGACTGCAGCCATGACGGGGATCCAGCAGTTCGACGTGCAGAAGCTCGAGGGCCGGACGGTCACCGTGGCCCTCGCCGACGGCTCGGTGCTCGACCGGGTGCCCCTCGTCCTGGCCCGGCGGAACCTGCTGTGGGTGGTCAGGGACGGCGAGGACGCCTTCCTCCCCCTCGACCGGGTGGTCGACGTCCGGGACGCCCCGCCCTACCGCGTCGCCGCCTGAACCACGGGCCCGGTCAGGCCCGGCCTTCCTCCTCGTCGACCGGCTCGGTGATGGCCTGCTCGAGCGCGTCGGCCTCGGGCGCCTCGGCGTCGCGGGAGGGCTCGACGAACGCCGGGGCGTCGTCCACCGGCAGGGCCTGCTCGACGGCGTCCGGCTCGGGAACCTCTTGATCGCTCATCGGGTCGCCGGCCTCGGCGGCCGACCCGCTTCGCCGGTCACTGTGCTCGTCGGTTCGCTCGCCTGCGGTTCGCTCACGTCTCGGCCTCCTCGGTCGGACCAGTTTGTACCTCGCGCGCCCGGGTAGTTCCCACCCATGGGCCATGGTCCCCCGCCGCACGGCCGCGAGGTGGACGAGGGTCGGTTCCTGACCGTCCTGGGCGACGCCATCGCCGCCCTGGAGGACAAGGACATCCCATACCTCCTGATGGGCGGGCTGAGCTCGGCCACGTTCGGGCGGCCCCGGGGCACCAACGACATCGACCTGTTCGTCCGCCCGGAGCACGCCCGGCTCACCCTCGAGGCTCTGGGCGCGGCCGGGTTCACCACCGAGGAGACCGACCCCCTGTGGCTGTTCAAGGGGTTCAAGGACGAGATCCTGGTCGACGTCATCTTCCGCTCGACGGGCGACATCTACCTCGACGACGAGATGCTGGCCCACGCCCGGGTGGTCGACGTGCGGGGCTGCGCGGCCCGGGTCATCGCCCCCGAGGACCTGCTCATCATCAAGGCCCTGACCGCCGACGAGCACATGCCGCACCACTGGCACGATGCCCTGGGCGTCATCACCGGCTCCGACCTCGACTGGGACTACCTCGTCTCCCGGGCCAGGCGCTTCGGCGCCAGGCGGGTGCTCAGCCTGCTCCTCTACGCCCAGTCGAACGACCTGGGCGTGCCGGTGAAGCCGGTGCGGGCCCTGTTCGAGTCCATCTTCGAGGCCTGAGGTGCACCCGTGATCGAACCCGAGGACTACGCCGTCCAGCGCCTTCGTGACGCGCTGGCCACCGACGAGCGGGTGGCCGAGATGGGTGTGCAGGTCGACGTGGTCGGGGGAAAGGTCTTCCTGACCGGCCAGGTGGCCACCCCCCAGCGGCAGGCCGCGGTCGGCACGGTGGCCGCCGAGGTGCTGCCCGAGTACGAGGTCCACAACCAGACGTTCGTCACGCCCGTGGGCGACCCCCCGAGAGTGGAGAAGATCACATGACCCGGAGCGGCCGATGATCCGGGTGGCGGCCGTCGGTGACGTCCATTTCGGACAGGACTCGGCCGGCACCCTCCGGCCCCACCTCGAGGACATCGCCGAGCACGCCGACGTCTACCTGCTGGCCGGCGACCTGACCCGGCTGGGCTACCCCGAGGAGGCGGCCGTGCTGGCCCGGGAGCTGCGCGACCTGCCCGTCCCGGTCGTCGCCGTGCTCGGCAACCACGACTACCACTCCGACCAGGAGAAGGCGGTCACCGACGTGCTGGAGGACGCCGACATCCGCGTGCTCGAGGGCGAGGCCGTCGTCCTCGACGTCGGCGGCACGCCCGTTGGCATCGCCGGGGTCAAGGGCTTCGGCACCGGCTTTGCCGGGGCGTGCGGCAGCGACTTCGGCGAGCCCATGATGAAGGCCTACGTGCGCCACGCCCAGGAGGCCGCCGACCGGCTCGGCGGGGCCCTGGAGGACCTGGCCCGGGCGGGCATCGAGCACCGCGTGGCCCTCATGCACTACTCGCCCAGCGAGGGCACGCTCCGGGGCGAGCGCCTGGAGATCTACCCCTTCCTCGGCAGCTACCTGCTGGGCGAGGCCGTCGACCGGGTGGGCGCCGACGTGGCCATCCACGGCCACGCCCACGCGGGGACGGAGAAAGGGCTCACCCCGGGCGGGATCCAGGTCCGCAACGTGGCCCAGCCGGTGATCAACCGGGCGTATAACGTCTACTGCCTCGACTGCCCACCAGAGCCCGCGGCGACGACCGGCGCCTGACCCGGCGGCTCGGCACGTCGATCCGGGAGTGGTCCGTCCCGTCACCGCCGGCGAACAGGGCCATACCGAAGGCCACGGTCAGGAGGCCGACGGCCGAGGTGGACAGCAGCCGCTTGCGGGCGGCGGTCCCGCAGTCCGTGCCCCCCTTCTGGACGGCGACGACGCCGGCGGGACCGCAGCTGTCCCCACGGACGTCGATACGGAACGGGCCGAATCTCTCGGTGGCCGGGCTCACGGGCAGGACGGCGGCGCCGACCACGAGCAGGGCTCCCACACCCATGGCGAAGAAGCCGACGTACTTGCTGGTTCTCAAGTTGACCCCCATCACTCCGTTGCAGGGCGGTCGCTACTTCGGCGGATGGGGGCGGGATCTTTAGTCCGTTCGACCTATCTGCGGACGGCCACGCGCGAGGCGGCGAGACCGCCCGGCGTGTAGGTGGCCCCCGCGTTCCACAGCAACCAGTCGGAGACGCCCAGGCTGGCGGCGGCGTCGATCTGGGCCCGGACCTCGGCCGGCCCGTAGGCGTGCCCGAGGCTGAAGTCCTGCAGCCAGGGGACGAGGCGGGCGCCCGTGCCCGCGGTCTTGGCCTGGAAGTCGGCCAGCGTGGCCTTGATGATGTCGTAGGGCTGCTTGTTCGGGTTGGCCACGCCGTACTCTCCGGGCACCCAGTGCGACGGGTACAGCATCGGGGCCACGTAGTCCACGCGCCGCGCGATACGCGGGATGTCCTGGCCCACGGCGTCGGGGCGGTCGGCGGCGATGCCGAAGACCGACGCCCCCTGGTAGACGCACCGCTCACGGAGGGCGGCCCCGGTGGTGCCGAGGAAGCCGACGATGGCGTCCGACGACGACTGCACACCGGGGATGACCATGCTGGCGGGGTCACCCTCGGGGCGCCGCACGTAGTCCCAGAGGATGTCGTCGATCCCGGCGTCGGCTGCTTCCAGGGCGACGTCGAGGTTGTAGCGGTGGACGTCGGGATGGCCGATGTTGGTGAAGCCCCCGTAGGTGTCGAGCATCTTGCCCCCGGGCGTCTGCACCACCCAGTCCCTCCGGCCGTTGTCCCACGCCCACTTGGCCAGGGGCCCGTCCCGGAAGGCGACGATCCGCCCGATCACCCGCACGCCCCGCCGCTTCAGCTCGGCCAACGTGGGCTTCAGCTCGTACTCGGGGCGGACGGCGCCGATGCGGTTGCCGAGGAGGTTCTCGGAATCGAAGCCGATGATCCCGCCCTCGTCCTTGAGGTCGAGCTGGACGACCGAGACGAGACCGGCGTCGACCAGGGCCAGGATGCCCCGGCGCAGGGGCTCGTAGCCCCAGGCTGCGGCGGTGACGTGGACGCCCTGGCCGCCGGGGTACTTCACCGGCGTGATGACCTCCACGCCGGTTTGGTTCCCCGCCGGGTCGGTGGCCGCCAGGTGCAGCGGCGCCGAGGGAGGTCGTTCGTAGCGGAGGGTGAAGACGCCGTTGTCGTGCTCGAGCGGCTCCCCGTCGAGGGTGAGCGTCGAGGACGGCTCCACCCGGCCTTTGATGGTGACCGGTTCACAGACATCCGAGGCGTCGAGGAGGGGCGGGACGTCGATCGGCGGCGGCGTGTCGTCGACCACGAACGTGCGATGGAAGCGGGCGTCGCCCATCCCCGGACGCGGGACCGACAGGGTGATCTGGTGACGGCCCTCGGGGAGGATGCCCGGCTGCCACAGCACGCTGGTCTCGTGGGCCTTGCTGGCCTCCTCCGGGACGGGGGCCCCGTCGAGGAAGAGCTTGCTGTGGGCCGCCCGCTTGGACGGCTTCACCGCGAACCACACGGAGCGCCCCCCCAGCTCCGAGGAGGTGAGGATGGCGTTCTCGGTCAGCCCGTCGACGGTGACGCCGACGCGCATGAACGAGCGGACGGCGTCGACGCCGTAGATGCCGGCCGCCGCGTACCCGAGGGTGAGGAGCACGGTCATCCCCGATATCCGCCGCTTCGGCCCCATCTGGCGCCGCCGGCGGCGGAACGGCCAGGTGCGGAGGTCGAGCCTGGACGGGCTGGACCCGAACGTCCAGGTGTCGCGATGGCGCGGCCGGGCCCCCCTCCGCCCCTTGGCGGTCACACCCGGGATCCTTCGTAGGTCTGTCGCCATGTGAACGGCCGGCGCCTCCGCCTTCCGGCGCCAGGGAGGGCCACAGGATATCCACGGCGGTCCCCCCTGCCCAAGCTGGGGGCGGGCGCCGCCTTACCGGGCCGGACCGATCCTCAGGATCCTGTCGTCGCCCGCCCGCGGGGAGCCCCGGCCGTCCCGGTTCGAGGTGGTGAAGTAGACGGCGCCGTCCGGGCCGACGGCCACGTCGCGGATGCGCCCGTACCGGTCCTCGTACAAGACCTCCTCGCCGCTCACCGAGCCGTCCGGGGCGAAGGTGAGGCGGCGCAGGCTCTCGCCCCGGAGGGTCCCGAAGAGCATCGACCCTCGCCACTGTGGGATGAGGTCGGCCGAGTAGACGACGCACCCGGCCGGGGCCACCGAGGGCGAGTAGTTGCGGATCCCGTTCCCCGCCGTGCCCGGCCAGCCACCATCGAACCCTTCGGTGAGGACGTTGATCTCGTCGTTGCCGACCGGCCCGTGCTCGGTGGACAGGAAGCGGCCGCCCGGCGCGAAGCACAGGCCCTCGGGGTTGCGGTGGCCCCGGCTGAAGACGGTGGCCCCACCGTTGTTCGGGTCGACCTTGAGGACCTTGCCGTTGAGCGACGAGGGGTCGGGGGCGAGGGCGGTCCGGCTGGCGTCGCCGGTGGAGGCGTACAGGGCGCCGTCGGGGCCGAAGCGCAGGCGGCCGCCGTCGTGGATGGACGCTCGGGCGATGCCCGAGACGAGCACGGTCTGGGAGCCGTCGGCCTCCAGGCGCACGATCCGGTTGTCCTGGGCCGAGGTGTACATGAGGAACATGCGGCCCTGGCGGTCGATCTCCAGGCCCATGAGCCCGCCCTCGCCGATCGGGCTGACCCCCGCGATCTCACGGGACTCCCCGTTGATCTTGGTCAGCGTTCCCGTGCGCTGGGTGACCCACAGGGCGCCGGACGGGTCCCAGGCCAGGGCCCAGGGCACCTGTAGCCCCCGCGCCACCTCGGTGACCTGCAGCTCGACCGGCCCTGACGGCCGGGGGGCGGTGGTCGGCGCCGTCGTCGTGGCCGTCGTACCAGGAGCGGTGGTGGTGGACGTGTCGGGCGCCGGAGCCGAGCTGCTCGTCGCCGGCTGGGCGCCGCCGTCGGACCCCCCGCAGGACACCGCGGCCAGCGCCAGGCCGACCACGAACGCCGCGCCGCGGAGCACCTGGGCGTTCAGTCGGCGGTGGCCAGGCCGGTCGGGCAGCTCACGCCCGTGCCGCCCAGGCCGCAGTAGCCGTTGGGGTGCCGGGCCAGGTACTGCTGGTGGTAGTCCTCGGCGTAGTAGAAGCGGGTCTCCTCGGCCAGCTCGGTGGTGATCTCCCCGTACCCGGCGTTGGCCAGCTCCTCCTGGTAGGCCTCCCGCGACGTCTTGGCCGCGGCCAGCTGCTCCGGCGAGGAGGCGTAGATCACCGAGCGGTACTGGGTGCCCACGTCGTTGCCCTGGCGCATCCCCTGGGTGGGGTCGTGGTTCTCCCAGAAGACGCGCAACAGGGCCTGGTAGGAGGTCACGGCCGGGTCGAACACGACCAGCACCACCTCGGTGTGGCCCGTCCGCCCGCTGCAGACCTCCTCGTAGGTCGGGTTGGGCGTGTAGCCGCCGGCGTAGCCGACCGCGGTCGTGTAGACGCCGGGAGCGGTCCAGAACTTCCGCTCGGCTCCCCAGAAGCAGCCCATCCCGAAGATCGCCGTCTCCATCCCCTCGGGGAACGGTGGCTTCAGCGGGGTGCCCTTGACCAGGTGCCGGTCGGCGACCGGCATGGCCTCCTCCCGGCCGGGGAGGGCTTCCTCGGGCGTCGGCATGCGGCTCTTGTGCCGTGCGAAGAGCATGCGACCAGTATGGGCCAGGGCGGGCCGGTAGGCGGCTCGCCCTAAGGTTGACGCCCAGTGGCGGTCAGGCTCCAGTTCATCCCCCGCAAGGAGCCGCCGGACCTCCTCGACCTCCCCTGGTCCACCCCCCTGGCCGACTGGGACCACCCCCGGCTGGTGCGGATGGCCAAGGGCCCCAGCCGCCACGTGGTCCGGTTCGTGAGCGAGGGCGAGCGGGTCTACGCCCTCAAGGAGACCGGCCGGGACGAGGCCGAGCACGAGTACGGCATGCTCAGGCTGCTGGCCGCCGAGAACCTCCCCGTCGTCGAGGCGGTCGGGCTCATCACCGGCCGGCGGACGACGGACGGAGCCCCGTTGGGCGCCGTGCTCGTCACCCGCTACCTCGACTACGCCCTGCCCTTCCGGTACCTCTTCCAGGTGGAAGGCGGCCACGGGCTCGGGCACCGGCTGGTGGACGCCGCCGTGGTCCTGCTCGTACGGCTCCACATGGACTCCTTCTACTGGGGCGACTGCTCGCTGTCGAACCTGCTGTTCCGGCGGGACGCAGGGGCCCTCATGGCCTACCTGGTCGACGCCGAGACGGCCGAGCACCGCCGGCCCCTCCCCGAAGGCATGCGCCAGGCCGACCTGGACCTGGCCCGGGAGAACGTCGCCGGCGGCCTGCTGGACCTCGAGAGCCAGGGCCGCCTCTCGCCGGACGTCGACGTCTTCGAGCTCGCCGACCTCCTCCTGGAGCGCTACACCCAGCTGTGGGACGAGCTCACCGCCAGCCAGGAGGTCGACATGGGCGAGCGCCACCTCATCGAGGGACGGCTCCGCCGCCTCAACGACCTCGGGTTCGACGTGGGGGAGCTCATCGTCGAGCACGAGGCGGGCGGCCACCGGCTGCGGGTGACGCCGGCCCTGGTCGAGGAGGGCCACCACTCGCGGGAGCTCCGCCGCCTGACCGGCCTCGAGGTCCAGGAGAACCAGGCCCGGCGCCTGCTCAACGACATCGCCGCCTTCGGCGCCCACCTGGCCCGGGTGGAGGGACGGCAGGTGCCGCACGCAGTGGTCGCGGCGCGGTGGATGGCCGAGGTGTTCGAGCCGGTCGTGGCCGAGATCCCACCGGATCTCCAGGGCCGGCGCGAGCCGGCCGAGCTGTTCCACGAGCTGCTGGAGCACCGCTACTACCTCTCCGAAGCGGCGGGCCGGGAGGTCGACAACCAGACGGCGATCCGCTCCTACATCGACACCGTCCTCCGCTCCCGTCCCCAGGAACGGGTCATCTTCGACGACGAGCGGCAGAGCATCTTCGGCGACGACGAGGTGTGAGCGGAGTGCAGTGGTAACGACCTCTTGCACAGCCTCGGTGTACCCTTCAGGGGTTGCTGACGTGAAGCAGTCGGCGTCGGATGGCAACCGATCGAAAAGGACGGGCGTTTTGGACGTTCGCAGGAAGGCGATGGCACTGGTCATCGTCCTTTCCGCGTCGCTCATGGCCGCGTGCGGGGGCGGCGGATCGGGCGTCCCCACCCTCAACTGGTACATCAACCCCGACAACGGCGGGCAGGCCGAGCTGGCGGCCAAGTGCACGGCGGCGTCCAACGGCGCCTACCGGATCGAGACCTCCGTGCTGCCGAACGACGCCACCGGCCAGCGTGAGCAGCTGGTCCGGCGCCTGGCGGCCAAGGACTCGTCGATCGACCTGATGAGCCTCGACCCGCCGTTCATCCCCGAGTTCGCCGAGGCCGGGTTCCTGCGACCGTTCAGCGAGGCGGAGGCCGGTCAGTTCACCGCCGGGGTGCTGGCCGGGTCGGTCGAGTCGGCCACGTGGAACGGCCAGCTGGTGGCCGCCCCGTTCTGGGCCAACACCCAGCTCCTCTGGTTCCGCCGTTCGGTCGCCCAGCAGGCCGGCCTCAACCCTGCCCGCGACCCCGTCACCTGGGACCAGATCATCGACGCCGCCTCGCGCTCGGGCGACACGGTCGGCGTCCAGGCCAACCTGTACGAGGGGTACATGGTCTGGATCAGCGCCCTGGTCTCCTCGGCCGGGGGCAGGATCCTCGAGAACCCGGAGGCGGGCAAGGACGTCCAGCCCGCCATCGACTCCCCCGCCGGTCGCCGGGCCGCGGAGATCGTCCAGAAGCTCGCACACTCGCCGGCCGCCGACCCTGCCCTCTCGACCACCGACGAAGAGGCGGCCCGGGCCACCTTCCAGGGTGACCGCGGTGGGTTCATGGTCAACTGGGCCTACATCTACGGCGCGGCCCAGGAGGCCGTCGCCGCCGGCTCGCTCCAGCAGTCCGTCCTCGACGACATCGGCTGGGCCCGGTACCCGCGGGCCGACGCCAACAGCCCGAGCCGGCCTCCGTTGGGCGGGATCAATCTCGGCATCGGCGCCTACAGCAACCACCACGACCACGCCCTCGAGGCCGTGCGGTGCATCACTTCGCTGGAGAGCCAGACGGAGTACATGATCAAGTCCAAGAACCCCGGCGCCCGCGCCCAGGTCTACGACAACCCCGAGGTCCGGGCCATCTTCCCGATGGCCGACGACCTCCGGGCGTCGATCAACGACGCCGCCCCCCGGCCGAAGACGCCGTACTACACCGACGTCAGCACGGCCGTGCAGCGCAGCTTCCACCCGCCGGCGTCCGTCGACCCCGCCCGCACGCCGGGCCGAGCGGCAAGGCTCATCGTGGACGTCCTCAAGGACAGGGTCCTGCTGTGAGCCAGACGGTGACGGCCGAGCCGGTCGTCGGCCTCCCGTCCAAGATCACCGAGCGGGACCGCAACGAGCGCCGGCTCGGCATGAGGCTCGCGGCGCCGGCGGTGATCGTCATGCTCGCCGTCACCGCCTACCCCATGCTGAACGCCCTGTGGCTGTCGCTGTTCAGCTACCGGCTGACCGACCCCGCGGCGCGCGAGTTCGTCGGCCTCCGGAACTACGGCGTGGTGCTGACCGACTCGCTGTGGTGGCAGGACGTGTTCACCACCGTGCAGATCACGGTGATCACCGTCGTCGTCGAGCTGGTGATCGGCTTCGCCTTCGCCATGGTGATGCACCGGGCCATCTTCGCCCGTCGGGTGGTGCGCACATCGATCCTCATCCCCTACGGGATCATCACCGTGGTGTCGGCCTTCGCCTGGCGGTACGCGTTCGCCCTCGACACCGGATTCATCAACAACTGGTTCGGCCTCGGCGACTTCGCCTGGTTCAGCCATCGATGGTCCTCGCTGTTCGCCATATGCCTGTCGGAGATCTGGAAGACGACGCCGTTCATGTCCCTCCTGCTGCTGGCCGGGCTGGCCCAGGTGCCCGAGGACCTGCAGGAGGCGGCCAAGGTCGACGGGGCCACGTGGTGGCAGCGCCTCACCCGGGTCACGCTCCCCAACATGAAGGCCGCCATCCTCGTCGCCGTGCTGTTCCGCACCCTCGACGCCTACCGGGTGTTCGACAACGTCTTCATCATGACGTCCGGCGCCCAGCAGACCGAGACGGTGTCGTTCCTGGCCTACCGCCAGATGATCAGCCGCACCGCCCTGGGGCTCGGCTCGGCCGTGTCCGTCCTGCTGTTCCTGTCGGTGGTGGCCATCGCCGCCCTCTTCATCCGGGGGTTCAAGGTGGACCTGAGCACGGTGCGCGGGCATTGAGCGAGCGCCGCGGCTGGTGGGACCGATGAACGACCAGCGGTCCCTCGCCGCCCGGATCGGCAGCTACGGCGCCCCCATCCTCGTCATCGCCTGGACGCTGTTCCCCGTTCTCTGGATCCTCTCGCTCTCGTTCAAGCCGGAAGCCACCATCAACAACGAGAAGTTCCTCCCGGACTCGTGGACGCTCGAGAACTACCGCACGGTGTTCAACACGCCGCTGTTCACCAGCGCCCTGCGCAACTCCATCGTCGTCTCCCTCATCGCCACGCTGCTGTCGGTGATGATCGCCACCGTCGCCGCCTACGCCATCGCCCGGCTGGAATTCCCCGGCAAGCGGCTGATCCTGTCGCTGGCGCTCGCCATCGCCACGTTCCCCGCCGTCTCGCTGGTCGGGCCGCTGTTCGACATCTGGCGTTCGGTCGGCCTCTACGACACCTGGCTGGGGCTGATCATCCCCTACATGTCCTTCACCCTCCCGCTGTCGATCTGGACGCTCTCGGCCTTCTTCCGCCAGATCCCCTGGGAGATGGAGCAGGCGGCCCAGGTGGACGGGGCGACACCGTGGCAGGCCTTCCGGAAGGTGATCGTCCCGCTCGCCGCACCCGGCGTCTTCACCGCGGCGATCCTCGCCTTCTTCTTCGCCTGGAACGACTTCGTGTTCGCCATCTCGCTCACTTCCACCGACCGGGCCCGTCCGGTGCCCGCCGCCCTCGCCTTCTTCACCGGCGCCTCGCAGTTCCAGCGTCCGGCGGCCGCCATCTCGGCCGCCGCCGTGGTGGTCACCATCCCCGTCATCGTGCTCGTCCTCCTGTTCCAGCGGCGCATCGTGTCCGGGCTCACGGCCGGCGCGGTCAAGGGCTGATTCTCCGAAAGGTCCAGGTTCTCCATGGCAGCGATCACCCTCAAGAACATCGTCAAGACCTACGCCGACGGGTTCCAGGCGGTGAAGGACGTCAGCCTCGAGATCGAGGACGGCGAGTTCATGATCCTCGTCGGGCCTTCCGGCTCCGGGAAGTCGACCGTGCTGCGCATGATCGCCGGGCTGGAGGACATCACCTCGGGTGAGCTCCTCATCGGCGGCCAGCGCATGAACGAGAAGGCGCCCCGCGAGCGGAACCTGGCCATGGTCTTCCAGAACTACGCCCTTTACCCCCACCTGAGCGTCTACGAGAACATCGCCTTCCCCTTGCGGCTCCAGAAGCGCAGCGACGACGAGATCCGCAAGAAGGTCGAGGAGGCGGCGGCCACGCTGGAGCTCTCCGACCACCTCCAGCGCAAGCCGAGCCAGCTCTCGGGCGGCCAGCGGCAGCGGGTGGCCATGGGGCGGGCGATCGTCCGCGAGGCCCAGGCGTTCCTCTTCGACGAGCCCCTGTCCAACCTCGACGCCAAGCTCCGTGGCCAGACGCGCACCGAGATCTCCCGGCTGCAGCGCCGGCTCGGGATCACGACGGTCTACGTCACCCACGACCAGACCGAGGCCATGACCCTGGGCGACCGAGTGGCCGTGCTCCGGAAAGGGGAGCTCGAGCAGGTGGCCAGCCCGAGGGAGCTCTACCAGCGCCCGGCCAACCTCTTCGTGGCCGGGTTCATCGGCTCGCCGCCGATGAACTTCGTCCCCGCCACTGTCGAGGACGACGCCGTCTCCCTCCCGTTCGCCCGGGTCGAGCTGCCCCGGGAGATCTGCGAGCGGATCGGCGGCCACAACCTGCTGATCGCCGGGATCCGGCCCGACCACTTCGAGGACGCCAAGCTGGTCGACGCCGACGAGCGGGCCCACGGCGTGACGTTCGAGGTCCACGTCGACGTCACCGAGTGGCTCGGCAACGAGCTGTTCGCCTACATCCCCTTCGAGGCGCCGGCCGAGGTGCGGGACCGGCTCCGGAGCCTGGCGCGGGAGCTCGACAGCGAGAACCTGCGCACGCAGCTGGTCGCCTCTCTCGACACCGCCAGCCGGATCAAGGACGGCGAGACGGCCGAGCTGTGGTTCGACCCCAGCCGCATGCACCTCTTCGACCCGGCCAGCGGCGAGAACCTCACCCGCGACCTCGCCTACGCCACCACCTGAGCGACCAGCTTCCCGGCACGGAACCCGACCCGCGGTGGTCGCTGGCCAACGAGCGCACCCTGCTGGCCTACATCCGGACCGCCCTCTCCCTGGTCGTCGCCGGCCTGGCCGTGGCCGGCACGCAACCGCTCACAGAGGTACCCGTGTGGCTCGCCGCACTCGGGCTGCCCCTGATCGCGCTCGGCGCCGCCGTCGCCCTCTGGGGCAGGAGGCGCTTCTTCGCCACCCAGGAGGCGATGCGCCTGGGCCAGCCGCTCACCGTCCCGGCCACCGCCGTCCTGCTCCCCGTGGGCATCGCACTGGTCGCCGTGGCCGGGCTGGCCTTGGCGACCGTCGCCCTGGTGACCTCCTGACGGATCTCGCCCAACGACCGGGCGGATGGCACACTGGCCCCGCCGCAGAGGGGCGGTGAGGTGCCGGGAAGGCTGGTCGGCAACTGAACCATGTCCGATCCTCAGGAGACTGCACGCGTGGCGATTGAGACCGACCGGCCCCACCAGAACGTCCCCCTGCCGGGGCGCCATCTGCCCAAGTCGGTCCGGCGCTTTCTCGACACCGAGGCGTCCAGCGGGATCCTGCTCCTCGCCGGTGCCCTGGCCGCGCTGCTCTGGGCCAACTCGCCGTGGAGCGCGTCCTACGTCTCGCTGTGGCACACCGACATCACGGTCAACTTCGGCCGTTACGTCCTCGAGGGCGACCTCCACCACTGGGTGAACGACGCCCTCATGGTGGTCTTCTTCTTCGTGGTGGGACTGGAGATCAAGCAGGAGCTGGTCCACGGGAAGCTCAGGGATCCCAGGACGGCGGCCATGCCCGCCTTCGCCGCTCTCGGGGGCATGGTTGTCCCCGCCCTGATCTACTTGGCCGTCACCGCCGGCGGCGAGGGATCCAAGGGGTGGGGGATCCCGATGGCCACCGACATCGCCTTCGCCGTCGGGGTGGTCACCCTGCTCGGCCGAGGTGTTCCCGCCTCGCTGAAGCTCTTCCTGCTGACCCTGGCCATCGTGGACGACATCGGCGCCATCATCGTGATCGGCGTCTTCTACTCCTCCGGCCTGCAGCCCCAGTTCCTGGGCGCCGCCGCCGGGCTCGTCATCGTCATCGTGCTGGTCAACCGGGCCGGAGTGCTGTGGCTGCCGCCCTACCTCGTCCTCGGCGCCGCCCTTTGGCTGGTCACCTACGCCTCAGGTGTGCACGCCACCATTGCCGGCGTCGTGCTCGGGCTCCTCACGCCGGCGACCAACTACCTGCCGGCGTCGGTGGCGCGGGACTGGGCCGCCGACCTGCACGACGAGCCCACGACCCACCAGCTCGAGCAGATGACCAGGCTGGCCAGGCACGCCGTCTCGCCCGCCGAGCGCCTGGCCCACGTGCTGCACCCGTGGTCGAGCTTCCTGATCGTCCCCATCTTCGCCCTGGCCAACGCCGGCGTGGTGATCAGAGCCGACGCGTTCGACGCCCCGGGTGCCGGTGCGGTGTCCCTCGGCGTGATCCTCGGCCTGGTGGTGGGCAAGACGCTGGGGATCACGGGCGCGGCCTGGCTGGCGGCACGCGCCGGCATCGCCCGCCTGCCCGAGGGGGCGTCGTGGTCGATGATGCTCGGGATCGCCGCGGTGGCCGGCATCGGCTTCACCGTGTCCCTGTTCGTGGCCGAGCTGGCCTTCGACGCCGGCCCCCTCCAGGACGCGGCCAAGCTCGGCGTGCTCGCCGCATCCACCATCGCCGCCGTCTTCGGCGGCATGGCCCTGCGGCGGGCCTGCCGGCACCACGCCGAGGCGGAGGCGGCCGCAGCTGCCGCCACCGCCGCCCCGGTGGCCGCCGTCTAGCCTGCCGCTCCTGTCCCCTCGAACGCCCGAGCGGCCTCGGCGGCGGGGGCGATGGCCGCGTCGGCCTGGCGGCTCACCACGATGATCAGGCGGTCGTCCGGCTCCAGGTCGACGGGCGCGGACTTGGGGGGGTCGAGGTGGATCGCACTGGCCAGGTCCTTGCCCTGGGCCCCGCTCGAGCGGTAGCCGATCGCCAGGTGCCCCTCCCGGTGGGCGGCGGCTACGTAGGCGGCGTACGGCAGGCCCGGCTGGGGGACGGCGTAGTCGGAGACGGGCCGCATGCCGACCTCGGAGCCCCAGGTCTCGAACAGGTCGTCGAAGACCTTCTCCCGCTCCGGGACCTCGGCCAGCTGGGCCAGCATCAGGGCGGTGATGCGCTCGCTGACGATGAAGTCCTCGGCGCCCGCCACCCGGGCCAGCTGGACGTCGCGGATGTCGAGCACCTCGGTGAGCACGCTCATCCGGTTGGCGAGCTCGGGGTTGTCCTGGCGGAACTGACGCAGCTGGAGCAGGGTCATCAGGGCGCGGGCGTCGGCTTCCTCGGCGGGCAGGCTGCGATAGCAGAGCACGACCACCCGGTCGTACTGCTCCGCCGTGCACAGCTCCGCCACCTTGTGGGGCGCCGAGGCGTACGTCGTCGTGACCGTGAGCGACAACCGCTCCAGGCCCTGGACCATGACTTCCGACTCGCTGACCAGCGTCTCGTCGACGAGGACCCGGATGCTCGACCCCTCGGGCACCCACCGGTCGAGCTCGGCGACGATCTTGGGAGCCAGCGGGTTCCACCCGACCAGCAGCAGCCGGGTCGGCGGCATGGCGGCCGCCCCCCGGCCCGGAGGCGGCAGCTCGGGCCGGACCGGCTCGGAGCGCAGCACCACGTCCTGCGGGTCGTACGTGATGATGACGAGCGTGTCCTCGCCGTCGATCACGTAGTCGTCGGGCGGGTTGAGGTCGACGGTCCCGTCCGGGTACCGGATGCCGATGGGCGCGCCCCGCTCGTAGGAAAGGACCAGGTCCCCGAAGCGCTTGCCGACCAGCCGGTCGTCCTTGTGGAAGTAGACGTCGACGTCGCCGAAGTCGAGGATCTCCTGGAAGACGGTGCCGAGGCCGGTGTGGCGGCAGGCCTGGGCGGTGACCCGGGCGATGAGCTCAGACGAGGCGATGGCGATGGCGTGACCCCCGGACGCCTCCCGCAGCGCGGCGGCGTTCTCCGGCAGGGCGCAGTCGGCCACCACCCGCAGGCGTTGGAAGCGGTCCTCGTCGTCCATCAGGGCCAGCACGGATCGGATCACCTGGGCGTCCCCGTCCATGTGGTTGTTGCCGAGGACGATCACCGACCGGCTCTCGTAGGGGCTGACCAGGGCCAGGTCGGCCGGGTTCGACGGATCCCCGCTGCGGACGACGATCCGGGTGTGCCCGGGGTGGCGCACCCGGGCCCGGATGGCGTCCTCCATCTCGATCTTGTCGTGGTCGGCCAGGACCACGATCACGCTGTCCCCCCGGCCCTTGTGGGCCAGGACCAGCTCGGCGATGACCGGGAAGATCTTCTCGGACCAGCCCAGGATGAGCACGTGGCCCTGCTCGAGGACCTCGCTGCGGCCCTTGCGCAGCTCGTCGACCCGCCGCTCGATCCCGCTGGCGATGAGGCCGATGAGCGAGCTCACCACGAAGATGCCGAAGAGGACGACGAACAGTGACTGGAGCCGCAGGGGCCACCCCCGGTCGGCCTCCATGGCTGCGGGCTCGAAGCTCCGCAGCATGTTCTGCCAGATGCCCTCGATGATGCCCACCTGGTGGCCGTGGACGGCGATGTCGAGGACCGAGAGCAGGGTGCCGGTGACCAGCACCACCGCGGCGGTGATGAGGCCCAGCCAGAGGATGACCATGACGGTGCCCCTGGCCAGGAGCGTGTCGAACCTGTAGCGAAGACGCCTGCGGAACGAGCGGCGTGCGGACATGGGACGTGTTCCCTCCTGCGGACCGGATGTCGGAATCGGCTGCACTCCCCGGACCCGCGCCAGGCGCGGGGCCGTACTACGAAATGATGAGGAAGGGTGCGGCCGCCGGCGGGGCCCGGAGGGCGATGACGTGTCGGCGCCGGGCCAGCGGCGAGACCCCCGTGGGGGCGGCGCAGAGCCGGGCCCACCGGGCCAGGAGGAGCAGGGCCAGCAGCGTGGCCATGGGCGCGATGGGCACCCCGTGGGCCGACGCCGAGGAAGGCCACGGGTCGGCGATCCGGCGGATGGCGGGGGCCGGGACCGTGGCCGTGACCGCCATGCCGACGAAGAGGCCGTCGGCGGGCGCCGGCGCGTCCACCGCCGAAACCGCCCGGAACCAGAAAGGCACCGAGACGACCATGGCGGCCACGAGGGCGAAGCGCCGAGCCGTGGCCGACCGCACCGGCACAGGGTACCGCGGCGCCCAGCCGGGCGGCCGGGGCCCGGTGACGGCGAGCGACACGAGGGATGGCGGCGTCACATGTTGGTGTCGTCAGTGGCGACCACCGCCGGATCGGGGACCGGCGCCGGCTCGGCGGTACCCCGGTCGTCGACCGCGCCGTCCAGGTCGACGGTGTATGACGTCATCGACACGGACCCGTAGGCGTACCCGTCGACCAGCACGTCGGCCGGGCGACCGGCGGCCGCGGCCAGCCCGGCCAGGTACAGCAGGGGGATGAAGTGGTCGGGCGTCGGCGCCGCCACCCGGAAGTCCCGGTGGTGCTCCAGGCCGGCGACGGTGTCGGGCGCCTCGGCCAGGAGGGCGCGGGCCGCTTCGTCGAAGCGCCGGGCCCAGTCGAAGCCCCGGTCGGACATCCCCACGTCGATGCCCCGCAGGTTGTGGACGATGTTCCCGCTGGCCGCGACCAGGACGCCCCGCTCCCGCAGCGGGGCGAGGCGGGCGCCCAGGTCGAAGTGATAGTCGAACGGCTTCATGGCGTTGATGGCCAGCTGGACGACGGGGACGTCGGCGCCGGGGAAGGCGTGGCACAGCACCGACCAGGTCCCGTGGTCGGTCCCCCAGCTGTCGTAGTCGGCGCCCACCCAGGTGGGCTTGACCACCTCCGCGACCTCGTCGGCCAGCTCGGGGTCCCCGAGGGCCGGGTACTCCACCGCGAACAGCTCCTCGGGGAAGCCGTAGAAGTCGTGGATGGTCCGGGGCCGGGCCATGGCCGTCACGGCCGTGGCGTTGATGTACCAGTGGGCCGACACCATGAGGATGGCCCGGGGGCGGGGGACGGAGGTCCCGAACGCCCGCCACGCCTCGGTGTACCGGTTGCGCTCGAGGGCGTTCATGGGGCTGCCGTGACCGAAGAACACCGCCGGGATGGGCTGCGTCGCCATCGGCCCAGCATGTCACCGTGAGCGTTCGACGACGGTTCCGGCAGCGCCTGCAGGTACGCCCAGCTGATCTCGGCGGCCAGGCGCTCGCGTCGTCGGTGAGCATGTAGCCCACGTCCACCATGAGACCATCTCCGGGGCGTGGTGGGACCCGGCCCGGCCGTCGTCAACCGAACCGACCGCTGACGTAGGCCTCGGTCCGCGGGTCGGACGGACTGGTGAAGATCTTCTCGGTGCGGTCGAACTCGACCAGGACCCCGGCGCGCCGGTCGGCCTCGGCGTCCACCCCGGTGGTGAAGAACGCCGTCATGTCGCTCACCCGAGCGGCCTGCTGCATGTTGTGGGTGACGATGACGATCGTGTAGTCCGCCTTGAGCTCCTGCATCAGATCCTCGATCCGGAGAGTGGCAACGGGGTCGAGGGCGGAACAGGGCTCGTCCATGAGGATGACCTCGGGCTGCGCGGCCAGGGCCCGGGCGATGCAGAGGCGCTGTTGCTGCCCGCCGGACAGCTGGGTCGCCGACGTCTTGAGCCGGTCCTTCACCTCGTCCCAGAGGGCGGCCTTGCGCAGCGCCTGCTCGACGCACTCGTCGAGGTCGACGGGCAGCTTGGCGGTCCTCGGGCCGAAGGCGACGTTGTCGTAGATCGACTTCGGGAACGGGTTGGGGCGCTGGAACACCATGCCGACCAGGCGGCGCACGACCACGGGGTCGACGTCGGGCCCGTAGAGATTCTCGCCGTGGTAGCGGAGCCCGCCCTCGACCCGGACGCCGGTCGTGAGGTCGTGCATCCGGTTGAGGCTCCGCAGCAGGGTCGTCTTGCCGCAGCCCGACGGGCCGATGAACGCGGAGATCCGCGCTCCGCGGATGTCGAGGCTGACGTCACGCACGGCCGGGAGCGCCCCGTAGTAGACGCTGAGCCGGTCCAGCTCGAACACCACGTCGCCTTCGGGGAGCCCGGTCTGGGCAACGGCTGCGGCCGGCCGCCGAACGAGGTCGGCCTGCGGTCCGGTCACTTCGGTCAACAGCCCGCTGTCGGTCATGGTCCCTCGACGCCAAGGTACCGAGCGACGGTGACGGCGAGCGGACCGTCAGGTGAACGCCGGGCGAACGGTGGGCGTCATCGCTGGGTTTCACGTCGCGTTCACCTGGGATCCACCCATCCGCCACTCCCCGGAAAGGAGCGCTCCTTACCTTCGGTCCTGTCCGACCATGAAAGGAGGTATCAGGGATGCGACGACGCTCCATCCGTTCCGCCGGTCCCATCGCCGCGCTGGTCGCGCTGGCGCTGTTCGCCGTCGCCTGTGCCGGGAGCGGTGACGACGACGCCGGCACCCCGGCGACGGGCGGCGGAGGGACGGCAACCACCGAACCCCGCCTGTCGGCGACGCTGAACGCGTCCGGCGCCACGTTCCCCAAGGGCTTCTACGAGGTGGTCATCGCCGGCTACAAGAAGGTCCAGCCCGGCGTGACCGTCAACTACAACGCCACCGGCTCGGGCGCCGGGCGCCAGGCGCTCCAGGACGGGGTGGTCGACTTCGCCGGGTCCGACGGGCTCGTCGACCCCGCCGACGCGGCCAAGTACAAGGGCGAGTTCCTCTACGTCCCCACGGTCGCCGCGCCCATCACCCTCTCCTACAACCTGGGCGACGTCCGGGACCTCACCCTCGACGCCGACACCATCGCCCGGATCTTCCAGCGCCAGGTGAAGACGTGGGACGACCCGGCCATCGCCGCCCTGAACCCCGGCGTCCGGCTTCCTTCGACGAACATCACCGTCGCCCGCCGCTCCGACGGCTCCGGCACCACCGAGAACTTCTCCAGGTACCTGGTCGCCGCGGCGCCGGGGACATGGACGCTGAAGTGGGGATCGACGGTCGAGTGGCCGGCCGACACCCAGGCCGGCAACGGCAACCAGGGTGTGGCCCAGATCGTGAAGAGCACGGTTGGCGCCGTCGGCTACGTCGACCTCTCCGACGCCAAGGCCTCCGGTCTCCAGTTCGCCAAGGTGAAGAACAAGTCGGGCACGGCCGTGGCGGCCAGCGTCGACGGGGCCACCGCCGCCCTGGGAGGGGCCCAGGTGAACGCCGACCTCTCGTACAGCCCGCTGGACGCCGACGGCGCCGACGCCTATCCGATCACCGCCCCGACGTGGATCCTCGTCTACAAGAACCAGCCCGACAGGGTGAAGGGCGAGGCCATCAGGTCGTTCCTCCGGTACATGCTCACCGACGCCCAGGCGCTGGCCAAGGACGTCGACTACGCCCCGCTTCCGACCAGCCTGCGGGACAAGGCGCTCACCCAGCTGGAGAGCATCGCCGTACCGGTGGCCTGAACGGGCGAGCCACCCCGATGACGACGAACACGGCTTCCGCCGACCCCACCCGGCCCGGCGCCGTCACCAGCCCGGGCCGGGCGGGTCTGAGCGACCGGGTCTTCCGGGGCCTGAGCCTGGGATGCGGGCTCCTCGTGCTCGTGATCCTGGCCCTCATCGCCTGGTCCACGGTACGCGAGGCGTGGCCCGCGTTCCCCCACGAGGGGCTGCGCTTCTTCACCTCCACCCGGTGGGCGCCCAGCGCCGAGGTCTTCGGGTCGCTCCCGTTCGTGTACGGCACCGTCGTCACGGCCGTCGTCGCCCTGGTCCTGGCCGCGCCGGTCAGCGTGGGGATCGCCCTGTTCCTGTCCGACGTGGCCCCTCGTCGCCTGAGCCGGGCCGTCGGTTCGCTGGTCGACCTCCTGGCCGCCGTTCCCTCTGTGGTCTACGGCCTCTGGGGCGTGATCGTGCTCGCCCCCTGGATCTCCCGCATCTACGACACCGTGAGCGACGTGACGTCACCGGTCCCGGTCCTGTCCAACCTCTTGGCCGGCCCGTCGACCGGTCGCAGCCTGTTCACCGGCGGGATCATCCTCGCCCTCATGGTGATCCCGATCGTGACGTCGGTCACCACTGAGGTGTTCGACACCGTGCCGACCATGGCCAAGGAGGCCGCGTACGCGCTGGGCGCCACCCGGTGGGAGATGATCCGGGCCGCCGTCTTCCCCCACAGCCGGGCCGGAATCGTCGCGGCCGTCCTGCTCGGCCTCGGGCGGGCCATGGGGGAGACGATCGCCGCCGCCCTGGTCATCGGCTCGAGTCCGCAAATCTCGGCACGGCTGTTCGGCTCCGGCGACTCCATGGCCGCAGTCATCGCCAACGAGTTCGGCGAGGCGGGCGGCATCCACCGCGCCGCGCTCATCGCCCTGGGTGCCGAGCTCTTCGCCCTCAGCATCGTGGTCAACGTCGCGGCCCGGATGATCGTCCGCCGTCGAGCCGGCGAGCGGTGAGCAGCCTCGTCCTAGGGACCGTGAGCAGGGGCCGGCGCCTCCGGAACCGGGCAGCGACGGTGTCGATCTGGATGTCGGTACTCGTGGCGGCCGTACCGCTGGCGTTCGTCGTCGTGTACCTGGTGAAGCGGGGCGGGGGCATCGTCGACTGGGACTTCCTCACCCGCGAGATTCCCATCAGCTCCCGCCTTCCCGGCCCGGGCATGGGCCCGGCGGTGCTGGGCACCCTGCTGATCACCGGGGCGGCCACGGCGATGGCCGTGCCGATGGGGGTGCTGGCCGCCATCTACCTCAACGAGTACGGAGGCAGGGGACGGCTGGCCGGCGCCATCCGCTTCCTCTCCGAGGTGATGGCCGGCGTCCCGTCCATCGTCATGGGCCTGTTCGTCTACACCGTCTGGGTCCTGCGTTACGGGCAGACGGGCGTCGCCGGCGCTCTCGCACTCGCCTGCCTCATGCTCCCCATCGTGATCCGGTCGGCCGAGACTGCGCTGCAGCTCGTGCCGACGGCACTGCGGGAGGCCAGCGCGGCCCTGGGCGCCCGTACCTCGCGCACGATCCTCACCGTGGTCCTCCCGGCCGCACTTTCGGGCATCGTGAGCGGGGCACTGCTCGCGGTGGCCCGGGCCGCGGGCGAGACCGCGCCTCTGCTGTTCACCATCGGCACGGTCAACGCCGCCAACCCGAGCCTGCTCGAGGGCACCAACACCGCACTGTCGACCCAGATCTTCGTGAACGCCCGTCAGCCATTCGACGCCGCCGTCGACCGGGCGTGGGGAGCGGCTCTCACCCTGATCGTCCTCGTCTTCGTGCTCACCGCCATCGCCCGGGTCGTCGCCCGGCGGTTCACGGCACGCTGACCGGCACGCCCGGGCTCTCCACGACATCGAGGCCCGTCGCTTGATCTCGTCCCGGTCGTGGCCGCCGAGTTCGCCATGGGGCGCCAACCTTGCCAGGCTCGGGTGCCCAGAACGCCGCCGACCGGCCAGAGGACGAACCACCCGTGGATGCACTGCTGCTGAGCTTCGGCGTCATCTTCGTCGCCGAGCTGGGCGACAAGAGCCAGCTCATGGCCCTGGCCTTCGCCACCCGGTACCCGGCCGTCCCCGTGCTCGTCGGGATCACCCTGGCCACGGCCGTCGTCCACGCCCTGTCGGTCGTGGTGGGCGCGGTGGTCGGTGCCTCGCTGCCCACGGACACCATCTCGGTCATCGCGGGCATCGCCTTTCTCGGGTTCGGCGTGTGGACGCTCCGGGGCGACGAGCTGAGCCCCGAGGAGGCGGCCCGGGTCGACCGGTCCAGCCGCTCGGCGGTGATGGCGGCGAGCGCGGCCTTCTTCCTGGCCGAGCTGGGCGACAAGACGATGCTGGCCACCGTGACCTTGGCCACCACCGAGGGCGCGCTGGGCACGTGGGCGGGGTCGACGCTCGGCATGGTGGCCGCCGACGCCCTGGCCATCGCCGTCGGCAGCCAGCTGGGCGCCCGCCTGCCCGAGCGCCTGATCAGGGTCGGCGCCGCCCTTCTGTTCTTCGCCTTCGGGGCCGTGCTCATCGCCGGCGGCCTCCGGTGACGAGGCCGGCCGGCGGAGGGACGGTCCCTCCGCCGGCCCCAAGGAGATTCAGGCGGCCAGCACCTCGTCCAGGCGCTCGTATCCCTGGATGATCCCCTCCTCCATGCCGCTGGACACGAAGGCGTCACGAGCCTCGAACGAGTCGACCAGGGAGGTGGCGACCAGCCGGGTGCGGCCGTCGCCCAGGTCCTCGAAGACCAGCTTCTCCAGGGCCACACTGTCCGGCATCCCCTCGAAGGTGAAGGTCTGGACGATCAGCTCGCCGGGGCGGACGTCGTGGAAGCAGCCACGGAAGCCGTACTGCTCCTCGCCCCGCGTGTGCAGGTAGCGGTAGGAGCCGCCGGTGCGGCAGTCGTAGTGGTCGATCCTCATCTCCAGGTCCCGAGGTCCGAGCCACTGGACGACGAGGTCGGGGTCGGTGTGGGCCCGGAAGACCTTCTCCGGCGGGGCGTCGAACTCGCGCGTGATGCGGACGAGGGGGACGTCGGAGTCGAGGGTGATCTCGGTCTCGTGGGTGGTGGTCATGGTCATTGCACTGCTCCTTCCTGGGTCGGTGGTACGGGTTCCACGTCGTCCGGCATCCGCCGGAGGACGTCGTCGAGGCGGCGGTACCGCTCCTCGGCCTGGCGCCGGTAGCGCTCGATCCACTTGGTCATCAGGTCGAAGACCTCCGCTTCGAGGTGGACCGGGCGGCGCTGGGCTTCCCGGCTTCGGCTCACCAGGCCGGCGTCCTCCAACACCTTGAGGTGCTTGGACACGGCCTGGACGGTGACGTCGTACGGCTCGGCCAGCTGGTTGACCGTGGCGTCGCCGACCGCGAGGCGGGCCACCATGTCGCGCCGGATGGGGTCGGCCAGGGCCGAGAACACCCGGGAGAGCTGATCAGCCGCCACAACCTGTCCTTTCGTTATTCAACTTCCTGGTTGATGACAATCTACGACGACGGAGTGGTGTTGTCAACCACGTGGTTGAACAAAACTCCGCGATCGAGGGACGCGAGGCCGGGCCGCGCAACCGGCGGCGCGCCACACCCGCTCGGCCCCCCTCGACATGGACGGCGAGCGGTGTGACGAGGTCGGCCCCGACGCCGCGGCGTGGGCGTCGCCCAAGGCGCGCAGCACGTCGTCCAGGGTGTGCGGTCCTCGGTCAGGAGGCGTCGGCGGTCGCCAGCGGGGTCTTCCCCCCCCCGCCGGGCCCCACGATCGTCACCAGCCGGTGGACGCCCAGCGGCAGGCGCAGGTCGAGAGGGACGGTCACGCTAACGTCGGCCCGCACGTGGCGTCCTACGAGGTGAACGAGGCCGGTGTCGCCAAGGCGAGGTCGTTGATCGACGCCCGGCAGTACGTCCTGCGGAGCCGCTGGGCCGACGTCCAACCAACCGCCGCCGAGAGGAACGCCTTCCTGGCCTCGCACTCCTGGGGGGAGTACGGCGAGTGGCACCTGGGCCTGACCGAGGGCGCCCCCGAGGAGACGAAGGCTCGCTACGCCTTCGTGTACGGCGACTTCCGCCGCCTCCACCGCATGGGCCTCGTCGCCTGCTATTACCGCGCCGCCGAGTGGTACCACACCGAGATCCAGCAGGTCGCCCACGAGCTCCTGCTGTACCTCGACGGTCGCCGTAAGCGGTGACCGGGGACCGCCCGCCGTCGGTCACGATCTCGACGCGTCACCGCTCCCATGGAGACGAACCACTCGACCGTCCAAGTCGGCTGTACGAACAGGCTCGTGACCAACCACTCGAGCTCCACGTGCGACCGACCAGTCAGATGTACGACCGTCCGGTACGGCTGTCGGGGATGCGGCGGATCAGACCAGGACGACGGCGAGCTCGTCGCGCGTGACCGGACGCACCTCCGTCACCCTCGGGCCAGTGACGTTGCCGAATCAAGCAAGTCCGGCTTCACGGGCGAGCACGATCGCCTGCGCCCGGTTGCGCACGTGCAGCTTCTGGAAGATGCGGGTTATGTGATTGCGCACGGTCGCGGGACTCACCACCAGCTCGGCCACGATGTCGTCGTTCGAGAGCCCCCTGGCGATCAGGACCAGCACCTCTTCCTCGCGGGCGGTCAGGCCGGGGAACGGACGTCCACGGCGACCTGTCGTCTTCTGCGGCAACGCCCGGAGGTCGGCGAGGTACGCGTTGGCGCCGAGTCGCTCGTACACCGCGTCGGCGTCAGCAAGGAAGGGGTCGGCGGTGGCGACGCCGAGGTGCGACGCCAGCAGCCCGGCCACGTGGCCGTGGCTGCCGGCGAACGCGACGACGGCGCCGTTGACGCCGCACGTGGCGGCGATGGGGGCGAGGTCGGCGAGGAGCTCCTGGCACAGGGCGTGGTCGTCGAGTGCGATCGCGGCCACGGCGAACTCCCGCACGAAGACGGACCAGAGGTAGGACCGGTCGGCGCGCCACGTCCCGAGGTCGGCCACGATCGCCGCGTGGCGGCGCGCTGCCGGCAGGTCGTCGGACCGGGCGCAGAAGCCGGCCGCCACCGCGTGGGCGTGGATCGGCGCCCCCGTCCAGTGTGCGACGGCTGCGTCGGCGAACTCGCGGAGGCCCTCGGGTCGGGCGCGGGCGCGGACCAACTCCAGTCGCTGCGACATGCGCACGTTCTCCGCGTCGGGCTCCCGGATCGACGAGCCGAGGTCGGCGGCATCGTCGATGGCGGCCTCGGCGGCGTCGAGGTCGCCCCGCAGCAGCAGGAGCGCCGCTCGCCGGGTGGCCGCGGTGTAGCGGTGACGGGGCTGGCCGAGCTGGTCGAACAACCGGAGGCTCTCGTCGAGAGCAGGCTGGAACGCCGCCGAGCCGCTCTCCAGCAGGGCGTTGGCCAGCAGCAGGTTGCCTTCGGCGGCGCGCTCGACGGCGCCCGAGCGTTCCGCCACGGCCACGATCTCGCGAGCGAGGTCGATCCGCTCGGCCGGTGAGCCGGGCACCCAGAGGACGTCGTGGCGGGCGAGCAGGCACGTCACAAGCGTGTCCGGATCCGTACCCGCCCGCCCGAGCGCGATGGCCCGCTCGCTCAGCGGTCCCGCTCGGGGGCGGTCGGCTGCGACCGAGTGCTGCAGCTCCCGAGCCAGTCGCGCAGTCAGCCGGGCCTCGAGATCGAGGTCCACGCCCTCCACTCCGGCCACCGCGTCCTCGAGATCCCGCACCACCTCGTCGCGGCGCATGGCGAAGCGGGCGCCGAGGTCGGCGAAGGCGAGCGCGATCTCGGCCCGCAGGTCGACGAGGGGCTCGGCGGCGGTGAGGGCGCGCGCCGAGCGCAACCTGGCGCGGGCCTCCTCGATCGTGCCGGCGCGGGCGAGGGCGTCGGCCTCGGCGAGGAGGACGGTCGCGTGCTCGCGTGGGTCGACGGCAGCCGGTGATGCCCCCAGCGACTCTCGCCACCGCCTGAGGTGCGCGGCTGCCTCACCGAAGGCGAGCGATTCGACGTCGGCCGCTGCCGCCGCCAACGCCCATCGGGCGGCCCGGGACGCCTCACCGGCGGGCACCGCCGCTGTGAAGTGGTGGGCGAGATCGGCCGGGGGGACGACCACTCCCCGGGCCGCGTGCGCTTCAAGGGCGGTACCGAGCTGCTGGTGCAGGCGCACCCGGCGATCGGCGGGGACGGCCGCCGCGATCGTCTCCCGGTACAGGTCATGGGCGAACTGGAGCCGGTCATCGGTGTCAACGGTGACGATGCCAGCCATCAAGGCGGCGTCCAGGGTCTCGTCGAGCGCGGCTCGCGGGAGGGTCGCGGCGAAGGCGACCACGTCGGCGGCGATGGCGTTGCCGGCTACGGCGGCCACTTCCAGCACCTCGCGGGTCTCGGCGGGCAGCCGGGCCACCCGGTGTTCGATGGCGTCGCGCACGGCCGCCGGGAGGCGGTGCCCGCCCGAAGCGTCCCGGGCCAATAGGGCCAGCTCCCGGGTGAAGACCGGGTGGCCGCCAGCCCGCCGGAAGAGGTCGTCGACCTCGACCGCGCCGAGGGGACCGGCGATCTCGGCGGCGAGCAATTCGACGGCGTCTCGGTCGAGCCCGCCGAGCTCGATGCTGGTCGCCGACATAGCCAGCTGCGACAGGCGGCGGCGCGCCGACGTGGCGAGCTCGTCGTGGCGGTAACAGCCGACGAGGGCAACCGCGGCCGGCGCGGGATCCCGGGCGACGAACTCGAGCAGCGCGAGTGACGACTCGTCCGCCCACTGGAGATCGTCGAGCACGACCACGACCGGTCCGTGCTCGCGCGCGACCCGGACCAGCCACCGGCTCACCGCGTCCATCAGCAGCAGCCGGTCGCGCTCGGACCCCTCCGACGGAGACGCGGGGCCGAAGGACCGGCCGATCAGGGCAAGCAGGGGGGCGTCCTCGGCGGCGGACGCCGACACGGCATACGGGCCGATGGCGGCGGCGACACCATCGAGGGCGTGCTGCCACGGCCAGTACCCGGGCGCCGCGACCGCCTCGACGCAGGTTCCCCACCCGAGCACCTCGACATCGGCGACCGCCGTCCGCACCAAGGACGACTTCCCGATGCCCGCTGGGCCGCTGACCAGCGCCATCGATCGGGTGGCGGCCGCCGTGCGGGCGAGCAGATCGCGCAACCGCCCGTGCGGTCCCTCGCGCCCGAACAGCGTCTCTCCCCTAGCCATCCGACCGTCATTCTTCCCGCCGTGCACCGACGCGTGGGAGCCAGGTCCCACGCGTCCCAAGCGGACGACGCCCACAAAGGGACCCCGCTCTCATGACCGCGACGGGTGCGATCGGGATGATCGAGGCATGCGAACCACCACGGAACAGAACGAGCCGACGACGAGCCGCATCCGGCGAGCCACCGTTCGCCTCGCCCTCGCCACCGCGGTGTCGTCAACCGCCCTGGTGATGGCGGCCTAGGCAGCCCATGCCCGCATCGCCGTCGATCCCTGACCACGCTCGGCACCGTCCCGCGCCGGGAGGCGACGACCGGGAGGCGGCACGGCTGCACCGACCAGCGATCGCCGTGTTCCGTGTATCGGTCGATCCGAAGCACCCCCCTTCTCCGCACGATCGAGGACAACCTCGCCACAGCCCACCTGACAAGCCAACGACTGAAGGAGACGCCCCGATGACCTTTGATCCGATCCTGTACAAGACCACGACACGCCAGCAATGGGAAGACGCCGCCGAGGCCTGGCACCGGTGGGGCCCGACTCTCGAGGCCTGGCTCGGCGAGGCGACGGAGAGGATGCTCGACCGAGCCGCCGTAACCGACGGATCCCGAGTGCTCGACGTCGCGGCCGGCGCCGGAGGCCAGAGCCTGGCCGCCGCCCGACGGGCCGGCTCGACCGGCAAGGTGGTCGCCACGGACATCTCCGCCACCATCCTGACCCACGCCAACAAGGCGGCGGCGGAGGCGGGGCTGACGAACGTCGAGACACTCGAGGCCGACGGCGAGCACCTCGAGGAGCTTCCCACCGGGTCGTTCGATGCCGTGATCTCCCGCCTTGGATTGATCTACTTTCCCGACCAGCGGCGAGCGCTCGCCGGAATGCACCGCGTGCTCCGCGCCGGCGCGCGGATCGCCGCGATCGTGTACTCGACCGCGGACCGCAACCAGTTCTTCTCGGTCCCGGTGTCGATCATCCGGGAGCGAGCACAGCTGCCCGCACCGCTGCCGGGTCAACCCGGCCCGTTCAGCCTGGGTGCCCCTGGCGCGCTCGAAGCCGCGCTCGCCGACGCCGGGTTCCGTGACATCACCGTCGACGTCGTCCCGTCACCCCTGCGGCTTCCGTCGGCGGCGGCGTGCGTACAGTTCGAGCGCGAGTCCTTCGGGGCGCTGCACCAGATGCTCTCCGGAATCCCCGAGGCCGAGCGATCGACGGTGTGGGAAGAGATCGCGACCGCGCTCGGGCGGTTCGAAACCGCTGACGGCTTCGTCGGCCCCTGTGAGCTGCTCGTCGCATCGGGGACGAAGTGAGTACCTCGACCTCGCTCACGGTGGCTGCGGTGCAGCCCACGCCGGTCTTCCTCGACCGCGAGGCCACGGTCGAGCGGCTGGTTGCTTCGATCAAGGAGGCTGGTGCCGCAGGGGCCGGCCTGATCGCGCTCCCGGAAGCGATCGTGCCCGGCTACCCGGACTGGGTCTGGCGGCTCCCGGCCTGGAAGGACCACGACTGGTACGAGCGGCTTTATGACCAGGCCGTCGACATCCCGGGCCCCACCACCGACGCGCTCGGTGCCGCGGCGGCCGAGGCCAGCGCGTGGGTGGCTGTCGGGGTCAGCGAGCGGACCGGGTCCGGGACCCTGTACAACTCGCTGCTGTACCTCAGCCCCGACGGCGCGGTTGCGGGGGTGCACCGAAAGCTGTTGCCCACCGGCGGTGAGCGCACCGTGTGGGGTTGCGGTGACGGCTCCACCCTCACCGTCGTCGACACCGAGTTCGGTCGAATCGGCGGGCTGATCTGCTGGGAGAACCTGATGCCGCTCGCCCGGGCGGCGATGTACCAGCAGGGCGTTGACATCCTCCTCGCCCCGACATGGGACAACTCCGACTCGTGGGTGTCCACACTGCGCCACGTCGCACGGGAGGGCCGGGTGTTTGTCGTCGGGACCAACACCTGCCTACACAGCCGAGACGTCCCCCGTTCACTGCCGGGCGCCGATGAGCTCTATCCCCTCCATCACGACGACGACTGGCTCGCTCGCGGCAACACCGCCGTCGTCGGGCCCGACGGCACCGTCCTCGCCGGACCCCTTACCGAACAGGCTGGCATCCTCATCGCCAGCATCGACCTGTCGGCGCTAACCGCCGCCCGCCGCGAGTTCGACCCAATCGGTCACTACGCCCGTCCTGACGTCTTCCAGCTGACAGTGCACCAACCACCGGCGGCATCGTCCAACGCGAAGGAGAACCATGCCTGATACCACCTTCCCCGGCATCGGAGACGTCGCACTGACGGTCAGCGACCTTCAGCGCAGCGTCGCCTGATCCCAACGGCTGTTCGACGCCGAGCCGGTACTCGGCGAGGACACCGGCCCTACCACCACCGCCGAGGAGCTCCAGGCGTTCCTACG
>DATAAD010000132.1:0-22741 GCA_036260295.1 Acidimicrobiales bacterium | reverse complement strand
GAACAGGACCTTGCGCAGCTGGAGGGTGGAGTTGACCAGGAAACGCTTGCCGCACAGCTCCTGGATCTCCTCCTCGAGCCGGGCGCTCTCGGCGACCAGCCCGTCGTAGATGCGCCGGAGGAGGTCGACGTCGACCCGCACGCCCACCTTCTCCATGCGGGCCAGCACCCGCACCAGCGGCCGCTCGATCTCCTCGTACAGCCGGCGGAGGCCGCGACTGTCGAGGGCCTTGGACAGGGCGGGCGCCAGGCGGGCCACGGCCAGGGCCCGGCGGGCCGCGTCCTCGGCCGGGTCGGGCGCCGTCCCGGACAGGTCGAGCTGGCCGGGGGGCGGGGCGTCGGGCGAGGTGATGTCGAGGCCGAGGAACCGCAGGGCCAGGTCCTCGAGCAGGTACTGGGTCTCGGCCGGGTCGAGCAGGTAGGCGGCGATGGCCGTGTCGAGGTCGAGGCGGCGCAGGTCGATGGCCCGCAGGTCGAGGGCCCGCATGAGGGCCTTGGCGTTGTGGGCCGAGAACGAGCCGAACTCCTCGGGCAGCAGGTCGCAGGGGATCCAGTGCGCCTCCTCGACGCTTCCCTCGACGACGAGAGCCAGGCCCAGCAGCGGGCTGCGACCCTCCTCCCCCTCCCACGCCGCGGCCAGGCACACGCCGCCCTGAGCCACGACCTTGGCCGCCTCCTCCCGGGTGCCCACCCGCCGGACGGCGACGTCGAGCTTCTCGCTGGCCACGGGCGGGGGCGCCGCCGCGCCGGTGGCTTCCACGAAGCGGGGGTACAGCGTGTTGAACTCGAGGAACCGGAACAGCTCCCTGACCGCGTCAGGGTCCCACTGGCCCATGCGCAGCCTGTCGAGGTCGACCTCCAGGGGCACGTCTCGGACCAGAGGGGTGGCCGTGGCGTTGCGCCGCACCTGGGCCTCGTGGGCGGCCAGGCTCTCGCGCAGCTTCGGCGTGTTCTTCTCCACGTTGGCGAAGACGCCGTCCAGGTTGCCGTAGGTGTTGATGAGCTTGGCCGCCGTCTTGGGCCCCACGCCGGGGACGCCCGGGAGGTTGTCGGAGGTGTCGCCCCGGAGGGCCGCGTACTGGGGGTAGTCGACCGGCTTGACGCCCGTCTTCTCCTCGATGCCGGCCTCGTCGTAGAGCCTGTAGTCGCTCACGCCCCGCATGTTGTAGAGGACCTTGACCAGGGGGTCCTCGACCAGCTGGTAGGCGTCACGGTCGCCGGTGACGACGACGACCTCGTCACCCCGGTCGCGGGCCTCGGTGGCGAGCGTGGCGATCACGTCGTCGGCCTCGAAGCCCGGCGCCTCCACGATCGGGATCTTCAGGGTCTCGACGACCTGGCGGACGAGGCCCATCTGCTGGCGGAGGATGTCGGGCGCCGCCTCCCGGCCGGCCTTGTAGTCGGCGACCAGGGCGTGCCGGAACGTCGGTTCGGGCCGGTCGAAGGCGACCGCGATCTGGTCCGGCGTGTGGTCCTTGAGCAGGTTGATGAGCATCGACGTGAAGCCGAAGACCGCATTCGTCACCTGCCCGGAGGCGAGGGCGAGGCTGGTGGGCAGGGCGAAGAAGGCGCGGTAGGCCAGCGAGTTCCCGTCGAGGAGCATGAGCTTGGCCATCAGATCCCGGCCGAGCCGCCCTCCCAGGTGAGGCGCAGCTTCCCGTCGACCGTCTCGGCTCCCACGGCGAGGGCCCGGCTGACGACCGGCTCCACCGGCGCCATCCGCCCGTCCCGGTTGGCGAACAGCTCCACCCGCCGGGTCTCGGGCTCGATCACCAGCACCTCGCCCACGCCGGCCTCCCCGTACCAGTCCAGCTTCTGACAGGTCTCGTCGTGCGGCGAGAGGATCTCGACGACCAAGGAGGCCGGGCCCTCGAGGCCTGTTCGGAACGAGTCTCGGGACGGGCGTAGACCCGGTCGGGGACCCGATGGTCGTCGTCGACCCCCGGACGGAGAAGTCCCCCGTCATAGCGAGCCACCATGCCCTTCGCCTCGGCGATCGCCGCGAAGACCCGGTACAGCCGACCGGCGGCCTCCTGCTGCCGGTCCGAGGGCGGCGGGACCATGTGCAGTTCCCCTTCCCACATCTCGTCCCAGCGGTCAGCGCCTCGGGCGCGCCGCTCGTCAAGGAGGGCTTGGGGCACCTCGAGCATGACGGCTCTCACCGGTTCAATCGTACCTGCGGCGCTACTCTCGTCGTCGTGGCCGAAGGCTTCCATCCGCCGCTCGAGGAGTACCTGGAGACCATCTGGGAGCTCGAAGAGGAGGGCATTCCCGTCATCCAGGCTCGCCTGGCCGAGCACATGAAGGTGTCGGCGCCGTCGGTGTCGGAAATGATCCGGCGCCTCCGGAGCGAGGGCTGGGTCGACATCGAGAGCCGCTCCATCACCCTCACCGAGAAGGGTCGGGCCAGGGCCATCAGCGTCGTCCGCAAGCACCGGCTGGCCGAGCGCCTGCTCACCGACGTCATCGGGCTGCCCTGGCACAAGACCCACGTCGAGGCCTGCCGGTGGGAGCACGTCATCTCCGACGAGGTCGAGGAGCGGATCGTCGAGCTCCTGGGCAACCCGGCCACCTGCCCGCACGGCAACCCCATCCCGGGCGCCGGCGGCCCCGAGCGCGACCTTGCCGCCCTGGCCACCACCGAGCCCGGCGACCACGTCCGGCTCGAACGGGTCACCGAGCAGGTCGAGGTCGACCTCGACGCCCTCATCTACCTCGACAGCCACGGGTTCGTGCCCGGCGTGGACGCCGAGGTGCGGGCCAAGGCGCCCGACGGGACCCTCACCCTCGACCTGGGCGAGGGCACGATCGCCCTGGGGCCGGCGCTGGCCAGCCAGCTCTACGTGGCGCGGGTGTAGCTACCGCGGCGGGTTCCCGGCCGCGGGGCCGGGCAGGGTGCCGTCGATGATCTGCTGGGCGATGGTGCGCATCTTGGCCCGGTGCTGCATGGCCGTCCTCTGGATGAAGGAGAAGGCGTCGGCCTCCGACATCTTGTCCCGGTCCATGAGGATCCCCTTGGCCCGGTTCACGACGCGCTGGGTCTCCAGCCGCTCCTTGGTCCCCTCGACCTCGGCCTCGAGGGCGCGGAGGTCGGCGAAACGACCGAGGGCCATCTCGATGGCGGGGACCAGGTCGCTGGTCTGGAAGGGCTTGACCAGGTAGTGGAAGGCGCCGGCGTCACGGGCCTGCTCGACCAGGTCGCGCTGGCTGAAAGCGGTGAGGATGAGGACCGCGGCCCGCCGGGCGCTGGTGATCTCGCGGGCCGCGGTGATCCCGTCCATGCCCGGCATCTTGATGTCGAGGATGGCCAGGTCGGGGTGGAGCTCCTTGACCAGCTCGACGGCCTCGTCGCCCCGGCCGACCGCGCCCACGACCTCGTAGCCCTCCTCCTCGAGGGTCTCCTTCAGGTCGAGCCGGATGAGGGCCTCGTCCTCGGCGATGACGATTCTCGTGGCCACTCAGCCACCCCGCCCGGGGGGCAGCCCGGGCCACGTCTCGTTCGCTGCGCTCACTCGACTCGGGTTACGACTCGGCGAACAGCCGCTCGAGGAGCTCGTCCTGGGACCTCTCGAGCTCGCCGATCTGGGAGACGAGCTGCCTGCGGTGGCGGGACATGGCGTCGGCGTGCTTCTGCGCTTCCCGGTGCTCACGATCGGCCATGGGTGTCTCCGACACCATGGCCCGGAGCCGGGCCTCGCTCGCCGCGTCGTCGAGGAAGGCCAGCTGCTCGTCGACCACCGCGAGCTCGGCGCGCAGCTGACGAAGCCGCTCGGCGGCCTCGGACAGCTTGCGCTCCACCAACCACTTCGACATAGGCAGCGCGCAGTGTACCGCCCACCTTGTTTCCGGGAGCCGGCATGGGAGACTGCCCCAGGTGGGAAGGGGGCGGCGGTACCTCATGGTCCTCGTCGGGACGCTCGTCCTCGGGATCCTCGTCCGGACCGCGTTGGCCGCCGCCGGCGTGGCCGCCGCCGGCCTCGTCCTCCCCCTGTTCATGGCCGTGCCCTGGCTGATCCTCGGCTGGTACAACGCCCAGGAGCGCCGGCGACCCCAGTGCCCGAACTGCGACCTGCCGCTGTCGTACCGGCAGCTGGGGCCTTCGCACGGGATGCTGGAGTGCCCGGCCCTGTGCGGGTACCGCAAGCTGGTCGGGAACCCGGGCGGCCGCTCGTAGACTCCGGTTCCTCATGCGGCGCCTCGCCCTGCTGGCCTTCATCTGGGGCTGGTCCTTCCTCTTCATCAAAGTGGCGGTGGAGGGGATGACGCCGTCCACCGTCGCCGCCGCTCGCGTGTTCCTCGGCTTCGTCGTACTGGCCGCCGTGCTGCGAGTGCGGGGGCTGCGGATGCCCGCCGGCCTCGTCTGGTGGCGGCACTTCGCAGTGGTCGCCTTGGTGGGGAGCGTCCTCCCCTTCACCCTCCTGGCATGGGGTGAGCAGCGCGTCTCGTCGGCCCTGACCTCGGTCCTGAACGCCTCGACCCCGCTGTTCGCCGCCCTCTTCGTGGCCGCCTTCCTGGGCGAGCGGCTCCGACCGGTCCAGATCGGCGGCCTCCTGCTCGGCTTCGTGGGCGTGGGCGTGGCCGCCGGGCTCGGCGGCGGCGACCTGGCCGAGTCGTCGATAGCCGGCGAGGCCGCCGCCGTCCTGGCCGGGGTCGGGTACGGGGTGTCGTTCGCCTACACCAAGCGCCACCTCGTGGGCATCCCCCCGCTGGTCGCCGCCACCGGTCAGCTGGCGGCCGGGACGGCGATGCTGCTCCCGGTCGCACTGATCACGACGGCGCGGGAGGGCATCTCCCTCACCCCTCGCCGGGTCCTGGCCATCAGCCTGCTCGGGGTGTTCGGAACCGGCATCGCCTACGTCCTCAACTACCGCTCGATCGCCGAGCTCGGACCGACGGTGGCGTCGGTCGTCACCTACCTCGTGCCCGTCGTGGCCGTGGTCGTGGGCGTCGTCTTCCTGGACGAGCCGTTCGAGCTCCGCCTGCTGCTGGGGGGCGGGCTCACGGTCGCAGGGATCGTCATGCTCAACGGCCGGCCCCTCCGCCGGCCGCCCGCCCCGACGCCCGCCCCCGCGGCCGGTCACTGAGGTGGGCGCGGCCGAGTGGGGCGTGCAGGAGCGGTGGCAGGACGCGGCCGGCGACTGGCACGAGGTGAGCGCCGACACCGCCAGCCGGGTGCTGGAGGCCATGGGGACCGACGGCGAGGGCTCGCCTCCGGACGGCCGGACGCTGTTCCTCAGCCCCGGCCGTGAGGCCTCCTTCGGCGGGCCGGCCGACCTCACCCTCGAGAACGGCGAGGTGGTGCGGGTCGAGGGGCCGCTCCCCGCCGACCTCCCCCTCGGCTACCACTCCCTGGTCGGGCTCGACGACGGCCGGGGGGCCGATCTGGTCGTCTCGCCCGGCCGCTGCCCGCTTCCCACCCATGCGCCGGCATGGGGGTGGGCCATCCAGCTCTACGCCGTGCGTTCGTCCGCGAGCTGGGGCATGGGCGACCTGGGCGACCTGCGTCGGTTCGGCCGCTGGTCGGCCAGGGAGCTCGACGCCGGCCTGATCCTGGTCAACCCTCTCCACGCCGCCCACCCCACGCTGCCCCAGTCGACCAGCCCGTACTTCCCGAGCAGCCGGCGGTTCCGCAACCCTCTCTACCTCCGGGTGGAGGACGTGCCCGGCGCCGCGTCGCTCGACGACCTGGAGTCGCTGGCCCGGGCCGGGCAGGCGCTCAACGGCGAGCGCCACATCGACCGCGACGCCGTCTTCCGCCTGAAGATGGCGGCCCTCGAGCAGATCTGGTCGAGCTTCGCCGGCGACGCCGAGTTCGACCGCTGGCGGGAGGCCCAGGGCGACTCGCTGGCCGACTACGCAGCGTTCTGCGTGCTGGCCGAGGAGCACGGTCCCGACTGGCGGGACTGGCCCGAGGGCGCCCGTCACCGCGACGGCCCCGAAGTGGCCGAGGTCCAGCGCACGCAGTACGGGCGGTGGCGGTTCCACCAGTGGCTCCAGTGGCTGGTCGACCGCCAGCTGGCCGACGCCTCCTCCGCCATCGACGTCATGCACGACCTCGCCGTGGGCGTCGACCCGGCCGGGGCCGACGGCTGGCTCTGGCAGGACCAGCTGGCCCTCGACATGGCCGTCGGCGCCCCGCCCGACGAGTTCAACACCCAGGGCCAGAGCTGGGGCCTTCCTCCGTTCGACCCGTGGCGGCTGCGCAGCGCCGGCTACGAGCCCTTCATCCAGACCATCCGGGCCACCCTCGGCCACGCCGGGGGCCTCCGCCTCGACCACGTCATGGGCCTGTTCCGGCTGTGGTGGGTCCCCCGTGACGCCTCGCCCAAGGAAGGCGCCTACGTCCGCTATCCGGCCGCCGACCTCCTCGACATCGTCGCCCTGGAGTGCCACCGGGCCGGCGCCTACGCGGTGGGTGAGGACCTGGGCACGGTCGAGGACCACGTGCGCACCGAGCTGGCCGACCGGGGCGTGCTCTCCTACCGCCTCCTGTGGTTCGAGGAGGAGCCGCCGGCCGAGTTCCCCGTCCAGGCCCTGGCCGCGGTCACCACCCACGACCTCCCCACCGTGGCCGGCCTCTGGACCGGGAGCGACCTCCACGACCAGAAGGAGATCGGGCTCGAGCCCAACGAGGAAGGGACGCAGGCCCTGCGCGACAAGCTGCAGCACCTGACCGCGGTGGAGGGCGACGCGCCCGTGGACGAGGTGGTAACTGCCACGTACGCCGCCCTGGCCGAGGCCCCCTCCATGCTGCTCACCGCCGGCCTGGACGACGCTCTCGGAGTCGAGGAGCGCCCGAACATGCCGGGGACGATCGACCAGTGGCCGAACTGGCGCATCGCCCTGCCCCTTTCATTGGAGGAGGTGGAGCACGACCCCCGGCCCCGGGCGGTGGCCTCCGCCCTCGACCGGAGGCGCCAGAAATGACTGACGAGCGTCAGCGCGCCGCCGGCAGGGCGGGGGCCCCCGCCGGCACCGGCGGGCGCGGCGCGGAGCACCCGGGTGGCCGCCGGCGGAAACGATGATGATCGCCGGGCTGCGGCTCTGGATCGCCGGGACCAATGCCTGGGTGGTGTCGGCGACCGGCGAGGGCGGCGAGTGCGTGCTGGTCGACGCCCCGCCGGACCCGGGCGCCATCCTCGCCCACCTCGAGGAGCACGGCCTCAGGCTGGTGGCCCTCCTCGCCACCCACGGTCACGTCGACCACATCGGGGGGGTGGGAGAGATGTGCCGGATCCAGGGCGACGAGGTGCCCGTCCACATCCACGACGACGACCGGCACATGCTGCTCGACCCCGTGGGCACGAGTGGCACCCTGGGCCAGGTCCTCGACTACGAGGAGCTCGACCTGCGCCCGCCGGAGCTGCTGTCCGGCCTGGACGACGGCCAGCGCGTCTCGGGCTCCGGGATGACCTTCACGGCCATCCACACCCCGGGCCACACCCAGGGCTCGACCTGCTTCCTGCTCGAGGTGGAGGGCGAGGCCCCGGTGCTGTTCAGCGGCGACCACCTCTTCGCCGGCTCCATCGGCCGCACCGACCTGCCGGGCGGCAACCACGAGCAGCTCATGGCCTCCATGGCGGCCAAGATCCTGCCCCTGGACGACGCCATCACCGTGCTCCCGGGCCACGGTGACACCACGACGATCGGGAGGGAGCGGGCGACCAACCCCTTCCTCCGGGAACTGCTCAGGAGTTAGCGGGGAGCCACTTCTTGGCTCGGTACCACTCGACGTTCTCGGCCACGGCCGACGGGAAGTCGGTGCGGGTGAAGCGGAACCCGGTGGACTCGAGGGCCTCGGTGGAGAGCCGGTTGTTCCGGTTGGTCTTGGTCATGAGACGCAGCCGGTCGGGGGTGAAGAGGATGGCCGGCTCCATGCCCTGGTCGACCAGGTGCTGGTGGACCTTGCGCCGACGGTCCTCGTCGAGGCCCTCGCCGCCGACCTCCACCTCCATGCCGAAGCAGCTCGCCAGCACCGCGGCCACGTCGTGGCTGGAGGGGTAGATGCCGTCGACCACGTTGAAAGCCCGGCCGACCGCCTCGTCGGAGCGGGCCACGTGGATGCAGGCGGCGACGAGGTCGTCGACGTGGACCAGCCGCTGCTCCATCGGCTCGGCCGCGACCGCGAGGCGGGGCAGGCCGGCGGCCCGCTCGATGGCGGTGTCGAGGATGGCGCTGGCCAGCAGCTTGGTGGCGCCCGGCCCGTAGACGGTGACCGGCCGGAGCACGACCACGGGCACGCCCTGGCGGGAGCGGGCCCAGACCTCCTGCTCGGCCCCCCACTTGGCCTTGCCGTAGCCCCGGCTGGGCGCCGGCTCGACGTCCTCCTTCACCGGCAGCGGGAGCTGCTTCTCCTCGCCGTAGACCGACGTCGAGCTCATGTGCACGAACCGCTCCAGCGGGCCGCGAGCCGCGGCGTCGAGCAGCCGGGCGGTGGCATCGACGTTGTCGCGCTCCATCTCCTCCTGGTTCGACTTCGAGCTGGACGCCCCGGCCAGGTGGAAGACATGGGTCACGCCCGCGCACAGCTCGCCGAGGGCCCGGAAGTCGTCCCCGGCCAGGTCGACCGGCTGGTACTCGGCCTCATCGGGCAGGTCGTCGGGCCGCGAGCGCCGGCCGGTGGCCCGGACCCGGAACCCGCGCTCGAGCAGCGCAGGGACGAGCCGGGCGGCGATGTAGCCGGTCGTGCCGGTGACCAGGGCCAAGGGTTCGGTCGGCGGAGAGCCGCGAGGAGGCACAGCCATACGCCCCGTAGACTGCCATGCCGACATGGGAACCTCCGTCTTCTTCAACCCCGAGTGCAGCAACTGCCGGACGGCGCAGGGCATCCTCCAGGAGCGGGGGGTCGACGCCGACTACATCCGCTACCTCGAGAACGCCCCCAGCCGGTCCGAGCTCGAGGACGTCCTGAGGAAGTTGGGCACCGACGACCCCCGCGAGATCATCCGCGCCAAGGAGCCGGTCTACGCCGAGCTGGACCTCGACTCGGCCGACCGCGACCAGCTGCTGGACGCCATGACCTCCCACCCCATCCTCATCCAGCGCCCGATCGTCATCCATGGCGACCGGGCCGTCGTCGCCCGACCCCCCGAACGGCTTCTGGACATCCTGGACTGATCTGAAGGTCAGAGCGAGGCGTAGAGGGCCTCGACCAGGCGGCGGGAGCGGCGGTCGGCGCCCAGGGAGGCGGTGAGCTGGTTCATGACGTAGGCGAAGCCCACGCCCCGGGACCGGTCGGCGAAGGCCACCGACCCGCCCGCGCCCTCGTGCCCGAACGTGCCCGGCTCCGACGCGCTCATGGCCGAGTGGAGCGAGAACCCGAGCCCGAAGGTGGTGTCGATGGCGAGGACTCGATCGGGTCCGGAGACCTGAGCCCGAGTGGCCTCGTCGAGGGTGGCGGCCGACAGGACGCGGTCGGAGGCCAACTCGCCGTAGAGGCGGGCCAAGGCCCGGGCCGTGCCGATGCCGTTGGCCGCCGGCCACTCGGCCTGGTGGAGCTCCGGGGCGTTGAACGCCTCGATGTCGAACTGGCCGGGCGGGTTGGCGAAGGCCCGGTAGGTCAGGGAGGTGACGTCGAGCAGGGAGGCGGCGAAGACGAGGGCGGGGTCGCCCGGCGCCGCGCCGCTCAGGTCGAACGGGCCAGGGGTCAGGCGGGCGACGGCGGCCTCCTTCTCCGGCGGGAGCCCGATCCAGAAGTCGAGGTCGAGGGGGCCGGCGACCTCCTCGGCGAAGACCCGGCCGACGGTGCGGCCCGCCACCCGTCTCACCACCTCGCCCACCAGCCACCCCCAGGTGAGCGGGTGGTAGCCGTGGGCCGTCCCGGGGGCCCAGTGGGGCGTCTGGGCGGCCAGCCGGGCGGCGACCAGGTCGGGGTCGTGGCAGTCGGAGAAGGCGATCGGCTCGTCGAAGACCGGTAGCCCGCCCTGGTGGGTGAGCAGGTGGCGGGTGGTGACGGCCTCCTTGCCGGCGGCGGCGAACGCGGGCCACACCCCGGCCACGGGCGCGTCGAGGTCGAGCTCTCCCCGCTCCCACAGCAGGAGGGCGGACACCGCGGTCGGGCCCTTGGTCGTGGAGTAGACGAGGACAGGCGTCCCCTCCTCCCAGGCCCGCCGGGTGTGGGGGTCGGCCACGCCACCCCAGAGGTCGACCACGGGCCGGCCGTCGACCACGGCGGCCACCGCGGCCCCGATCTCCCCGGGCGGGGCCACGAAGTTGGCCTCGAACGCCGCCCGCACGGCCTCGAAGCCCGGCGCGCAGGCCCCCCCGGTCATCGTGAGACGGTACGCCTCCGCCGGGCCCGGGTACGTACGGCTCGTGCCCGTGTCGCCCAGCAGCGCGTCCACCGTCGTCGCCGGCCGCTACCAGCTCGGCGAGCTGCTCGGGCGGGGCGGCATGGCCGAGGTCCGGGCGGGCACCGACCTGCGCCTGCAACGGCCGGTGGCGGTCAAGTTCCTCCTGCCGGAGATGGCGGCGCGCGACGACATCCGCCGCCGGTTCGAGGCCGAGGCGTGCGCCGCCGCCTCCCTCAGCGACCCCCACGCCGTCGCCGTCTTCGACACCGGTGAGCACGACGGGCGGCCGTACATCGTCATGGAGCGCCTGCCCGGGGAGACGCTGGCCGACCGCATCGCCGCCGGACCGCTCGATCCCGCCTGGGTCCGGCAGGTGGCCCGGGAGGTGCTGGGCGCCCTGGCCGCGGCGCACAAGGGCGGGCTGGTCCACCGCGACGTCAAGCCGGGGAACATCCTGATCACCGCCGACGGCCGCGCCAAGATCGCCGACTTCGGCATCGCCAAGAGCCTGGAGGCCTCGGGCGACCTCACCGGCACCGGGCAGCTCCTCGGCACGCCGGCCTACGTGGCCCCCGAACGGCTCGACGGGGCGACGGCGACGGCCAAGTCCGACCTGTACTCCTTCGGCGTGGTCCTGTACGAGGCGCTGACCGGCCGCTGCCCGTTCCCGGCGACCACCCCGCTGGCCACGGCCCGGGCCGTCGTCGCCGGCGACTACCAGCCGCTCGACGAGGTGCGGCCCGGCCTGGACCGCGACCTCGTGGCCGCGGTGGAGAAGGCGATGGCCACCGATCCCGCCGACCGCTTCGAGTCGGCCGAGGCCATGGCCACCGCGGTGTCCACCGAAGGCCAGCCCACGCTGGTGAACGGTGCCGCCGTCGGCGCCACGTCGGTGATGGCCCGACCGGCGCTGCACGACACCCAGGTGGTCGAGACGCCCCTCCCCCTGGCCCCCGCCCGTCCGCCCTCCCGGGTGCCCATGGCCCTGCTCGCCGCCCTCGTCTTCGTCGCCCTCCTCGTCGCCGCCCTCAACCGGGGCGACGGCTCGGGCTCGGGCGAGGCCACGGCCGGGACCACGCCGTCGACGAGCGCGGCGCCGGCGACGACGGCCGCCCCCTCGCCCACCGCAGCCCTGGCCGGTGAGCTGCGGGCCCTGGCCGGCCGCCTGCGGCCGTCGGACGGTGCTCGGGCGGCCGACCTGGCCACCCTCCTCCGGCAGGTCGCCGACCAGGTCGAGGCCGGCTCCGGGGGACCCGGGGCCACCGCGACCATGGTGTCCGTGGCTGCGTGGCGGGCGACCGGTCAGCTGGGCGACGCCGCCGCCGCATCCGCCGTCAGCCTCCTGAGCCGGGTGCCGGGGGCGACGGTCGTGACCCTCCCCGCCCGGTCGTCGCCGCCCGCGGTGCCCGCCCCGGCCCCCGCCCCCGGGGGCAATGCCGGCGTCGGCAACGCGGGCGGCGAGGACAAGGGGAAGTCCGACGACAAGGGCAGGTCGGACGAGGGCAAAGGGAGGGGCAAGGACGACTAAGCCCGCGGCCGCAGCCCGATGGGCCGGACCGGGGGGGAGGCCGACGGGTAGAGGACGGTCGCGCCCGGCCGGGAGACGGCCAGCCGGCTGATCTCGTAGCCGGCCTCCTCGAGCAGGGAGCGCAGGCGGACGATCTCCGCGGCCATCGCCGCCCGGTTGCCCCCGAACTCGGTGAGCACCTTGGCCGAGTCCTCGTTCATGCCCGTGCCTCGGCCCCGTTGAGCGAGGCGACCGGCCGGAGCCGGGCGGGGCCCAGGATGTGGTCGACCATGCCGTAGTCCACCGCCTCCTGGGCGCTCATGATGTAGTCCCGGTCGGTGTCCTTGGCGATGCGCTCCAACGGCTGGCCGGTGTGCTCGGCCAGCACCTCCTCCATCCGGCGGCGCAGGAAGGTGATCTCCTTGGCCCGGATGGCGATGTCGACCTGCTGGCCCTCGGCCCCGCCGTGGGGCTGGTGGATCAGGATCCGCGAGTTGGCCAGCGCGTACCGCTTCCCCGCCGCCCCGCCGGCCAGCACCACGGCGGCGGCCGACGCGGCCATGCCCATGCAGACCGTGGAGACGTCGCACGGGATGTGCTGCATGGTGTCGTAGATGGCGAACATGGCCGAGACCGACCCGCCCGGGCTGTTGACGTAGAGGGCGATGTCGCGTTCGGGGTCGACCGAGGCCAGGTGGAGGAGCTCGGCCACGACGACGTTGGCCACACCGTCGTCGATCGACGTACCGAGCATGACGATCCGGTCCTTGAGCAGCCGGGAGTAGATGTCGAACGCCCGCTCACCCCGGTCGGTCTGCTCGATGACGGTCGGGACGAGGTAGCTGTCGCCCATGGGCACCTCCTGCCAGTATCTGCAACCGGCCGGTTGCACTTGGCACCGTACCTCGTCGTGCGCCATACTTGCAACCGGTGAGTTGCGTATGCGAGTGACGCGGTCGGTGGTGCTCCCGGCTCCCCCGGACGAGGTCTGGCCCGCGCTGGCCGACCCGGAGCGCCTGGCCGCCTGGCTGGGCGGCGAGGTCGAGTTGGAAGGTCGCGCCGGCGGCCGGGTCGTACTGGCCGACGACGACGGCCTGCGCTGGGGGACGGTCGAGCTGTTCCAGCCCTGCCGGGTGCTCGCCCTGCGCCTCTGGGAGCGCTCGGCCGGGCTCTCGGGGACGCGGATCGAGTTCACCCTCGACGGGGTGGAGGAGGGCACCCGCCTGACCGTGGTGGAAACGGTGCTGGCGTCGCCCGGCGGGTCGGACGGCCTGCCCGTACCGGCGGGGATGAGCCGTGGCTGACCGCCCCATCGACGCCGTCTTCATGGCCCTCTCCGACCCGACCCGCCGGGCCGTGCTCCGCCGGCTGGCCGACGGCCCCGCCAGCCCCACCGAGCTGGCCGGTGGCCTTCCCGTCAGCCGCCAGGCGGTGTCGAAGCACCTCGAGGTCCTCCGGGAGGCCGGCCTGGTGGAGGGGGCGCGAGCCGGCCGCCAGCACCGCTACCGCCTGACGCCCGAGCCCATGGACGACGCCGCCGAGTGGATGGCCGAGGTGGGCGGCCGCTGGGACCGCCGCCTGGCCGAGCTGCGCAAGCAGTTCGAGGAGTAGCTACTTCTCCTTGCGCACCAGCCAGCGCAGGCGCTTGGCCCCCTCGAAGGCGGCCTCCCCCGCCAGCTGGCCGATGCCGGTCGACAAGGTGGGGTACACGTGGATGAGGCTGGCCAGCTCGGAGAGCTTCATGCTCTCGTTGATGGCCACGGCCAGCTCGTGGATCATCTCCCCGGCCGAGGGGGCGAGGATGTGGGCACCCACCACCTTGCCCTTGGCCGTGACCACGACGATCGCCCCCTCGGCCGCCCCGTCGGTCCGGGCCCGGTCGGAATGGGCCAGGTCCATGCGCCACACCTCGACGTCGTCGCCGTGCTTCTTCTCGGCCTCGGCCACCGTGAGCCCGGCGTGGGCCAGCTCGGGGTCGGTGAACGTGCACCAGGGGACGAAGTCCGTCACCTTCCCCTTGCCCGGGTAGAAGGCGTCGCGAATGGCCCGCACCGTCTCGTAGGCGGCCGAGTGGGTGAACAGGAAGCGGCCGGCCACGTCACCGGCGGCGTAGATCGAGGGGACGCTCGTCCGCATGCGCTCGTCGACCTCGATCCCCCGCTTGCCGACCTTGACCCCGACCTCGGCCAGCCCGAGCCCTTCGACGTTCGGGCGCCGGCCCACGGCCACCAGCAGCTCGTCGGCCTGCCACTTGGCCGGCTCGCCCGCCTCGGCGCCGTAGACGGTCTTGCGTCCCCCCGTCACAGCCACCCGCTCCGTCTCGACGTTGACCCGCAGGTCGACTCCCTCGTCGCGCAGCTTGCGGGCCAGCGTGGCGACGAGGTCGGGCTCGTCGCGGGGCAGGACCGCGGCGCCCTTCTGGAGGACGGTCGTGCGGGTCCCGAGGCGGGTGAAGGCCTGGGCCATCTCGATGGCGATCGGGCCCCCGCCGATCATGACGATGCTCCTGGGGGCCCGCTCGATCTCGAACACGTTCTCGCTGGTGAGGAACCCGGCTTCCTTGAGTCCCTCGATCTCGGGCGTGAGGGGGCGGCTGCCCGTGCAGACGAGGATGACACGCGTCTCCAGGCGCCGGTCCTGGCCGACCAGCTCCACGGTGTTGGGACCGGCCAGCCGGGCCTGGCCGGAGATGATCTCCACGCCCATGGCCGTGTAGCGCTCGGGGTCGTCGTCGGTGGCGGCGATCTCGTTCTGGATGGCACGGATCCGCTTCCACACAAGGGACGTGTCGATCTCGATGGGGTCGAGCGACGGCAGGCCGTACTTGTCGGCCACCTTCATGGTGTGGGCCGCCTTGGCCGACGCCAGCAGGGCCTTGGACGGGACGCACCCGGTCCACAGGCAGTCGCCCCCGACCCGGCCGCGCTCCACGACGGCCACCCGCAGGCCGATGGTGGCCGCGAACTCGGCCCCGACCATCCCGCCCGAACCCATCCCGACGATGACCAGGTCGTACCGGCTCGCCATGGCAGAGGCCCCCCTCCCTCGCAGACGCATAGCGAGAGTACCGCCGTAAGCTCCATTTCGTGCTTCTCGGGGACGACGCCCGCGCTGTCGACCTGATCTTCGGGCTGGCCCTGCTGGCCACCCTCGTCATGCTCGTCCGCCGGTGGCGCCCGTTCTGGGACGACGACTTCACCGCCGACGAGCGACGGCTGGCCACGCAGGCCGCGATCTTCGTCGTGCCGCCGCTCGTCGTGCTGGTCCACGAGCTGGGTCACGTGGTCGGGGCCCGCATGGTCGGGGGCCAGGTGCTGGACTTCCACTACGGGCTGATCGAGGGTGCGGTCACGGTCGCCGGGAGGCTGACCCCGGCGGAGCACTGGTTCATCGCCATCCTCGGCAACGTCGCCGGCGGGCTGCTCGGCCTCGTCATGGCCGTCGTGGGGTCGTGGGGCCGGCGCCTGCGCCGGCCGCTGCGCCACATCCTCATCGTCGGCGGCCTGATCGAGGTCGGCTTCCACCTGGTCCTGTACCCCATGCTCTCCCTGTCGGCCGGCGCCGGGGACTGGGAGCGGATCTACGACTTCGAGGCGACGCCCGGGCTGAGCACGGTCACCGCCATCGGCCACGTCGCCGCCCTGGCCGCGCTGTGGACGTGGTGGCGGTCGAGCGTGCGGCGCATCCTCTTCAACGTCGACCACGGGCTCGACGCCGAGGTGGCCCGACTGCAGGCAGCCATCGCCGCCTCGCCCGAGGACCCCGGCCCCGCCATCGAGCTGGCCGTGCTCTACGGCCGCAACGGCGACATGTCGCTGGCCCGGGAGACGCTGGAGGAGGCGGCCCGGAACCCCCTCGTCACCGGCGCCCGGGCGGCCCGCCTCCACCTCGTGCGGGCCCGGCTGGCCATGGTCGAGGACCGCTGGAACCAGGCCTACATGGCGGCCCGGGAGGGGCTGGCCGCGGTCGGCGGCGACGGCGCCGACGAGCTGGCCCAGCGCCTGTGGGCCAACGCCGGCCTGGCCCTGTCCTCCATGGACCGGCCCCAGGAGGCCCTGGCCGCCTTCGCCCACCTCCGCCCGCCGGTCGCCGAGGATCCCCGGGTCCTCTACGCCCGGGGCCTGGCCCGGCTGGCCGGGGGCGACCGGGCCGGGGGCGAGTCCGACCTCCGGTCGGTCGTGGGCTGGCGGCCCGAGGGCGACCTCCTCCGCCAGTGGGCCGAGGCCCAGCTCGAGGGTCGGGAGCCGGCCCCGCCGGACGACAGCGACCGCCCCAACTACGCCCGCCGCACCAAGGCCCCGCCGGCGCCGATCGCCGGGGTGTGAGGCGTCGGGGTCTAGGCGGCGGGGCCGATCACCGGGAGGGCGGCGAGGAGGGGCTCGATCTCCTCGCGGGTGGCCACGTTGTCGAAGCGGGCGCTGATGCGGCCGTCGGCGCCGACGACGAACACCCAGGGCTCGTTGAGCTGCTCGTCCCTGAGGACCCAGTCGGCTGCTGACTTGTTCACCGTCCGGTTCTGGAAGTCGCGCCAGATCTCGACGTGCACGAAGTCGGCTCGATCGCCGTACTGGTGGGCCAGCTCGTCGACCATGTCGGTGATCGGGCCGCAGAAGCGACTGGTGCAATAGACGGGCGTGGCGAACACGGCCACGATCGGCCGCTTGGCGGCCAGCGAGGCGGCGATCGTCGTGCGGTGCAGGTCGGGGTCGGGGATCTCCCCGCTTCCCGCCCGGGAGTCGATGGCGGGACGGGGGACGTCCGGGGTGGTCAGGGTGAGGGTCTCGGTGGGCAGGGCCTGATCGCCGGGGGCCGGGATGGCGTGCTTCTCGTTGACGGCGAACGCGCCCTTGCCCTTGACCGACCTGCCGTCGAGGCTCGCCGCGGCCTCCACCTCCCAGAAGCCCGCTCTGTCGAACGTGGCCTGGGCGCTGTAGACGCCCCGGGACTCCGAGCCCCGCACGATCTCCGGGCCGGCCGGGGGCGGCGAGGGCACGACCGACCCGTGGATCGGGAGGTAGGACGCCTTGACCACGGGCCCGAACGGCTGCGGGTCGGCTCCCTCCCTGGTGCCGACGTAGGAGAACCGCAGGTCCACCGTGCCGTAGCCCACCAGGCGCTGGTCGACGGTGAGCAGCCCGAGGATGAACCGGGTGGGGCCGCCGACGGCCAGGTCGTAGCTGGCCACCTGGACGGCGAGGCCGTCGGCGCCCGCCCTCTCCGGCCCGCCCGAGTCGCGGCACGCCCCGAGCAGGAGGAGCAGGGCCGTGCAGACGGCGAGACGGCGCAGGACCATGACCGTCATTTCTCGCAGGGCGGTGCCTCGATGGCAAGTCGCCCCAACGACGCCCGGTACACCTCGGCCAGCCGGGCCATGTCCTGGGGCAAGGTCGGGCCGGGGGCGTCCAGCCCCGACTCCACCCGTTGCTTGGCCTCCAGGAGGGCGGCGGCCTGGGCCCGGTCGACGTCCTCCAGGTCGGCGGCCACCGTGTGCAGGGCGTCGTGGGAGCGGTCGAAGAACAGCTGCCTTGCCTGGTCCGGACGGGCGGCCGCCTGGCAGAGGGCGACGTGGGCGTCGACCAGCGGATCGGTCGTGCCGCCGTCCCCGCAGGCGGCGGCGAGGACCAGAAGGGCGGCGGCGACCACCTTCAGCACCGGCGCAGCACCCGCAGCGAGCCGTAGCCGAGGTCGGGTACCGGGTCGAAGGCGCCCGAGTCGACGGCCCGGCACCAGATCTCGTACGGGGGGCGGCCGCCGTCCGCCGGGTCCTCGAAGACGTCGTGAACGGCGAGGAGGCCGCCGGGCGCGACCAGCGACGACCAGGCCTCGTAGTCGGCGTGGGCCGGCTCCTGGCCGTGCCCGCCGTCGACGAAGACCATGCCCAGGGGAGTGTGCCAGTGGGCGGCGACGACCGTGGACTCCCCCACCACGGCGATCACGATGGCCTCGAGGCCGGCGTCCTCCACCGTGGCGCGGAACCAGGGCAGGGTGTCGACCCGGCCGGTGCGGGGGTCGACCAGGTCAGGGTCGTGGTGCTCCCATCCCGGCTGGTTCTCCTCCGAGCCCCGGTGGTGGTCGACGCAGAACAGCACCGTCCCCCGCTGCTCGGCGGCGTCGCCCAGGTACACCGCGGACTTGCCGCACCACGAGCCGACCTCGAGCAGGGGACCGACGCCGGCCGCGACGAGACCGGCGCGGTGGAGGGCCACGCCTTCGTCGTCCGGCATGAAGCCCCGTGCGTCCCGGGCGACGCGGAGTCGGTCGGCCCGCACTCAGCCCTTGGGCGTGACGCCGGCTCCGTCGAGCGTGGCCATCTCGCCCAGCACCTTGGCCGCAGCCTGGACCAGGGGGACCGCCAGGCAGGCGCCGGTGCCCTCGCCCAGGCGCATGCCCAGGTCGAGGAGGGGCGTGAGGCCGAGGTGGTCCAGGGCGGCGGTGGCGCCCGGCTCGGTCGAGCGGTGGCCGGCGAAGCAGTAGTCGACGCACACCGGGTCGCGGGCGGCGGCGGCGAGAAGCCCGGCCAGGGCGACGACCCCGTCCACGATCACCGGGACCCGGGCCGCCGCCCCTCCGAGGACGAAGCCAGCCAGGGCGGCGATCTCGAGCCCGCCGACGGCGGGCAGCGGGTCGCCCTCGATGCCGGCGACGGCGCGGTCGACGACGGCCACCTTCCGGACGAACGTGGCGTCGTCCACGCCGGTCCCCCGGCCCGTCACCTCGGCGGGCGAGCAGCCGGTGAACGCGGCGATCAGGGCGGCCGACGGGGTGGTGTTGCCGATGCCCATGTCGCCGGTGACCAGGCAGCGGGCACCGGCGGCCACTGCGCGGGCGGCCACCTCGCGGCCCACGTCGAGCGCCCGCTGCGCCTCTCCGGCCGTCATCGCCGGGCCGGTGGCCAGGTTGGCCGTGCCGTGGCGGACCTTGCGCACCAGCAGGCCGGGGGCGGGCGGCAGGTCGGCGGCGACGCCGACGTCGACCACGACGACCTCGGCTCCCGCGTGGCGGGCCAGCACGTTCACCGCCGCCCCTCCGGCGCAGAAGGCGGCCACCATCTGGGCCGTGACCTCCTGGGGCCAGGGCGTCACCCCCTCGTCGACGACGCCGTGGTCCCCGGCGAATACGGCCACGGTGGCCGGCTCGGGGACGGGGGGCGGGCAGGCGGCGGCGATGGCCGCCAGGCGGATGCCGACCTCTTCGAGGCGGCCCAAGGCGCCGCGGGGCTTGGCCAGGCGGTCGTGGAGGGCGGCGGCCTCGGCGGCCGAGGGCTGGTGGAGGGGCGTGAGACCCGTCACCCGCCGGCCGGCAGCGACGGCTCGGCCCGGTGGGCGAAGAGGACGCGGTTGAAGATGAAGAACTTCCCGACCCAGAGGACGCCAAAGGCGGCCAGGGCGGCGAAGTTGACGACCAGCCGGGCGCCCAGGTCGGAGCTGGTGACGTGGTGGGCGTTCGACTCGGCGTAGTCCGCCGCCCACGTGGAGAAGATCAGGCCGAGGAGGGCCAGGCTCCAGAAGGGGACGATCTCCTTCATGATGTGCGACTTCCCCGTCTTGCCCCAGGCCCACATGCGGTTCAGGTAGTAGGACGGGATGGCGGAGATGCACACGGCCACGATGTTCGACGTCCGCGCCGACCAGAACGACTGGGCGACGAACAGCACGACCTGGGACACGATGACCGAGATCACCGACACCAGGCTGTACCGGACCATCTTCTTCCCGCCCGGCGTGCGCGAGCGTTCAAGGAGGGCTCGGGGGGAAAGGTCCATCACGGGGGACTGTATCGGCCGGTCATGACCGCGGATCAACCAGACGCCCTCGCGTTCTGGCTGCAGTAGGCCGCGTATACGCGCCCAGATGCAGCCAGAACCGGAAAATGTGCACCCTCGGCATTCTGGTCACCCAGGGCAAGGGCCCGAGCTCCCGGAACCCGAAGCCGGGGTTGCACGACTCGCGCTTCCTCCGGCACACCAGGTCAGCGTCGTCCGCGGAATACCTGTCACCTGCCCGGAGCGGACCCTCCTTGACCTGTGCGGGAGCGTCCACCCGCTCCGAGCGGGGCGCGCCCTGTACAGGCCGACCACCGACGCGACCTGCTACCGACGGCAGCCGGGTGGCGGGTGCTCCGCGTCAACTGGCACCAGCTCGTCGACCCCGGTCTGTTCGTCGATGCCCTCGGAGCCACGATGGCTTCGGCCGCGGCCTGACGCCGCCCCCAGTTCTGGCTGCACCTGGCCGCACATACGCGTCCAACTGCGGCCAGAACGAGGGGGGAGGGCGGGGGTAGCCTCGCAATGTGAGCCAGCACACGACGGTGGAGGCGCTCGGGATCGCGGTGGCGGCCGGGGTGCCCGTGCTGCTCTGGGGGGCGCCCGGGACGGGCAAGACGTCGGCCATCAACGCCATGGCCGCGGGGATGGGGTGGCCGTGCGAGACGGTGATCGCCGCCATCCGGGAGCCGTCCGACTTCGCCGGGCTGCCGGTCGTGCGCGACGGCGAGGTGCACTTCGCCCCGCCCCGCTGGGCCCAGCGGCTGGCCGCCCAGGGAAAGGGCGTGCTCTTCCTCGACGAGATCTCGACCGCGCCCCCGGCCGTGCAGGCCGCCCTCCTGCGCGTGGTGCTCGAGCGGGTGGTGGGCGACCTGCCCCTCCCCCCCGACGTCGTCGTGATCGCCGCCGCCAACCCGCCCGAGCAGGCGGCCGACGGTTGGGACCTCGCCGCCCCCCTGGCCAACCGCTTCTGCCACCTGGACTGGACGGTGGAGCCCGCCGCCTTCGCCCAGGGGCTGGTCGGCGGGTTCGAGGTGCCGGCCGTCCCGACCCTGCCGCCCAACTGGGTGGACGACATCCCCTACACCCGGGGCCTGGTCTCGGCCTTCATCAACGTGCGGCCCGGCCTGGCCTGCGAGCTCCCCGCCGACGCGGCCCGGGCCGGCAAGGGCTGGCCCAGCCCGCGCACCTGGGACATGGCCGCCCGGCTCTGGGCCGCGGCCGGCGCCGCGGGAGCCAGCACCGAGGCGGAGACCGCCCTGCTCACCGGCGCCGTGGGCGAGGGCCCCGGGATCGAGCTGCTCATGTGGCACCTGGAGATGGACCTGCCCGACCCGGAGGACGTCCTGGCCGACCCCGACGCCTTCGAGGTCCCCAGCCGCCACGACCGGGCCCACGCCGTGCTGTCGTCGGTCGCTGCCGCGGTCGCGGCCAACTCCACGCCCGAGCGGTGGCTGGCCGGGTGGAAGGTGGTGGGCAAGGTCGGCCACGAGGCGCCCGACGTGGGCGCGGTGGCGGCCCGGGTCCTGGCCCAGTGCCGGCCTCCCGGCGTGTCCGCCCCGCCCGAGGTGAAGCTGTTCCTGCCCCTGCTGAAGGACGCCGGCTGGTTGGACGGAGCGCGCGGGTAACCTAGACCCTCCCGTGGAGCTCAACACCCACAAGGTGCTGGCGGCCCGGCTGTGGGCCGTTCGTCGCTACCCCTACCTGACGGCGGCGCTGTTCGCCTCGCCGGTCGTGCCTTCGCCCGGGCTGGGGACGGCGGCGGTCGACGAGTCGTGGCGGCTGTACGTCGATCCCGAGTTCGTGGACAAGTCGAGCGTGGAGATCATCGGCGGCCTGCTCGTCCACCACGCCGGCCACCTGGTGCGGGACCACGCCGGCCGGGCCAAGCACCTGGGCGTGGAGCGAAAGATGAACAAGGACTGGGCCCTGGCCGCCGACGCCGAGATCAACGACGACCTCGTCGGCACCGGCCTGCGCCTGCCCGACGACCGCGTCGTCCCCCACGAGCTGGGCTGGAAGCCGGGCCGACTGGCCGAGGAGTACTACCACGCACCCCACCACGAGACCCACAGCGAGCCCGACTGCGGGAGCGGGTCGGACGGGCGGGTGCGGGACTGGGAGCTGCGGGGCTCGCAGGGCAGCGGCCTCCCGCCCGGCGAGCAGCACCTGGTCCGGGCCCAGGTGGCCAGCGAGGTCCTGCGCTACTGCCGCGGTGGACGGGGCCGGCTGTCGGCCGGCTGGAAGCGGTGGGCCGAGGACCTGCTCGACCCCAAGGTCGACTGGCGCCGGGTGCTGGCCGCCGAGATCCGCAAGGGGCTCTCCACGGTGAGCGGGCGGGTGGACTACACGTACCGGCGACCGTCCCGGCGGGCGTCGGCCACGCCCGACATCGTCATGCCCGCCCTCGAGCGCCCCGTGCCCGAGGTGCTGGTCCTGTGCGACACGTCCGGGAGCATGGGTGACGAGGAGCTGGCGACGGTGCTGGCCGAGGTCGACGGGCTGCTCAAAGGCGTGGGCCTGGCCCGGAACCGGGTGCGGGTGATGGCGGTCGACGCCGCGGTCCAGACCGTCCAGCAGGTGACCAGCGCCCGCCAGATCAACCTGGTGGGCGGAGGAGGCACGGACATGGGCGCCGGGCTGGTGGCCGCCGCCCGGCTGCGCCCGAGGCCGTCGGTGGTCGTGGTCCTGACCGACGGCATGACCCCTTGGCCGATGGAGGCGCCCAAGGGGATGCAGGTGGTGGTGGGCATGATCGCCAACCGGGGGCAAGGCGGGCGCCCCTGGGCCGCGCCCGAATGGGCGCGAGTCGTGCCCATCGACGCCGCCGCCTGAGGTCGATGCCGCGCAAGCCCCGCTGGTACGACGCGCTCCCCGAGGCCAGCGTCGTGGTGAGCTGCGGTGGGGAGGACCACCAGGTCGTCTGGCGGCGGGGCAAGCTGGTGCTCGAGGCCCACGACCTGGCCGCCGAGCGGGGCATGCTGGCCTTCGGGGGCGAGCTGTGCCCCTGCATGCGCGTCCTCGAGATGTGGGTCGAGCAGTTCCGGATGCCGCCCGAGCTGTTCGTGCAGCTGCGGAAGTGGCTCGGTCCCAACGCCGATCTGGCGCCCGTCGAGTTCGAGCTCCAACGCCGGCTCGGCATGGTCCTCGGGTGGGAGCGGTCGTGGCGGAGGGCGTCCTA
>DATAAD010000131.1:0-32193 GCA_036260295.1 Acidimicrobiales bacterium | reverse complement strand
GGTTGCTCACGTGTTACTCACCCGTTCGCCGCTAGGTCTTCCCCGGTGTTGCCACCGGATGGACCTCGCTCGACTTGCATGTGTTAAGCACGCCGCCAGCGTTCGTCCTGAGCCAGGATCAAACTCTCCATCGAGATCTCGGACCGTCTCCCTGGGGAGGCAGGCCAAAATCGGAGAGTCGGCGAGTCGGGCTCACTGCACCCGGTTCGCCAACTGGCACAGAAACGGTTGTTGTCCGTTTCAGTGCATGTACTTCTGCGACCCGCGAAGGGTCGCCCGCACTGGCTTCTAGCTCTCTGTTCCGTTTTCAAGGAGCGCTGGGCAGACACTCGTCGGAAGACGTCGGTGCCTGGTTGCTGTGGCCGCTCCGGCGCTGCCGGAGGCGACCTCTCTGCAACGTCCGACCCCTGGTCGATATTCCAACCGACTAGGCGCCAGGCGCAAGAGGAGAACTTACCACTTCTTGTTCCGCCTGGCAACCCCCCCTCCGGAGAGGAGGTTCGCCCGGCGTGGACCCATGATACCCCCGGATCCGCGGTGGCGGACAAGAATCTCGCCATCACCCCACGTCGACCAGGTGGTGGTTCCGCTTGCCCCGCCGGAGGACGAGGTAGCGCCCGGCCAGGAGGTCGGAGGGGCCCACCCGCCGCTCCAGGTCGGCCTGGCGGGCGCCGTTGAGCGACACCCCGCCTTGGGCGATGGCCTGGCGGGCAGCCGACCTCGACGGCACCAGCCCGGTCTCGGCCAGGAGCTCGACCAGGCCGACACCCTCCCCCTCGAGCCGAGATCGCGGCAGCCGGCTCGACGGGGCGTCGCCGAACACGTCCTCGAGCTCGGACTCGGTCAGCTCCCGCAGGTCGCCCCCGAACAGGGCGGCCGACACCCGCTCGGCGGAGGCCGCGGCCGCCTCGCCGTGCACCAGAGCGGTGACCTCGCGGGCCAGCGCTCGTTGGGCCTCTCGCTCGGCCGGTCGGGCCTCCACCGCCGCCTCGAGCTCGGCGATCCGCTCGCGGTCGAGGAACGTGTAGAGCCGCAGGTAGCGGCCCGCGTCCCGGTCGTCGCAGTTCAGCCAGAACTGGAAGAACTGGTACGGGCTGGTCCTCCGGGGGTCGAGCCACACGTTGCCCGCCTCGCTCTTGCCGAACTTGGTCCCGTCCGCCTTGGTCACCAGCGGCCAGGTGAAGCCGAACGCCTCCTCGCCACGGGTCCGGCGGATGAGGTCGATCCCGGCGGTGATGTTGCCCCACTGGTCGCTGCCTCCCGCCTGCAGCCGGCACCCGGCGGTGTCGAAGAGGTGGAGGTAGTCGTAGGCCTGCAGCAGCATGTAGCTGAACTCGGTGTAGGAGATGCCATGGTCGGGGTCCTCCAGCCGGGCCTTCACCGCCTCCTTGGCCAGCATGACGTTCACCGTGAAGTGCTTGCCCACGTCACGCAGGAAGTCGATCACCCGAAGGGGCGACAACCACTCGAAGTTGTCGATCAGCGTGGCCCCGCCGGCACCCGGGCCGAAGTCCAGGAGCGACTCCAGCTGGCGACGGATGCCGGCGGTGTTGGCCTCGACCTGCTCCCTGGACAGGAGCGGCCGCTCGGTGCGCCGGCCGCCCGGGTCGCCGATCATCGACGTCCCCCCGCCCAGGAGCACGAGGGGGGCGTGGCCGTGGTCCTGCAGCCGGCGCAGGGTGACCACGCCCAGCAGGTTGCCCACGTGGAGGCTGTCGGCGGTGGCGTCCATGCCGTGGTACAGGGTGAACGACTCCGACGCCATGCGGGCCCACAGCCCCTCGTCGGTCACCTGGTGGACCAGGCCCCGCCACTGCAGCTCTTGGGCGACGTCGTCCGGCACGGCCAGGACGGTACCCGAGCGCCCCGATCAGCGAGACCGGGATAAACCCACGGCACCCGGCACGTAGAACCGCCATGGGACCTCGGCGGCCACCGACAGGCCGACCCGTCCGCTGACCCCGGGGACAGAAGGCGGGGGCATGCCGTCGTCGAGCACGGCGACGCCCCGGTCGCCGGTGACCAGGTCGGCGCCGTCGAAGCTGCGGTCGATCCCGAGGGCCTGGCACAGCTTCCCCGGCCCGCTGCACAGGTCGCGGTCGAGCCGGGCCGCCCGGCCGCGGGCCGCCCGCATCTCGTCGAGCCCGGCCACCGCGGTCAACGCCCGCAGGAGGACGGCCGACGCCGCCCCGTCCTCCCCGCACACCACGTTGGCGCAGAAGTGCATGCCGTAGGTGAAGTACACGTACAGGTGCCCGGGGGGACCGAACATGGTGGCGTTGCGGGCCGTGCGCCCCCGGAAGGCGTGGCTGGCCGGGTCGGCGGCGCCGGCATAGGCCTCGACCTCGACGATGCGCCCCGCCCGGGCACCCCGCACCAGCAGCTTGTTGAGGAGCAGGGGGGCCAGATCCCGGCTGTCGGCGGCGAAGAAGGACCGGGGAAGGGGCCGCACGCCGCTCAGCGGGTGCGGATGGTGATGTTCCCGGCCCCCGTGGTGGCCGTCACCGCCCGGGACGACAGAGCCTCCTGCGGCACCGTCACCTCGACCCTGCCGGCCCCGGTCTCGGTCGTCACCCGGTAGCCGCCGGGGGCGTCGGGCAAGGCCAGCTCGATGTTCCCGGCGTCGGTGCGAAGGCCGACCCGGGCCGACGGCTCGGCCAGGGACAGGCGGATCCCCCCGGCGCCGGTGGTGGCGTCGACGAACCCGGCCACGAGGTCGGCTCCGTCGATGTCCCCCGCCGCCGTACTCGCCCGCACCGGCCCGCGGGTGCCGACCAGCCGGACGCCGCCCGCCTCGGTCTCCACCTCGACCATGCCCGTCATGCCCTCCACCTCGACGTTGCCCCGGTCGGTGCGGACGTGCACCGACACGGCGCCGGGGACCTCGACCCGGTAGTCGACCTTGCAGCCGAGGGCGACGAAGGCCCGGCACCGGGCCGTGAGCCGCAGGACGCCGTCGTTGAGGGTCTCGATGATCTCGGGCGCGCCCCAGATGTACTGGCGGGTGCGGTCGACTCTCGCCTCGTTGGCCGGCCCCGCCACCACCTCCACCCGGCCCGCCTCCACGTCGACCTCGACGCTGCGGACCGGCGCAGGACGGGTGAAGACGGTGCGGTCCTTCCTGGCCGCGAAGGTGGCCAGCCCGGCGACGGCGACCCCGGCCAGGCCCACGACGACGACGAGAACGGCCAGGAGCCTGGGGGTCACCCGGCAATCCTGCCTCGGTCGCGGCCGAGCCGGTCCCGGAAGCGCACGAGCTGCTCGTCCACCGACTGCGGACCGGCGCCACCTGCGGTCGTCCTCCTCCTCACGATGGCGCCCGGTGCGAGCAGGGAGGCCGCCTCGGGCCCCAGCGCCCGGTGGGCCGCGACCAGCTCGGCCAGGGACGCCGGCCCCTCCGCCGCGTCACGGACGAGTGCGGCCACGACGTGGTGGGCCTCCCGGAACGGCATCCCCGCTGCGACCAGCCATTCGGCCAGGTCCACGGCCGCGGCTGCGGCCTCCGGGGCGTCGGCGGCGGCCGCCATGCGGCGGCCGTCGAAGGTGGCGGTGGCCAGCAGCCCGGCCAGGGCGGCCAGGCCGAGGTCGACCTGGTCGACGGCGTCGAACAGCGGCTCCTTGTCCTCCTGCAGATCCCGGTTGTAGGCGAGCGGCAGCCCCTTCAGGGTGACGAGCACGCCGGTGAGGTGGCCGACCAGCCGTCCCGCCTTGCCCCTGGCCAGCTCGGCCACGTCCGGGTTCTTCTTCTGGGGGAGCATCGAGCTGCCGGTCGACCACGCGTCGGCCAGCTTCACGAAGCCGAACTCGGCGCTCGACCAGAGCACCACCTCCTCACCCAGGCGGGACAGGTGGACGCCCACCAGGGCCAGGTCGAACAGCGCCTCGGCCACGAAGTCGCGGTCGCTGACCGCGTCGAGGGAGTTCTCGAAGGCGGCGGAGAACCCCAGGTCGACGGCCGTGGCCGGCGGGTCCAGGGGCAACGACGACCCGGCCAGGGCGCCGGCGCCGAGGGGTGACACGTCCAGGCGGCGCCGGGTGTCCACCAGGCGGTCGACGTCGCGGGCCAGGGCCCAGCCGTGGGCCAGCAGGTGGTGGGCCAGGAGGACGGGCTGGGCCCGCTGCAGGTGGGTGTAGCCGGGGAGGTAGGCGCCGGAGGCGGCCGCCTCCTCGGCCCGCTCGAGGAGCACCGCCTGCAGGGCCAGGACCCGGGACGCCACGCCGGCCAGCTCCCGCTTGGCCCACAGGCGCAGGTCGGTGGCCACCTGGTCGTTGCGGCTCCGGCCGGTGTGCAGCTTGCCCCCGACCGGCCCTGCCAGCTCGGTCACCCGCCGCTCCACCGCCGTGTGCACGTCCTCGTCGGTCGGCGCGAAGACGAAGGAGCCCGAAGCCAGCTCGGAGGCGACGGTGTCGAGGGCGGCGAGCAGGGCGTCGGCCTCGTCCCCGGTCAGCAACCCGCCCCGGGCCAGGCCTCGCACGTGGGCGCGCGAGCCGACGACGTCGTCGGCCGCCAGACGGCGGTCGACGTCGAGGCTGACGGTGAAGGCCCACAGATCCTCGGCCGGGCCCTCGCCGGCACCCAGCCAGAGGGTCACGGGCGGGCCTGGCGGGCGGCCCAGGTCTGGATGCCGAGGCCGAAGAGCCGGACGAAGCCCTCGGCGTCCTGGTGGCGGAAGGCGTCGGCCGCGTCGTACGTGGCCAGGCGGTAGTCGTAGAGGCCGACGTCGCTGCGCCGCCCGGCGACGGTGCACCGGCCCGGCTCGCAGCGCAGGCGGACCTCGCCGGTCACGTGGCGCTGGGTCTCCGTGATGAAGGCGTCCAGGGCGGCCTTCAGGGGCGAGAACCACAGGCCGTCGTACACCAGCTCGGCCCACCGGTGCTCGAGGCGCAGCTTCTCGTGGAAGACGTCACGCTCGAGGGTGAGGCCCTCGAGGTCGGCATGGGCCAGGAGGAGGGCCAGCGCCCCCGGGCACTCGTACACCTCCCGGCTCTTGATCCCGACCCGCCGGCTCTCCACCATGTCGATCCGGCCCCACCCGTAGGACCCGACGACGCGCCCGACGTGGCCCACCAGCTCGTGCAGGGGCATGGCCCGGCCGTCGACCGAGACCGGCAGCCCGGCCTCGAAGGCCACGACCAGCTCCACCGGCTCGGTGGCCGTGGGCCGGGTCAGGGTGAACACCTCCTCGGGCGGCGACGCCCATGGATCCTCGAGCACGCCGCACTCGATGGCCTTGCCCCACAGGTTCGCGTCGATGGAGTACGGGCTGGCCTTGGTGACGTTCACCGGGATCTGGTGGCGCTCCGCGTACTCGATGGAGTCGTCGCGGGTGAGCCCCCAGCTGCGCACCGGGGCGAGGACCTCGAGGTCCGGCGCCAGGGCCCGGACGCCCACCTCGAAGCGGACCTGGTCGTTGCCCTTGCCCGTGCAGCCGTGGGCGACCGCTTCCGCGCCGTAGGCCCGGGCCGCCTCCACCAGGTGGCGCACGATGGCGGGGCGCGACAGCGACGACACCAGCGGGTACCGGCCCTCGTAGAGGGCGTTGGCTCGCAGGGCCGGTCCGACGTACTCGTGGGCGTACTCCTCCCGGCAGTCGACGACCACGACCTCGACCGCCCCTGCGGCCAAGGCTCGCTCCTTGATCAGCCCGAAGTCGCCCCCCTGGCCCACGTCGACGGCCACGGCGATCACCTCGACCCCCCACTCCTCGGCCATCCAGCGCACGGCCACCGACGTGTCCAAACCACCGCTGTAGGCCAGTACCACTCTCTTCATCTCGTCCTCACTCGCTCGCTGCGCTCGCTCCGTTCGGACGAGCTGATCGCGCTCCGGACACCGGCACAGCCGGCATCCTCCGCCGTTTCGTTCGCAGCCGTGACTCTTGCCCTCACAGCCCCGCCAACTCGGACAGTCGCCGGGCCACCGCTTCGCCCCCGACCCGCTCGCTGACCACCACCAACACGGTGTCGTCGCCGGCCACCGTCCCCAGGACGTCGCTCAGCCCGGCCCGGTCGATGGCCGAGCCGACCACGTGGGCCGAGCCCGGCGGGGTGCGCAGGACGACCACGTTCGCCGAGTGGGCCACCTCGACCAGCCACTCCCCCAGCACCCGCTTCAAGTGGCTCTCGGGCGCCACCCGGTCCTTGGGCAGCTCGGGGATGGCGTACACCGTCTCCCCTCCGGCCATGCGCACCTTCACCGCCCCCAGCTCCTCCAGGTCACGCGACACGGTGACCTGGCTGGCGACCACGCCGTCGGCGGCCAGCAGCTCGACCAGCTGGTCCTGACTGGTCACCGCGTGCTCCTCGAGCATGCGAGCCACCCGGTGCTGCCGCTGGGGCTTGGCCAACCTCACGACCGGTCCTCGCCGCGTGTGCTCGATCGGAGGTCGGACAGGGCCGCGGGTCGACCGGACGCCGTCACTGGCTCAGCAGCCACAGGATGAGGCCTCGCTGGGCGTGCATGCGGTTGGCGGCCTGCTGCCACACCGCGCTCCGGGGGCCGTCGATCACCGAGGCGGCCACCTCCTCGCCGCGGTGGGCGGGGAGGCAGTGCAGGAACAGGGCGTCCGGGGCGGCGCGGGACATGAGGTCGTCGTCGACAGTGAAGCCGGCGAAGTCACGGCGGCGGGCCTCGGCCTCGTCCTCCTGCCCCATCGACGCCCACACGTCGGTGTACACCGCGTCCGCCCCCTTGACCGCCTCGGTGGCGTCATGGGTCAGCTCGGTCACGCCGTCGGCGGGTGGCTCGTAGCCGGCGGGCGTCGCCACCCGCATCCGCATCCCCGTCCGGGCGGCGGCGACCATGAGCGAGCGGCAGACGTTGTTCCCGTCGCCCACGTACGCCAGGGTGCGACCGTCGAGCGACCCCAGCCGCTGACGCAGGGTGAGCAGGTCGCCCAGGGCCTGGACGGGGTGGGCGTCGTCGGAGAGCAGGTTGACCACGGGAACGGACGAGGCGGAGGCCATCCGCTCCAGCTTGGCGTGCTCGAAGACCCGCGCCCCGACGAGAGCGCAGTACCCCGAGAAGACGCGGACCAGGTCCTCGGCCGGCTCCCGGGTGTCGATGCCCACCTCCTCGCCCCGCAGGCTCACCGGGTGCCCGCCCAGCTGCACGACGGCGAGCTCCATCGACAGCCGGGTCCGGTTGGACGGCTTCTCGAACAGCAGGGCCGCCCCCTTGCCCGCCATCACCTGCGGTGGCTCGGCCTCCTCGGCCAGGTCGAGCACGGTCGCCAGCTCGTCGCGGGATAGGTCGTCGACCTCGAGCAGGTGCCTCACGACGAGAGCACCCCCTCGAGGACCGACAGCGCCTCGTCCAGCTCGTCGCCGGTGACCAGCAGGGACGGCGCCAGGCGGATGGCGGTGGGGGTGACGGCGTTGATCACCAGGCCCCGCCCCAGCGCGGCGAGGTAGACGTCCCTGGCCGGGCGGTCGGCCAGCTCGGCGGCCAGCAGCAGGCCCCGGCCCCGTACCGACGTCACGCCCGGAAGGGCGGCCAGCCCCTCGGCCAGCCGGGAGCCGGCTCTGGCCGCCCGGGCGGGGACGTCCTCGGCCTCCATGACGGCCAGGGTGGCCCGGGCCGCGGCCGTCGCCAGGGGTTGGCCACCGAAGGTCGACCCGTGGTCGCCGGGGACGAAGGACGACGCCACCTCGCTCCGGGCCCAGCAGGCGCCGATGGGCATCCCGTTGCCCAGGGCCTTGGCCAGCGTCACCACGTCGGGCCGGACGCCCTCGTGCTGGAAGCCGAACCAGTCGCCGGTCCGGCCCAGCCCGGTCTGGACCTCGTCCATGATCAGCAGCACGTCGCGCTCGTCGCACAGCCGGCGCACCTCGCCCAACCACCCCTTGGGGGGTACGTTGACCCCGCCCTCGCCCTGGATGGGCTCGAGCAGCACGGCGGCGACGACCTTGGGGTCCACCGCGCAGTCCATGGCGTCGATGTCGCCCAGGGCCACGTGCCGGAAGCCCTCGGGCAGGGGCTGGAACGGCTCGTGCCTCGCCGGCTGGCCGGTGGCGGCCAGCGCGGCGAGGGTCCGGCCGTGGAAGGACCCGTACGTGCTCACCACCGCGTACTTCCCGGCCCCGCCCCACTTCCGGGCCAGCTTGATGGCGCACTCGTTGGCCTCGGCCCCCGAGTTGGCGAAGAAGACCTGCCCTCGGGGCTCGCCTCGCGGGCGAGCCTCGCCTCCGCCGCCGATGAGCCGGTCGAGGGTCTCGGCCACCTCGGGCCCGACCGTCGTCCCGAACAGGTTGGACACGTGCAGCAGCGTCCGGGCCTGGGCGGCGACGGCGTCGGCCACCGCCGGGTGGGCGTGACCGAGCGACGTCACCGCCAGCCCTCCCAGGAAGTCGAGGTAGACCTTGCCGTCCACGTCCCACAGGCGGCTGCCCTCGCCCCGCACGAAGGTCACCGGCTGGGGCGGGTAGTTCGGCATGAGGAAGGTCTGACCGCTCATGCCGTCACCATGGTCCCGATCCCGTCCCGGGTCAGCATCTCCAGCAGGAGGGCGTGGGGCACCCGGCCGTCGAGGATGTGGGCGTGGGCCACCCCGCTACGCACGGCCCGGGTGCACGACCGGATCTTGGGGATCATCCCGCCGGTCAGAACGCCGTCGTCGATCAGCTTCTCCAGCTCGTCGGCGGCCGCGGTGGTGACCAGGCTCTCGGGATCGGCCACGTCGCGCAGCACGCCGACGACGTCGGTGAGGTACACCAGCTTCTCGGCGCGGAGGGCCTCGGCCACGGCGCCCGCCGCGGTGTCGGCGTTGATGTTGTACGCCTGGCCCTCCAGGTCGGTGCCGATGGTGGCCACCACGGGGATGAGGTCCTCGGCCAGGAGGCGCTCGATGATGCCCGGGTTCACCTCGTCCACCTCGCCCACGTAGCCAAGGTCGGGGTGGCGGGCCGAGGCGGTGATCAGGCCGGCGTCCTCGCCCGACAGCCCGACGGCCAGCGGCTCGTGGACGTTGATCGACGACACGATGTCGCGGTTCACCTTGCCCACGAGCACCATCCGGGCGATCTCGAGGGTCTCGGCGTCGGTCACCCGCAGGCCCTCACGGAACTCGGGCTGCTTGCCCAGACGGGTCATGAGCTCGCCGATCTGGGGACCGCCCCCGTGGACGACGACCGGGCGCATCCCGACCGAGCGCATGAGGACGACGTCCTGGGCGAAGAGGTTGGCCAGCGAGGGGTCGGTCATGGCCGCGCCCCCGTACTTGACCACCACGACCCGGCCCCGGAAGCGCTGGATGTACGGCAGGGCCTCGACGAGGACGTCGGCCTTCTGGCTCACCGTGCCCCCACCCCCGTTGCGCGCCGGCTCATGACGTCCTCATGTTCTCGGCGATGTACTCGGGCGTGAGGTCGGTGGTCGTCATCACCGCCGCGCCGTCGCCCAGCCCCAGGTGGCAGGAGATCTCGACGTTCCGCCCGGCCAGGGCCGCCTTGGCCGCCGCCGGGTCGTGCTCGCAGGCCACCCCTCTGCGGCACACCTCCACCGACCCGTAGGCGATCGACACGCGGTCGGGGTCGAAGGCGGCGCCCGAGCTGCCCAGCTCGCTGACGATGCGGCCCCAGTAGGGGTCGGCGCCGTACAGCGAGCACTGCACCAGCTGGCTCTCGGCCACCTTGCGGGCCGCCCGCCGGGCGTCGTCCACCGATGCCGCGCCCCTGACCCGGATGCGCGCCCGCTTGGTCGCACCCTCGGCCCCGTCGGCCATGAGCGTGGCCAGCTCGGCGCACACGTCGGCCATCACGTCGGCCATCCCTGCGTGCGGGCCGGCCCCGCCGGCGGCCAGGGCGATCACCGTGTCGTTGGTCGACGTGGCCCCGTCGATCGACAGGGCGTTGAACGAGTCGGCCACCGCCTCGGCCAGCGTGGCGTGCAGCTCGGCCGGCGACGCCTGGGCGTCGGTGGTCAGGACGGCCAGCATGGTGGCCATGTCCGGCGCCAGCATGGCCGCCCCCTTGGCGATCCCGTCGACCACGAAGCCGCCACCCGGATGGAGGACGTGCTTGGGGCGGACGTCGGTCGTCATCATGGCCACCGCGGCGGCGGGGAAGCCGGCGGGCTGGCGGGCGCCCACCAGGGGGCCGATCCCCGCTTCCACCACGGCGATGGGCAGGGGGATGCCGATGAGCCCGGTGGAGCACACCAGCACCTCCTCGGGGCGGCAGCCGATGCCCGCGGCCACGAGGGCGCACATCCGCTCGGCGTGCGCCCGCCCGGCGGCGCCCGTCGCCGCGTTGGCGTTCCCGCTGTTGACCACCACCGCCGACGCGTAGCCCCCGGTCGCGGCCAGGTGGGCCCGGCTGACCTGCACGGGCGCGGCCGGGGCCAGGTTCGACGTGAAGACAGCGGCCGCCGGCACCGGCCGCCCGTCGGCGGTGGCGACCAGGGCCAGGTCGGGCGCCCCGCTCTCCTTGATCCCGCAGGCCACGCCCGACGCCACGAACCCGGGCACGCTCACGGGTACACCCCGATAGGGGACAGCCCGGCCGTCTCGGCCACCCCGAGGAGGATGTTGGCGCACTGCACGGCCTGGCCGGAGGCGCCCTTGACCAGGTTGTCGAGGGCGGCGAGCACGAGAATCCACCCCGTGCGCTGGTCGTAGCGGGCGGTCAGGTGGACGGCGTTGGAGCCCCAGGTGGCCTTGGTCGACGGGCTGGTGGGCGACACGACGACGAACGGCTCGTCGGCGTAGGCGTCCTCGAGGAGCCCCAGCACCTCGTTCGGGTCGATGGACGTGGCCGCCGCCGGCCGGGCGTAGCAGGTGGCGAGGATGCCGCGGGTCATGGGAGCCAGGTGGGGCGTGAACAGCACGGTGGCGCCCACCGACTGCTCCATCTCGGGTGTGTGGCGGTGGTCGAGCAGGCCGTAGGCGGTGAAGTCCTCGTTGGCCGTCCCGAAGTGGGTGGCGTGCTTGAGGGTCCGCCCCGCCCCCGAGACGCCGCTGGCCGCGTCCACGACGATGTTCGTGGTCTCGACCAAGCCGGCGTCGGTCAGCGGGGCCAGCGCCAAGGCGGCGGCGGTCGGATAGCACCCCGCGGACGCCACGGCGTCGGCCTTGGCGATCTCGTCACGGTGCAGCTCCGGGAGGCCGTAGGCGAACCGCTCGAGCAGCTCGGCGGCGACGTGGGCCTCGCCGTACCAGCGCTCGTAGATGGCGGGGTTGCGGAGGCGGAAGTCGGCGCCGAGGTCGACCACCTTCGGTCCGGCGGCCAGCACCTCGGGCATGACCCGCTGCGACGCCCCGTGGGGGAGGGCCAGGAAGACGAGGTCGACGTCGGCGGCCATGGCCGGCTCGAAGCTCTGGAAGGCCAGGCCCGGGTAGGCGGCCGCCAAGCTGGGATAGAGCCCGCCGACTAGTGTTCCGGCCTGGGTGTCGCCCGTCGCCCATGCCAGCTCCAGGTCCGGATGGGCATGGCACAGGCGGAGGAGCTCGGCGCCCGCATAGCCGGATGCGCCCACGACGCCAACTCGGAACACGGGACTGAGCATACACTACGATGAATAATGATTCGATTCGGTGGCGGTCGGCGGCCGTGCTCCTGGCCCTGGTCCTCGGCGCCTGCGGCGGGGACTCGGAAGAGGGGGCGGCGACCAACAAGGCGGAATGGGAGGCGAGGCATGGCCCGGTGATCAATGCCGTCAGCCTTGACGTCGACGCGGCCAACGACGCGCTGACCAAGGGCGATCGGGCGGTCATCCTCTCCTCGTGCAACCAGTTGCAGGAGGACCTGGCCGACGCCCAGGACGCCCTGCCCGTGCCCGACCCCGCCGTGGACGGGAGCCTGCGGGCCGCGATCGACTCGATCGGGAAGGCGACGCCGACCTGCCTGCAGGGCGCTCGCATCGCCAACGACAACCACCTGGTGGAGCAGGCCCAGCGGGAGATGAAGGACGCCCGCACCAAGCTCGACGAGGCCCAGCAGGCCATCGCCGCCTGGGCGTAGCCGGCGCCGGCCGGGCTCAGCGGCGGAACCGGGTGAACGTGGCCGGCGGGGGCGGCGGGACCGACTCGCCCCCGCGCCGCCGCCGTAGCTCGAGCCGGAGGCTCTCCTCCCCCTTCCTCATCGCCCACCGGTGGTTGGCCTCGAACGCCGGCTTGAGCAGCCAGGCCAGCCGGCGCAGGAGCGGCTTGGTGGCCGAGATGCGCCAGTCGTAGGTGATGACGACCTCGGGCCCGTCCTGGGTGAACGTCCACCGCCCGGTCCCCACCAGGTCGCCGGTGGCCTCCAGGGCGAACCCCTCGTCGGTGAGCGGCTCGGTGATGCGCAGCGTCCACCGCAGGGTGTACGGCAGCCAGCCCTTGGTGTGGAGGTCGACCGTCCGCCCGACGCCGCCGGGCCCGCCCTGCTCGCGCTGGTCCACGCGCAGGTACACCGACGGCCACCACCGGGGCAACGACTCGGCGTCGCCCAGGACCTTCTTGACCTCCTCGACGGTGCCCGCCACCCGCCACTCGGTGGAGAACTGGTAGTCGCTGGTGGCGGCCACCGGGGCTCAGCCCCGCAGGCGGGCGGGATGGGTGGAGGTGACGGCGTCGATGCAGCGGAGGCGGAGGGCGGTCAGCTCCTCCTCGCTCAAGGTGTGGTCGAGCGACGAGAAGCGCAGCCGCCAGGCCAGGCTCCGAGCACCCTCGAGCTGCGGGCCCCGGAAGACGTCGAACAGCTCGATGTGCTCGAGGACGTCGCCGGCGGCCCGGGCCAGCGTGCGCTCGACGTCGGCCGCGGGCACGGGCTCGTCGACGACGAAGGCCAGGTCGATGTCGGCCGAGGGGTAGCGGCTCACCGGCCGGTGCGTGCCGGGGCGGCGGGGCGAGGCGAGGAGGACGTCGAGGTCCACCTCGAACCAGCCGACCCGTCCCTCGATGTCGTGGGCGGCGAGGACCTGGGGGTCCACTTCGCCGATCGCCCCCGCCACCTGCCCGCCGGCCAGGATCCGGGCGCTGCGGGTGGGGTGCAGCCCGGGCGGCCGGGCCGCTTCCAGGGAGACGTCGGCCAGGCGGAGGTCCTCGACGAGGACGTCCCAGGCGCGGACCGCGTCGGTCGCCTGGCGCTGGCCCAGGGCCACGGCCAGGTACTCCGGCTCCACGGGGAGCTGCTCGTCTCCCGCCGGGGGGAGGAACACGTGGCCGATCTCGAACAGGGCGACGTCGGGGTGGCGGTGGCCGGCGTTGGTGGTGACCGCCCGCAGCAGGCCGGGCAGGAGCGACGGGCGCAGGATGGACTCCTCGGCGACGAGGGGGTTCTCGATCTCGACGGCCTCGGGCGGGAGCCCGGCCCGGGCCAGATCCTCGGGGGCGAGGATCGACGTGGCCCACGCCTCGGACAGGCCGGCGCCGACCAGGACCTCGCGCACCCGGCGCCGGTCGCGCTGGTACGGGGTAAGCCCGCCCACCCGGGTGATCGGGGGCATGGTGCGAACGATCCGGGTGTAGCCGTGGTGGCGGGCGACCTCCTCGATGACGTCGATCTCGCGGTCGCTGTCGGGGCGCCACGAGGGGATGTCGACCCGGAAGTCGCCGTCACCGGTCGGCACGCAGCCGAAGCCGATGGGCTGGAGGTACCCGGAGACGTCGGCCGGCGACAGCTCGGTGCCCAGGATGGCGTTGACCCGGCTGGTGCGCACGACCACCCGGGCCGGCCGCGGGAGGTCCGCCTTCACGTCGACCGTCGCCCCGCTCACCGAGGCGCCGGCCACCTCGGCCGCCAGCTGGCAGAACCGGGCCACCGCCCGGTGCACGCCTTCGGCGTCGACGCCGCGCTCGAAGCGGACGGACGCCTCGGTACGCAGGCCGAGGCGCTTGGACGTCCGGGCGATGGCGTTCGGGTCGAACCAGGCCGCCTCCAGGGCGACGGTGGTCGTGGCCTCGGCGATCTCGCTCGACGCCCCGCCCATGATCCCGCCGATGCCCACCGCGGTGCTCTCGGCGTCGCAGATCAGGCAGTCGTCGGGGCCCACGGCGCGCTCGACGTCGTCGAGGGTGACGAGCCTCTCGCCCTCCCTCGCCCGCCGGACCAGGAGGCCGCGGCCGGGCAGCCGGTCGAGGTCGTAGGGGTGGTTGGGCTGGCCCAGCTCGAGCATCACGTAGTTCGAGACGTCGACCACGTTGTTGATGGGCCGCATGCCGGCCAGCGTGAGCCGCCGGGCCATCCACGGGGGCGAGGCGCCGATCTCCACGCTGGTGAGGACGGTGGCGGTGAACTCCGGGCACAGGTCGGGCGACTCGACCACGACCGTGACCGGCCCGTCGTCGCCGCCGACGGGAGGCGGTTCGGGGATGGAGAAGGGCAGCCGGAAGCGGGCGGCCAGGTCACGCGCCACGCCGGCCACCGACAAGGCGTCGGGGCGGTTCGGCGTGACGTCGAGGTCGAACACCACGTCGGCGACGATGCCGAGGGCGTCGACGAGGGGCATGCCCGGGGTGGCGTCGGGGTCGAGGATCATGATCCCGTCGCCGTCGTCGTTCAGCCCCAGCTCCGCCCCCGAGCAGAGCATCCCGTTCGACCACTGGCCCCGGACGTTCCGTCGCCCGATCTGCATGCCTCCGGGCAGGCGGGCGCCCACCGGGGCGAGAGGCACGATGTCGCCGGCGGAGAAGTTGAAGGCGCCGCAGACGACCTGCAGCTCGGCCCCGTCGCCCCGGTCGACGTCGACCACCTGCACCTTGTCGGCATTGGGATGGGGACGGGTGGCCAGCACCCGGGCGACGACGACGTCCCCCAACCCCTGCCCGACGGCCTCGACCCCCTCGACCACCAGCCCCAGCCCCGAGAGCGCGGCGGCCAGCTCCGAGGGTTCCCCGGAGAAGGGCGCGAACTCAGAGAGCCAGGAAAGAGGGACGCGCATCAGAACTGGTTGAGGAAGCGGATGTCGTTGGCGATGAAGTTGCGGATGTCGTCGACGTCGTGGCGCATCATGGCGCAGCGGTCGATGCCGAAGCCGAAGGCGAACCCGGAGTACTCCTCGGGGTCGATGCCCACGGCGGAGAAGACGTTGGGGTCGACCATGCCGCAGCCGCCCAGCTCGATCCACCCGGACTGGGAGCAGACGCGGCAGCCCCGGCCCTCGCAGAAGATGCAGCTGACCTCGAACTCGGCCGACGGCTCGGTGAAGGGGAAGAACGACGGCCGCAGGCGGGAGTGGATGGACGGGCCGAAGTAGGCGCCGGTGAACGCCTCGATGGTGCCGGCCAGGTCGCCGAAGGTGATCCCCCGGTCGACGACGAGGCCCTCGAGCTGGTGGAAGACGGGCAGGTGCCGGGCGTCGGGCGTGTCGCGCCGGTAGCAGCGCCCGGGCATGACCACGTGGATGGGCGGCTCCTGGGCCTGCATCACGCGGATCTGGACCGGCGACGTGTGGGTGCGCAGCAAGGTGGACTCGGCCTCGCCCAGGCGCACGTACAGCGTATCCCACATGCTGCGGGCCGGGTGGGCAGGCGGCATGTTGAGGGCCTCGAAGTTGTACCAGTCGGTCTCCACCTCGGGGCCCTCGGCCACCTCGTACCCCATGGCCACGAACAGGTCCTCGAGCTCGTCCCGGGCCTGGGTGACCAGGTGCCGGTGGCCGCGGGTGGCGCGCCGGCGCTCGAGCACCTCGGTGAGGTCCAGTCGCTCGGCTTCGAGACGAGCCTCGCGCTCGACGGCGGCCAGCTTGTCCGCCCGCTCGGCGACGGCCGCCTCCACCCGGCTGCGGGCCGCGTTGATGGCGCGCCCGGCGTCCTTGCGCTCCTCGACCGGCAGTGCGCCGAGACGGGAGTTGAGGGACGCGAGGGCCGAACGCTTCCCGCCCACCAGCTCCTGCTCGACGGCGCGCAGGTCGGCCAGCGACGTGGCCGCCGCGATCCGGGCCAGACCCTCGGCCTCGACCGCGCCGACCTGGTCGGCCAGGCTGCTCATAAGAGCTCGTCCGGTGGCTCGATGGGGAGGGTGAAGGTGAACACCGAGCCCCGCCCCACCTCGGACTCGACCACCAGCCGTCCGCCGTGGGCCTCGACCAGGCCGCGGCTGATCCACAGGCCGAGGCCGGAGCCGGTCGGGCGGGTCTCGGCCCGGCGGAAGAACTTGGTGAACACCCGGGGCAGGTCGGAGTCGGGGATGCCATCGCCCCTGTCGGCCACGGCCACGCTCACGTGGCCGTTCGCCACCGCGCCCCGCACCTGCATGCTGTGCGGGTCGGCGTACTTGGCCGCGTTCTCCACCAGGTTGGTCAACACCTGCTCGATCTTGTCGGGATCGGCGTAGACACGCGGGAAGTTTTCCGGGAAGCGGACCTCGGCCGACAGCTCGGCCTCCATCATCCGCACCTTCTCGAGCACCCCGTTCACCAGCCCGGGCAGGTCGACCAACTGCCGGCGCAGGACGAGGCGCCCGCTCTCCAGCCGGCTGATGTCGAGGAGCTCGGTGACCAGGCGGGTGACGCGGTCGGCGTCGTGATGGACCTGTTCCAGCATCATCCGCTTCTGGTCCTCACCGAGGCGCTCCCAGCGGTTGAGCAGCAGGCTGGTGTACCCCTTGACCGACGTCAGCGGCGAACGCAGCTCGTGGCTCACGGTCGAGATCACCTCGATGCCGTCGCCACTCGACGGGCGGCGCCGGGCGCCGTCGCGCAGCACGAGCACGGCGCCTGTCAACCTCCCGTCGGCGTCGCGCTCGTACCGACCGGTGACCAGGGCCCGCACGTGGCGACCGCGGGCCCCTCGCAGCCATACCTCCTGCTCGGGTATCCGGGCCACGGAGGGGAGGCGGGCCGACGGGTGCCACCCGTTGCGGACCAGGGCCCCGCCGTCGGGTCGGCGGGGCTCGAGGACCTCCGACACCTGGCGGCCCACGAGGGCGTCGACCGGGTACCCGGTGAGCTGGACGGCGGCGGCGTTCGCCCGCCGCACCCGGCACGCGGCGTCGACCTCCAGCACCGCGTCGGGGAGCCGGTCGACGCCCAGATCGCCGGCCGGGCCTGCCTCGGCCGTCATGTAGCCCGCTGGCGGGCGGCCTCGAAGCACAGCACGGCCGCCGCCATCCCGACGTTGAGCGACTCCGTCCGCCCGGCCATGGGTATGGTCAGCCACCCGTCGAGCGCCTCGCCGGCCGGGACCGGAAGGCCGTGGGCCTCGTTCCCGAGGACGAGCGCCGTCGGTGCGGTCAGGTCGGCCCGGTGGTACGGCACGCCACCGTAGGGACGCGTGCCCAGCCGCCGCAGGCCCCATCCCCCCAGCGTCCCGAGCACCTTCAGCGGATCTCCTCTAGCCACGATGCGTGTGTGGAACAGCGAACCGGCCGACGCCCGGACACATTTCGGGTTGTAGACGTCGACCGAACCGTCACAGCAGATTATCCCGCCCACCCCGGAAGCCTCCGCCGTGCGCAGCACGGTGCCGAGGTTCCCGGGGTCGCGGACGTCCACGCAGACGACCACCAGCGTGGTGCCGGCCAGGGCGTCGAGGTCGACGTCGACGGCCCGGGCCACGGCCAGCACGGGCTGCGGGGTCACGGTGCCCGCCACCCGCTCCAGCACGCCCGGGGCCAGGTCGAGCACGGGCACGCCGGCGGCGGCCGCCCTCGCCACCACCGGCGACGTCGGCCCCGGGGCGACGAACAGGCACTCCAGCTCCACGCCGGCGTCCAGGGCGTCGCCCACCAGCGTGGGGCCTTCCACGACGAACGCCTGCTCCCGCTCCCGCACGGCGGGGCGGTCGAGGAGCTGGCGCAGCCGCTTGACCCGGGCCGACGTGAAGGCCAGCCCGGTGGGGCGGGTCACGACGCCTGGCGACTCTCCTGGGCCAGCTTGACCAGGCCGGCGAAGGCGGCGGGGTCGGTGACGGCCAGGTCGGCCAGGACCTTGCGGTCGACCTCGACACCGGCCTCGCGGAGGCCGGCGATGAAGCGGCTGTAGCTCATGCCGTGCTGGCGGCACCCGGCGTTGATGCGCTGGATCCACAGCTGGCGGAAGTCGCCCTTGCGGGCCCGCCGGTCGCGGTAGGCGTAGTGCAGGGCGTGCATGACCGCCTCGTTGGCCGACTTGTAGCTCCGGCTGCGGTTCCCGTAGTACCCCTTGGCCTGCTCGAGAACGGCGCGGTGGTGCTTGCGTCCGTGGACTGCGCGCTTGACCCTGGCCATGAGTACTCCTTGTTTCTTGGCGGTGGGCACCCGGGTCCTGCGGACCACGCCCACCGAGTGCCGGCGGGGGCCCCTGCCCCGCCGGCCGCCTGCTGGCGGTACCGGGGTTCAGGGGGTGTTGCTGGTACTGCTCGGGATCGTGATCAGAGGCCCAGCATGCGCTTGACCTGTGCCCTGTCGCCCCCGGTGACCTCCGACGCCCGCCCGAGGCGGCGCGTCTTGACCGAGTTCTTCTTCTCCAAGAGGTGCGAACGGAACGCCTTGCGCCGCAGGATCCGGCCGGTACCGGTCACCTTGAAGCGCTTGGCGGCGCCGCGGTGGGTCTTCATCTTGGGCATTGCGTTCGTCTCCTCCCCGCTCAGCGGGCGGGTGGCGTCTGGGGCTGCGGCTGGTTCTGGTTCTGGGGTGGCGTCTCGGGGTGGCCGGCCTTGGCCGCCGCCTTGGCCCGGCGGTCGGGGGCGAGGACCATCACCATGTTCCGCCCGTCGAGCTTGGGCGCGGCCTCGACCTTCGCCATCGGCAGCTGTTCGGCGATCCGGTCGAGGATCCGCTTGCCCAGCTCGGGGTGGGCGACCTCCCGGCCTCGGAACATGATCGTGATCTTGACCTTGTGGCCCTCGTCGATGAACTCCGCCACCTTGCGCGTCTTGGTGTCGAAGTCACCTCCGCCGATCTTGGGCCGGTACTTCATCTCCTTGATCGAGCTGGTGCTGGCCTTCTTGCGTGACTCCTTGTCGCGCTGGGCCGCCTCGTACTTCCACTTCCCGTAGTTCAGGATGCGGCACACCGGCGGATCGGCGAGGGGGGCAACCTCGACCAGATCGAGCTCGAGGTCCCTGGCGATGGCGAGCGCCTCCGGCAGCGACTTGATGCCCAACTGGTTGCCGTCGGGATCCACGAGGCGCACCTCTCGCGCCCTGATCCGGTCGTTGATCCTGAGGTCGGCCCCGTCCGGTGCGGCTATGCGGCATCACTCCTTACACGAAAAAAGACGGACGTCGGAAAGCAACGTCCGCCCTCGGCGGTCGATCGACCCGGCGCACCCTCTTGCTGCGGTGGCCGGGTGGGGGCCGCGGCCCCGCTTCCCGTATGCAGTTGTGGGCCTAGGGTACCAGCATGAGCACCTTCTGGACACCCTCCGGCGAGCGTCCGATCCCGAAGGACGAGCCGGCGACCGCCCCGCCGCCTCCCGCCGGCCCGCCGGGCGGGGCCGAAGCCGACATGGACGACGAGCAGCTCCAGGCCGAGCTGCGGGCCATGCAGGAGCAGATGCTGCGCACGCCGGCCGCCATCGTGGTGGCCAACCACTGCATCGGCCTGATCGAGCTGGCCGCCCTGCACCTGGGCCAGGACCCGCCCCATCTGGCCGACGCCCAGGTGGCCATCGACGCCCTGGCCGGCATCCTCGACGCCGTCGGCCCCCGCCTCGGCGACAACGGCCCCGCCCTGAGCCAGGCCCTCACCCAGATCCGCATGGCCTTCGTGGAGGCCAAACAGGCCGCCGCCTCCGGCGGCGCCGGGACGGGCTGAGGCGGCTCTCGGCTCACTTTTCACGACCAGGACACGAAAACTGCGCCGAGAACGGGACGGCCGGCAAGGGGCGGCCATGCCTTTGCGTCGGTCGGCGAAGCCGCCCGACCGCGGGGCCGGGCGTCCCCCCACAAACGCCCGACCACCGCTGTCGACCTGTCAGCCGACCTCCGCCTTGGCCGGCGCAGCCCGGCGTTCGGACGGCCCGGCCGAGCCGTCCCCCTGGTTCCGGGTGAACCTGGAGGCGAGGACCAGGACCAGCCCGACGACCAGCAGGCCGACGACGCCGGCCAGGGCCACCTTGGCTGCGTTCGACGTCCCGCCGCCCAGGGCCTCGTACTGTACGGCGGCGACGTAGATGTCCTGGAGCCCGCCGCCCAAGGAGGTGGCGTCGGGGGCGGTGCGGTCGGTGTTCCTGGTGTCGTCCCACGCCAGCATGGTGTAGGCCTTGGCCGGGGCCAGCCCCGGCGGCGAGGTGATGTCGAAGTTCGTCGACCACACGCCGATGCGGCGGTCGATGGACTGGTCGGTCACCCGGAGGTTCTTCGACCACGTGACCCCGTTGTCGGTCGACGTCGTCATGTACACGTCGTTGGACCGGTAGCCGGGATCGTTGCGGGTGTCCCAGAAGGCGATCTCCACCCGGCCGTCCGGCGCCACGGCGATGTTCGGGTAGTACTGGCTGAACAGGTCCTTGGGGTCGTCGTCGGTGACGTTCCTGCGCTCAGACCACGTTCTGCCGCCGTCGGTCGAGCGGTAGTAGTAGATGTCCTGGTAGCCGGTGATCGACGGGTTCTCGTACCCGTCGGTGACGGCGTGGAGGGTGCCCTGCTCGCCACCCTCGGGGCTCCAGACGACGGTGGTGAACGAGCCGTACCTGAAGTCGAACGGTGTCACCGGGAAGGTCGTCCACGTCCTCCCCTTGTCGTCCGACCTCGAGAGCATGATGCCGTTGGCCGGCCGGGGGTTCAGGTTGGCGTAGGTGGCGGGCCAGATGGCGTAGACCGTGCCCTTGTCGTCGACGGTGATCGACGGGCCGAACCCGCCGAAGTTGGCCGCCTGGTCGGGGTTGGCGGCCCGAGACCCCGGCGGCGGCGTGGTCGTGCTCGTGGTCGTGGCCCCGGCGGCCACCGTCGTGGTCGAACGGAAGGCGTTCTGGCGCATGGCCGGGTCGTTGAACGCCGACTCGGCCAGGTTGACGGGCTCCCCGAACGTCCTGCCCCCGTCGGTGGACACCGCCACCACGGGCTGGACGGGCAGGGCGTTGGGCCCGGAGAAGCCGGGCTGGCGACGGCCGGAGCCGATGTAGACGGTGTCCTGGCCGCCGGTCTCGCGGTCGACGGCGAAGCCGGTGATCGGGCGGTACGACTCCTGGGCCTCGCCGGTCTTGCCCCGGGCGTCGCGGGCGATGACCGGCTGCCAGTTGTCGCCCAGGTCGGTGGACTTCGACACCACCATGCTGACGTTCCCGCCGATGCCGCCGTCCTGGGTGTCCCAGCCGTCGAGTCCGTAGTAGAGCGCGCCGTCCCGGCCGAAGGCGAGCATGCCCTGGAAGGAGCCGCGCGGGTTGGAGTTGCACGACGGGTACGACGACGGGCTGGGCGACGACTCGAGGATCTTCCAGGTCTGCCCCGCGTCGACGGTGCGGACCAGGCCGCACCGGCGGGTGCGGAGGTCGGCGAAGGCCCCGACGACGACGTCGGGGTCGTCGGGATGGGCGACCAGGTTCGGCGCCGAGTAGGTCCGGACGGGGTTCACGTCCTCCTTGGTGACATGGACCGGGGTGGTGAGGACGGGCGGGTCGGCGGCGAACGCCCCGCCGGACGCCAGAATGGTCAGCCCCGCCGCGAGCGCGGCCAGGCGGCGGGTGGTACGGGCCATCTGAGCTCTTCCCCCTCCGCGAGAAACCTCGACCCGCGAATTGTCCACCCGTATCGCGGTTCTGCTCAATAGGTGCTTTGCGCACCTAGGTGCGGACTAGTGGACGATCTTGGAGATGGGGAGCTCGATGATGTCGGTGGCGCCCTGGTCCTTGAGGGCCGGGATCAGGGTGTTGATCCGGTCCTTGGGCACCACCGTCTCCACCGCGTAGGCGTCGGCACCGAAGAGCTTCGACACGGTGGGCGAGCGCAGGGCGGGGAGGATCTCGATCACCCCGTCCAGCTCGGCGGCGCCCACGTTGAGCTTGACCAGCACCCGCCCGCGAGCCTCCAGCGTGCCCTGCAGCAGGGTCTGGATCTGGTGCATGGCGTGGCACTTCTCGGCGTCCTCGTAGGCCACGGGGTTGGCGATCAGCTCGGTGTGGCTCACCATGATCGTCTCGATCACCCGCAGGCCCGCGGCCCGCAGGGCCCGGCCCGTCTCCGTCAGCTCGACCACCACGTCGACGATCTCGGGGACCTTGGCCTCGGTGGCTCCGTAGGACAGCCGGATGTCGGCGGCGATGCCGTGCTTCTCGAGGAACCGTCGGGTGAGCTCGGGGTACTCGGTCGCCACCCGCACGCCGTCGCCCAGGTCGGCGACCGACTGGGCCGGATCGGCGTCGGCCACGGCCAGGACGATGCTGACCGGACGGGCGGTGGCCTTCGAGTAGTGCAGCTGGCCGAGCGACACCACCTCGCTGGCCGTCTCCTCGATCCAGTCCCGGCCGGTGATGCCCAGGTCGAACAGCCCCTCGGCCACGTAGCGGGGGATCTCCTGGGGGCGCAGGATGCGCACCGACTCGATCCGGGGGTCGGCGACCGTGGCCTTGTAGTCGACGTCCGACGCCCGGCGCACGGCCAGGTCGGCGTCGTCGAAGAGGTCGAGGGTGGCCCTCTCGAGCGAGCCCTTGGGCAGGACCAGCCGGAGCACGGCGCCCGCTACCCGGCCGACTTGGGGAGCTGGCGCACGAGGTCCGCCATCTCGACGGCGGTGGCCGCCGCCTCGTACCCCTTGTTGCCCATCTTGCCGCCCGCCCGCTCGAGGGCGGCGGCCAGGTCGTCGGTGGTGAGGACGCCGAACACCACCGGCACGCCGGTGTCGAGCTGGACCCGGGCGATCCCCGCCGCGCACTGGCCCCCCACGTGGACGTGGTGGTCGGTCGACCCCCGGATGACGGCGCCGATGCACACGATCGCGTCGACCTCGCCCGAGACAGCCAGGCGCTGGGCGGCCAGCGGCAGCTCGAGGGCCCCGGGCACCGACACCTCGGTGATCGACGCCCCGTCGACGCCGTGGCGGGCCAGGCCGTCCAGGCAGCCGGCCCGGAGGCGGTCGGTGACCAGGTCGTTGAAGCGGCTGGTGACCACCGCCACCCGCAGCCCCTCGCCGTTCACGCGACCCGTGTAGCTGCTCATTCCTCGAGTCCTTCCAGGAGGTGGCCCATGCGCTGGGCCTTGGTCCGCAGGTAGCGGATGTTCTCGGGGTTGGGCACCGACTCCAGCGGCACCCGCTCGACGATCTCGAGCCCGTAGCCGTCGAGGCCCTCGAACTTGGCCGGGTTGTTGGTGAGCAGCCGCATGGTCGTGATGCCCAGGTCGACCAGGATCTGGGCGCCCGTACCGTACTTGCGGGTGTCGACGGGGAGGCCGAGGTCGAGGTTGGCGTCGACCGTGTCGCGGCCCTGGTCCTGCAGGGTGTAGGCCCGCAGCTTGTGAGCCATGCCGATGCCCCGTCCCTCATGGCCGCGCAGGTACACGACCACGCCCATGCCGTCGGCGGCGATGCGCTGCAGCGCCATCTGGAGCTGCATCCCGCAGTCGCAGCGCAGCGACCCGAGGGCGTCGCCGGTGAGGCACTCCGAGTGCACGCGGACGAGCACGTCGTCCTCGCCCTGCACCGCCCCCTTGACCATGGCCACGTGCTGGTCGCCGTCGATGAGCGACTCGTACACGTAGCAGGTGAACTCGCCCCATTGGGTGGGCATGCGGGCCTCGGCCACCCGCTTGACCAGCTTCTCCCGCTGGCGCCGGTAGCGGATGAGGTCGGCGATGCTGATCAGCGGCAGCCCGTGCTCGCTCGCGAACCGCTCGAGCTCCGGCAGCCGGGCCATCGACTGCTTGTCCTCGCTGACGAGCTCGCACAGCACGCCGGCCGGGTAGAGGCCGGCCAGGCGGCACAGGTCGACGGTGGCCTCGGTGTGGCCGGCCCGGTTGAGCACGCCGCCCTGGCGGGCCCGCAACGGGAACACGTGGCCCGGCCGGGCCAGGTCCCCGGGACGGGTGGCCGGGTCGATCAGGGCGGCGATCGTGGTGGCCCGGTCGGCGGCCGAGATGCCCGTGGTCGTGCCGTGCCGGTAGTCCACCGACACCGTGAAGGCGGTGCGGTTGCTCTCGGTGTTGTCGACGACCATCGGCGGCAGCTCGAGCTCGTCCAGGCGGGCCCCGAGCATGGGCATGCAGATGACCCCGGACGTGTGGTTCAGGAAGAAGGCGATGGTCTCGGCGGTGGCGAACTCGGCGGCCACGATGAGGTCGCCCTCGTTCTCACGGCTGGCGTCGTCGACGACCACGACCACCTCACCGGCGGCGATGGCGGCGATGGCCTCCTCTATCGGCGCGAACGGCACGGCTTCATCTTCGCAGCAAACGCTCGACGTACTTGGCGAGTATGTCGAACTCCAGGTTCACGGTGTCACCGGCCTGCACCCGCCCGAGGGTCGTGACCTCGGCCGTATGGGGGATCACGGCCACGCGGAACCGGTCCTCGAACACCTCGACCACGGTAAGGCTGACGCCGTCCACCGCCACCGATCCCTTTTCGACGAGGTACCGGGTGTCAGGGGTGCGCACGACCAGGTCGGGCGGCGGCTGGACCACCTCCCCCAGACCGTCGACGTGGCCTTGCACGACGTGGCCGCCCAAGCGGTCGGTGAGTCGAAGCGGTCGCTCGAGGTTCACCGGGTCGCCCGGCTCAAGCCGTCCGAGGTTCGTGCGCGAGAGGGTCTCGTCGACCACGTCGGCCGACCATGCGTCCTCGTGGACGGCGACCACGGTGAGGCAGCACCCGTTCACCGCGACGGAGTCGCCCACCTTGGCGTCTGCGGTGACGAGCTCGGCGGCGAATGTGAACGTCGACCCGTGCCGGGCGCGGAACGACCCGAGCTCCTCGATCAGGCCGGTGAACATTCCACCCGCAGGTCGTCGCCCAGCCGCTGCACCGACACGATCCGGCCTCGCCACGCGTCGGCGACCGTCGGCGCCCCGGCCCCGGTGAACAGCGGGCGGGCGTCGTCCCCGCCGAACAGGGCGGGCGCCATGTAGAGGACGTAGCGGTCGACCAGGCCGGCCCGGTGGAACTCGCCCGCGACCGTGGCCCCGCCTTCCACCAGGGCCTGCAGCACACCTCGCCGCCCGAGCTCGTCGAGCACGTCTTCAAGGTCGCCGGTGAGCTCCAGGGCGGGGTGCACCTTCGCCCCCTCGGGTGCCTTGCCGAGCACGACGCGCAACGGGTCCCGTCCCTCGACGCCCCGCACCGTCAACGAGGGGTCGTCGGCTCTCACCGTGGCTGCGCCCACGACTACCGCGTCCGACTCGGCGCGCAGGCGGTGGGCGTCGACCCTGGCCGCCTCCCCCGTGATCCAGCGGCTGGAGCCGTCGGGGGCGGCGATGCGACCGTCGAGCGTCGCCGCCAGCTTCAGCACCACCCAGGGCCGTCCCGTGGTGCGGTGCTTGACGTAGGGCGCCAGTTGGGCGCCCACCTCGTCGGCGCACACGCCCACGTCGACCGAGACACCGGCGGCCCGCAGGGCCCGGACGCCGGCGCCCCGCACCCGCGCGTCGGGATCCTCGATCCCCACCACCACCCGGGCGATCCCGGCGTCGACGATCCGGTCGACGCACGGCGCCGTGCGCCCGGTGTGGGCACACGGCTCCAGGGTGGCGTACAGCGTCGCCCCGCGGGCCGCGTCACCCGCAGCTTCCAGGGCGACGACTTCGGCGTGCGGCCCACCGGGGGCGTGCGTCGCCCCCTCGAACCCGCCCGGTTCGACCACGCTGCCCACCCACGGGTTGGGCGATGTCGTCGCCCGCACGGTGGCCGCCAGCGCCACGGCCCGGCGCATGTGCGTCTCGTCGAGGCCGGTCATGCCGGATGACCGGTCGGGCGCCCGGCGAGCAGATCGAGGGCGTGGGGGAGCACGTCGAGCACCGCCTCCAGCGACTCGACCGCCCCGGCCGACGACCCGGGGGTGTTCAGCACCAGGCACTCCCCCACCGTCCCGGCCAGCCCCCGCGACAGCCGGCCCTTGGAGGGGTTGACCAGGCGCATGGCCTCGGCCAGGCCCGGCGCCTCCCGGTCGAGCACCCGCCTCGTCCCCTCGGGCGTGAGGTCCCGGGGCCCGAACCCGGTCCCACCCGTGGTGACCACCAGGCCGGCGAAGCCCTTCGACATCTCCCTCAGCGCACCAGCCACCGACTCCGTGCCATCGGCCACCACCCGCCGGTCGACGACCTCGTACCCCTCCGCCGCCAACCGATCCACCAGCACCTGCCCCGAGCGGTCCTCCCTCGTGCCGGCGATGACCCCGTCCGAGACGGTGAGGATCTTGGCGGCACGGATCACCGTGCCGATCGTATGCGGGCGCTACTGCTGCTTCTGGTCGGAGGAGTCCGTGCAGGGACGGGCGTCGGTCAGGCCGAGGTCGGAGGTGACGACGCCGGCCAGCTCGTTGCACAGGCCGTCGAGCACCGCCTTGAGCTCGTAAAACGGTGCGCCTGAGGCGGCTGCGTCCCTCACTCTGAGCCGGATGCCGGCGATGCCCTGCTGGGCAGAGGCGCTGAGGGTGACCGGGGTACCCGGCTGCACGATGTACTGGTAGGCGAAGGCATAGGTCTGGCACGACGTGCAGTTCCCGTTCACGGCCGTTGCTGCATTTGCGGGACGGAAATCGTTCGGACTCTCGTTCTCGACGACGACGACCTGCATCGCCACCGACACCGTGTGGCACCCGGCGCAGTCGGTCGACTCGGCGATGGCCAAATTGGAGTTGGCCACCGTCTCGCCGGGGTTCTGTGCCACCATCACCCCGGATCGCGAGAAGAACCGGCCATCCGCGGTGTTCTGGGCGATGACCACGTTGTTGGCACCGCCGCCGGTATCGGCGCCAGCTACCCCTGCGAGGCCCGTGGTCAAACAGCCCAGGCACGCGATCAGCACACGCACCATCACTCGTATCGGCACGGTCACCCTCCTTGCCTGAGGCGTTCCCAGCGGAGCAGAGGCCGAAACGGCGCGACACGACCGCCCCGAAAGGGCGGTCGTGTCGTGTAAGCGGGCGCGGAGCGCGATCAGGTCGACTGCGTGATGTCCACGTTCTGCTCGGCGTTGGCGTAGGCGATGGAGTCGTCGCTGAGGATGTTGGCGGCGATCGCGGCGTTCACCGGAGCGGCCACGTTGGCGTTGATCAGCGACATGGCCTCGCGATCGGGGAGCTCCTCGACCGTCTCGGCATCCAGCTCCGCCGGCGTCAATTCGTCCTTGGCGTCACTCATCGTGAATGTCCCTCCTCGGGATCAGGTGGCCTGGTCGATGGGTGCCGTCTGGGCGGCGTCGGCGTAGGCGATCGCTCCGTCCGACAGCACGTTGGCCGCGATTGCGGCGTTGATGGGAATGGCGACGTTGGCATTGACGAGCGACATGGCCTCGCGGTCGGGTAGCTCCTCGCCGCCCTCGGCCGCCAGCTCCTCGTCGGTCAGCGCAGGCGTCTTGTCGTTGTCCATCCGTGCCCCCCTCAGATGCTCTGGGTGATGTCGCCGGTCTGCTCGGCGTTGGCGTAGGCGATGGAGTCGTCGCTGGCGACGTTCAAGGCCACCGCGGCGTTGATGGGCGCGGCCAGGTTGGCGTTGACCAGCGACATGGCCTCACGGTCGGGCAGCTCCTCGCCAGTCTGGGCCTCGAGCTCCTCGCTGGTCAGCGGGTTGTCGGGGGTATCGGACATCCGTTGTCTCCTTTACGTCGGTGGTGGTTCTGCCCTGCTCGGTGAGAAGGTCGGACGAGTTGTCCCGGAAGCCCTTCCATCTCGTGCTGCTCATCTCTGGCAGGATGCTGCTCTCCTCCGGGGCTTCCGTCGGTTCTTTCCCAAATCCACCGCGGCGCTATCGCGCGATTGCGACGTCATTCCCCGGAAACCGTCGTCGTGGTGCGGGCTACCGTCGTGGTGGTCGCCCGCGGGGCGGTCGTGGTGGGGGCCACGGTGGTCGTCGCCCGGCCCACGGTCGTCGTTGGCCGCTCGTCGTCCGCGGGCACCGTCGTTCCAGGAGCCCGAGGAGCGGTCGTCGTCACCGGTGCTTCCTCGCCGGGAGGAAGGACCAGCCGGCCCGCTTCGGCCGCCCGCTGCTGCGACACCAGGCTCGGGCGGCCACCGGGTGCCTCCGCGATCGCCCGAAGTCCCTCGGTCAACGTGCCCCGCTCGCCCGGGCGGATCGGCTCGTAATCCCCGTCCGGCCACCAGGTGTATGCCAGCCCGGCCACCACGGCCGCCATGGCGACCGTGGCCCCAAGACGTCCAACCGGCTTCCCTTCCGTCCCCCGCCACATCCTCCGTGCCCCTCGGCCTCCGAGGCGCAGGAACGTCAGGGTGATCCCGAGCACGGGGAGCACCAGGAGCACTGATTGGAAAACGTTGCTGGCCACGCCGGCCCAGTTCTCCTCGTCGAAGGCCGCGCTCAGCGCGGCGGTCTTGTCTCCCAGCGACGTCCAAGCGGTGGCGAAGATTCGAGGAGCGTGAAGGAGCAGGAGCAGCAGCTGGCCGAGCAGCAACGGGATCACGAGCAGCACCCAGACGGTAACGACGATACGGGCCCAGAGCTTCAGCTCGGCCACCTTCGGGTCCGGCTTCTTCCACGGCAGCGAGCTGACGAGGATCGGCTTCAGCCGCGAGAAGAGGTCGGGCACGCCGGTGAGGTCGGCCACGATGTAGTAGCCGTCGAGACGCAGGAACGGCAGGAGCTGGCGAGCCGCGTCGATGTGGCTCACCACGATGATGAGGATCAGCGCTTCCCACCCGGTCATGGCGTACAGCCCGGCGACGGCCAGGATGAACAGGCCGTTGAAGTACACCCCGGCTAGATCGGTGCGCAGCCGCCCGGCTCGACCGAGGCGGTACGAGTCGGTGACGTCGGTGTAGAAGGCGGGATAGATGAGGTAGATGCCGGCGCCCATGGCTCCGGGCCGCGCCCCGCCGTACGCACAACCTGCGGCGTGGCCGAACTCGTGCCAGCCGGCCGCCACGACGACGAGAGCCAGCACGGGCACCATGAGCGCCGGGTTCTCGGCGGACTGGCGGAACGCCTGGGCCACACCATGGTTGAGGAAGAGCCAGGTGTCGAAAACGACGAGCGCAGCCAGGGCGGCGAGCACCACCGGGGGGAAGAAGAGCGGCTTGAAGACCGACGCCACTCGCATCGACGCCCGCTCCGGGATGATCGCCTTGCGGAACTTCAGGGCCAGGAGGGGATCCGGCTTCTCGAGCTTGGGGCTCGTGCCGTCGGCCGCGGCCAGCACACCGAGAGGCCGGAGCTTCTCGTCCACGAGCGTGCGGACGTTGTCGGCGCTGACCCTGCGCCCGAACTTCTCGCTCACCGCCTCGGCGATGGCGGCTTCGTCGCGGTCGCCGTCGCACTCCTGCGCGACCAGGTAGAGCAGCCGCGTCAGCTGGATGACCTGGCCGTCGCCGCGACGAGCGAGCGCCGGGGGCTCCTTGAAGCCGGAGCCCGCCGATTCGCCGATGAGCTCAACGCCGTCTGCGAGGCGAGGTGGCAGTACCCGCGCCGAGGGACCGGAGGAGGACATCTGGAGGTGCTGGCAGTGGTCCCGGCGCGGTCAGGCAGCTTGCGGCGCCTGAAAGCGAAGGGAGGACAGAGAGCTGGCCTTCAGACCTGGCTCACATGATGTGCGGTTCATCAGGCCTTCCATGCCAAACCTGCGCCTCGAAAGGGAGTTGTCGCCGGCCGCGGTTTCCAAGGTGGCACCCGGGAGGAGAAGCGACATGACCTCCCGGTCAGGGAGCTTCTCGGCCGTCTCGGCGTCGAGCTCCTCAGGACTGAGTGATGGTAGAGCTTCCTGCGTCATCAGGAACCGGCGTAATCGCTATCGCGCTCCCGCACCTCGCTGCGTCCGTTCCGTTGGGCGATCAGAACGTCCTGACGGCTTCGGGAAACAGCGCCCTCATCACGCTCCCGTGGCGAAACGCCGCCTTCGTCGGACTCCCCGATGTTGGCCGCCACCACGGCGTTCATAACGGTCCCACCGGTCCCCCCCGTCCGGCGCACGACCTTCCGGATCTTCATTATCTCGATCAGATGCCCTGGTCGATAGGAGTGGTCTGCTCGGCGTCTGCGTATGCGAGGGCCCCGTCCGACAGCACGTTCGCCGCCACTGCCGCGTTGATGGGTGCTGCGAGGTTGAGGTTCACGAGCGACATGGCATCGCGGTCCGGCAGCTCCTCGCCGTCTTGAGCGTCAATCTCCTGCGGCGTCAGCTCGGTGGCGTCGACGTCCTTGCCCATTTCGTCTCACCCTCCTGGAACGAAAGTCGTGGTCTTCCAGGTTCTACCCAACCACCGGGTGCCGTGAACGAGCCGACCGGGCTTCAGATGAAGCTCTCGCCTGCCGTGGGGCGGGCGCCGTTTCGCCAAGCGGCCGCGGCCTGAGACGCCTTGCCCTCGGGCTGGACCTCGAGCAGCTCCAGGGCGCCGTCGCCCGTGCCCACGAGGAGCCGAGCCGGGTCGAGCTCCCCGGGCCCCAGCGGCGACGCCGGCACGCGACGGGTGCGAAGGATCCGGAGGCGCCGGCCGCGGAAGGTCGTCCACGCCTGACCCAGCCGGACGACGCGGTGCAGCTCCACCGCCGAGCGCGACCAGTCGAGCTTGTGCTCCTCAGGCTCGATCCTCGCTGCATAAGTTGGTTCGCCCTCCTGTGGACGAGGCTCCGGCAGCCCCGACGCAAGGAGCTGGAGCAGCATTCGGGTTCCGGTCTCGGCCAGGGACGACCGAAGCTCCTCGAGGGTGTCATCCTCGCCAATGGCCCGGTCCTCGCACGCGTACACCGGCCCCGTGTCCAGCCCCTCCTCGACGGCCATGATGCATACGCCGGTCACGGCGTCACCGGCGAGGATCGCCCGCTCGACGGGCGCCGCTCCCCGCCAGCGGGGCAGGAGGGAGAAGTGGAGGTTGACCATCGGAAGGACGGCCAGGACGTGGGGTCGGATGAGCCGGCCGTAGGCGACGACGACGCCCAACTCGGCCCCAGCCTCGAGCAGATCATCAGCCCGCTCGGTGACCGACAGTCCCAGCTCGAGCGCCGCGGCCTTCACCGGGCTGGGAGCGAGCGCGCCGCCCCGGCCTCGTCGCTTGTCCGGCTGGGACACGACGAGGACGACCTCGTGCCCGGCGTCGACGAGGGCCCGCAGCGGCCCGACGGCGACGTCGGGCGTCCCGAGGAAGGCCAGGCGCAGGGTGGCGACCTACCCCACCGGCTCGCGGTCGCCGCCCGACTCGGGCAGCCCCATGGCCCGCCGGCGCAGCGTGCGCATGGCGTCTTTGTACTGCTTCCGGTCGAGGTGGGAGAGAAGGAGCAGGCCGTTGAGGTGGTCGACCTCGTGCTGGAGCATGCGGGCCATCAGCTCGTCGCCCTCGATGGCGAGGGCGTTCCCGTACAGGTCGAAGCCGTCGACCCGGACCTCCTTGAAGCGGACGATGGGCCAGGCCAGCTCGGGCACCGACAGGCAGCCCTCGGTGTACTCCCACTCGCCGGTGTGGTTCGACAGCACGGGGTTGACCACCGCGCCGGGGCCGTCGCCCACGTCGAACACGAACAGCCGCTTCTGGACCCCCACCTGGTTGGCGGCGAGGCCGACGCCCGGAGCGTCGTACATGGTCTCCAGCATGTCGTCGGCCAGCTTGCGGAGGTCGGCGTCGAACTCCGTGACCTCGGCGCACGGCAGGCGCAGCACGGGGTCGCCGAACGTGCGGATGGGGAACACGGCCATGGAGACCGACAGTAGTGGTCGCGATCAGGAGGAGCGGGTGGCGACGACCTCGGCGTCCTGCGGGCCGCCGTCGTGCCGGCGGACCTCGGTGCGGGCGACGTCGAGCAGCTCCTCGAAGGCGGCGTCGACCTCGGCCGCCAGCTCGGCGAGGGTCAGCGTGGGCAGCTCGGCCTCGAGCGCCTCGACTCGCGCCTCCAGGTCTCGTATGCGCTGGTGGCCGGCGCCGGTGAGGGAGGCGGGCCCGCCGGTGACCACGAAGACCTGCTTGGCCGAGGCCCAGGTCAGGCACTCCTCGCACGCCAGGTTGCCGGCGACGGCCTCGTTGCGGGGGACGAGCGTGTGGAAGTCACGGGGGACGAGGACGAGCTGGAAGGCGACCGCCAGCGTCTGGCAGTCGCCGCAGCTGGCGAGGGCGTGGGCCGTGTTCTCCTCGTCGATCACCCCGTTGGGCGCCATGCGGAACTGGACGCTCGCCTCGGCCACGGCGGCGCCGTCGGTCTGGTTGGTGGCCACGGCGACGTTCTCGTCGCTGGCGCCGGCCGCGGTGGGCGCCAGGAGGACGCCGGCGGCGAC
>DATAAD010000130.1:0-13474 GCA_036260295.1 Acidimicrobiales bacterium | reverse complement strand
GCGAGGGAGTACGGGGCGGCCGTCGTCTGCACGACCATCGACCAGGAGGGCCAGGCCCGCACCGCGGAGTGGAAGGTGCGGGCGGCCAAGGCCATACACGACCTGGCCGTCGACCGCTACGGGCTCGAGCCGGGCGACCTGCTGTTCGACCCGCTGGCCCTGCCCCTGTCGACGGGCATGGAGGAGAGCCGCCGCGACGGCATCGAGACCATCGAGGGCATCAGGCGCATCAAGTCCGAGCTGCCCGGCGTCCACACCATCCTCGGCCTGTCGAACGTGTCGTTCGGGCTCACGCCCGCGGCCCGCCACGTCCTCAACTCGGTGTTCCTGCACGAGTGCGTGGAGGCGGGGCTCGACGCGGCCATCGTCCACGCGGCCCGGATCATGCCGCTGTCCAAGATCCCCGAGCGCCAGCGCGACGTGTGCCTCGACCTGATCTACGACCGGCGGCGGGACGGCTACGACCCCTTGCAGGAGCTGCTGGCCCTGTTCGAGGGCGTGTCGTCGGCGACCCTGGTCAAGGAGGACCGAAGCGGCTGGCCCGTCGAGGAGCGGCTGAAGCAGCGCATCATCGACGGCGACCGCGACGGGCTGACCGACGACCTCGACGAGGCCCTCCAGACCACGCCCGCGCTGACCATCGTCAACGACCACCTGCTGGCCGGGATGAAGGTGGTCGGCGACCTGTTCGGATCCGGGCAGATGCAGCTGCCGTTCGTGCTCCAGTCGGCCGAGGCCATGAAGGCGGCCGTGGCCTACCTGGAGCCGCACATGGAGAAGTCGGACCAGGGGGGCAAGGGCAGGATCGTCCTGGCCACGGTCAAGGGCGACGTCCACGACATCGGCAAGAACCTGGTCGACATCATCCTCACCAACAACGGCTACGAGGTCCACAACCTCGGGATCAAGGTTGCCCTGGCCGAGATGCTGGCCAAGGCCGAGGAGGTCAAGGCCGACGCCATCGGCATGAGCGGGCTGCTGGTCAAGAGCACGCTGATCATGCGGGAGAACCTCGAGGAGCTGAACCGGCGCGGCCTGGCCGAGGAGGTTCCCGTGATCCTCGGCGGCGCCGCCCTGACCAGGCGCTACGTCGAGCGCGACCTGCGCGAGGTCTACGAGGGACGGGTGTTCTACGGCAAGGACGCCTTCGAGGGCCTGCGCACCATGGACAAGCTCATGGACATGAAGCGGTCGGGCGTCGAGGACCCCGACTTCGGCCGGGTGCCCCTGGGCCGGGTCGTGGTCAAGGAGGACAAGGAGGCGCCGGTCGACCTGCCTGAGCGGTCGCCCGCGGTCGAGACCGACAACACGGTCTTCGTCCCGCCCTTCCTGGGATCGCGGGTGGTCAAGGGCATCGCCATCGACGACCTCGTGGGGTACGTCAACGAGACCGCCCTCTTCCGCAACCAGTGGCAGTACCGGCCCGAGAAGGGCGAGAACGACGCCGACTTCAAGGCCCGCATCCGCCCGATGTTGCGCGAGGAGCTGGCCAAGGCGGTAGGGGCCGGCCTGCTCGTCCCCCAGGTGGTCTACGGCTACTTCCCGGCCAACGGCGACGGCAACGACCTCGTGCTGTGGAAGGACGAGACCCGCACGGCCGAGTACGTCCGCTTCTCGTTCCCTCGCGAGAAGACGGATCCGTGGCGTTGCATCGCCGACTTCTTCCGTCCGGTCGCCTCGGGCGAGGTCGACTACGCCGCCTTCTCCATCGTCACCATGGGACCTCGGGTGTCCGAGGCCACGGCCAGGCTGTTCGCCGAGGACCGCTACACCGAGTACCTGCTCCTCCACGGGCTCGGCGTCGAGCTGGCCGAGGCCCTGGCCGAGTACTGGCACCGGCGCATCCGCGAGGAGTGGGGCTTCGCCGACGAGGACGGCCGCCTGGTCGACGTCCTCGTGCGCCAGGGCTACCGCGGCGGCCGGTACTCGTGGGGCTACCCGGCCTGCCCCGACCTCGAGGACAACCTCAAGGTGGCCGAGCTGCTCGACGCCGAGCGCATCGGCGTAGCCGTCAGCGAGGACTTCCAGTACGTCCCTGAGCAGACCACCTCGGCGATCATCTGCCACCACCCCAAAGCCAAATACTTCGTCGCCCGGTAGGGCGAGCATGTACTTCGTCGCCCGGTAGGGCGAGCAGGTCCTCGTCGCCCGGTAGGGCGAGCAGGTCCTCGTCGCCCGGTAGGGCGAGCATGTCCTCGTCGCCCGGTAGGGCGAGCATGTCCTCGTCGCCCGACTGAACTGGTGGCGGATCCGGGCGCTCTGACGGCCAGATCCGTCACCACTTCGCCCGGGGGTCGGACCAGCCCGGCCATGCCGAGGGCGGCCTGGTCGGGGCGCCGACGATCACCTAGGGGACGTAGCGGCGCCCGTCGGCCACGGCCCTGATCTCCGCGGTCTGTGCGTTGCCCCCGACGGGGACGATGCCCCCCCAGACGATCATCTCCGTGCCGGTCCAGACGCTGGTGGCCAGGCGACCGGACCAGGCGGGGATCCTCCGCCAGCGGTCGGTGCTCGGCGAGTAGGCGGCCCCGTCGGCCATGTAGTTGTTGTACGTGCCGTTGGACCCGCCCCAGTAGAGGACCTCGGTGCCCGTCCAGAGGTCCGCCGCGGTGATCCGGGCGGCCAGCGGGCCCGGGGGCAGCGCTCGCCACTCGTTGCTGGCCGGGTCGTAGGCCGCTCCGTCGTCGAAGACCTGCTTCCAGTCCTCGCCCCCCCAGAACACGACCTCCTTGTCGGTCCAGATGGCGGGGACGAACCGGCCGGCCATCGGGGATTCCGGCAGTGGTCGCCACCTGTCGGTGGCCGGGTCGTAGGCGGCGCCGTCGGCGAAGGCCTCGTTGCTCGTGCCGCCGCCCCAGAACACCACCTCCTTTCCGGTCCACACCATCCCCAACCGCATCTGCCTGGCGGACAGCGGGGACGGGGCCAGCATCCGCCAGCGGTCGGTGGCCGGGTCGTAGGCGGCGCCGTCGGCGAAGAACTGTGAGCTCACGATGTCCCGCCCTCCCCAGACGACGAACTCCTTCCCGGCCCACACGCCCGAGGCGCCCCGGGCGACGAGCGGGGACGGGGGGAGCGTCCGCCACGTGTCGTCGGCGGGGTCGTACGCGGCACCGTCGGAGAAGACCTCGGTCGTACCCACCACGCCGCCCCACAACAAGAGCTCCTTGCCCGTCCAGGCGTGCGCGGCACCCGTGCGGGCCGACAGAGGCGAAGGGGCGATGGTCCGCCATCTGTCCGTCGCGGGGTCGTAGGCGGCGCCGTCGGCGATGGGCTCTACGTTGTCGTACTGGCACGGGTTGGCCTTGCAGGCCCCTCCGCCCCAGACCAGCATCTCCTTGCCCGTCCATTCGGTGGCCGGCGAGGAGCGGCCGGCGATGGGTGCCGCGGCCATGTCCTTCCAGGTGCCGGTCGGCGCCGCGTCCTCGTCGGAGCCGCCTCCGCCGCAGGCGGTCAGGACCAGGGCCAGGGCGGCGAGGGCGGCGCGAGTTCTCAGTGACCCCACGCCACCATTCTCGCCCCTGTCCCGTACCGTCGCTGGCATGTCCGTGCGCGAGGTCGCCTTCCGGGCCGTGACCGCCCTGCACCGGGCCGTCTTCCGGATCTCCCGGGGCCGGCTGCTGGGGCGGGCGGGCGGCATGCCCGTCGTCGTCCTGACGACCGTCGGCCACCGGACGGGCCGGAAGCGGCGCACGATGCTCACCGCGCCGCTGGTCGAGGGGGACCGGGTCGTCCTCGTCGCGTCGTACGGCGGCCACAGCCACAACCCCCGGTGGTACCAGAACCTGCTGGTCCATCCGGAGGTGGGCCTCACCATGGCCGGGAGACGGGAGCGGCCGATGCGGGCCCGAGTGGCCCGGGGGGACGAGAGGAACGAGCTCTGGCCCAGGATCGTGGCCGCCTATCCCGGCTACGCCCGGTACCAGCAGAAGACCGATCGCCGGATCCCGGTTGTCGTCCTCGAGCCGTACGCTGGGCGCTCGGAGTAGGGGCCGGATCGCAGGAGGGGCAGGGATGGGACTGATCGACAAGCTCAAGGGCGAACTGGTCGACATCATCGAGTGGGTCGACGACTCCCGTTCGACCCTGGCCTGGCGGTTCCCCCGCTACAACAACGAGATCAAGAACGGGGCCCAGCTCATCGTTCGCGAGGGACAGCGGGCGGTGTTCGTCTACCGGGGCCAGCTGGCCGACAGCTTCGACCCCGGCCCCCACCAGCTGACCACGGAGAACCTCCCCATCCTCGGCACCCTCCAGGGGTGGAAGCACGGGTTCAACAGCCCGTTCCGGAGCGAGGTGTACTTCATCAACACCCGCCCGGTGACCGACCTGCGGTGGGGGACACCCCAGCCGGTCACCGTCCGGGACCCCGACTTCGGCATGGTCCAGGTCCGGGCCAACGGGCTCTGCGTGGTGAAGATCGCCGACGTCGAGGTCTTCCTTCGGGAGGTGATCGGCACCGACAGCGCGGTCGAGGCCGAGGAGATCACCGAGCTGCTGCGCCGGGTGATCACCCTGGCCTTCTCCGACATGGTGCTGGCCACGGGGCTCGGGGCCATCGACCTCCAGGGCCGGCAGGTGGAGCTCTCCGAGAAGCTGAAGGAGTTCGTGTCGGAGCGGGTCGACAACGAGTTCGGCCTGGCCATCACCGAAGTCACCATGAACATCTCCCTGCCCGAGGAGATCACCCAGGCCATGACCGCCGGGGTGGCCCGGGGCGTCGAGCAGAAGGGCTACCTCCAGAACCTGGGTGACGTCGGCCGGTACCAGCAGGTCGCGGCGGCCGACGCCATGGTGGCCGCCGCCGGCAACGAGGGCGGGAGCGCCATGGGCGACTTCATGCAGGCCGGGATGGGCATGGCCATGGCCGGCCAGATGGCCAACACCCTCCAGGGAGCCACGGCGCCGGGCGGGCAACCGGCGGCCGGGGCGGCTCCCCCGCCCCTGCCCGGGCAGGTCATGTTCCACGTCGACATGGGCAACGGCCAGTCGGGCGGCCCGTTCACCTTGCAGCAGGTGCAGGCCGGCATCGCCAACGGCCAGGTGGGCCCGGGCACGCTCGTCTGGTCCCAGGGCATGGCCGCGTGGGCCCCGGCGAACACCGTCCCCGCCCTCCGGCCCCTGTTCGCCGGCCCACCGCCCATGCCCGGCGCGGTCCCGCCGCCTCCGCCGCCCTCGGCGTCATGAGCGACTCCCCGCCGCCCCTCCCGGAACGGGAACGAGCGCTCAAGCACGTCACCGAGCAGACCCGGACCTACCCCTGCACCGCGTGTGGCGGCCAGCTGGAGTTCGACATCGGCCTGCAGAAGCTGCGCTGCCCGAACTGTGGCAACGTGCAGGAGATCATCGAGGACGCGGGCCGGTCCACCACCGAGCAGGACTTCCGGGCCACCCTCGCCGCCCTGAAGGAGAAGGCGGCGACGGCGGGTCCCCAGGTCGTGGGGGAGAAGGAGGTCGTCTGCCAGAGCTGCGGCGGGCACACCACCTTCACCGGCACGCTCACGTCGACCCGCTGCCCCTACTGCGCCACGCCCATCCAGCGCGACGACGTGCACGACGCCCCGTCCCGCCTGCCGGTCGACGGCGTGGTGCCCTTCCGGGTCGACCAGGCCACGGCCCGCAAAGCGGTCGAGGACTGGATCAACAGCCGCTGGTTCGCCCCCGGCGAGTTCAAGAAGTACAAGCAGACGGGCTCGTTCGCCAGCGTCTATGCCGCCTACTTCACCTACGACGCCGACACGTCGACCTGGTACGAGGGCCGGCGGGGCGACGAGTACACGGTCACGGTCGGGTCGGGGGACAACCGGCGCACCGAGACCCGGGTCCGGTGGACCCACGTCTCGGGGCAGGTCCACGACGTGTTCGACGACGTCTGCGTGCTCGCCAACGAGGGCTTCGACCACGACAAGGTCACCGCCTTGGAACCCTGGCCCACGTCGGAGGCCAGGCCCTTCTCCGCCGAGTACGTGGCCGGCCACCTGTGCCGGACCTACGACAAGGACGTCGAGGCCTGCTTCGGCGAGGCCAACCGGCGCATGGACGCCGAGATCGAGAGCACCATCCGGCGAGACATCGGGGGCGACCGCCAGGACATCAACCGGAAGCGGACGACCTTCTCGGCCATCACCTACAAGCACCTGCTCCTGCCCATCTGGCTGCTGACCGTGATCTACGCCGGGCGCCCGTTCCAGGTCTTCGTCAACGGGATCACCGGCGAGGTCCAGGGCGAGCGCCCGTGGAGCAAGGTCAAGATCGCCGTGGCCGTCGTGCTGGCCCTGATCGTGCTCGCCATCGCCGCGTACGTGTGGCAGAGCGCCGGCGGCGGCGAGACGCGATGACGGGCGTCCTCGTGTTTCTCGGGCTGGTGGTCGTGGCCGCGGTGGTGGGCGCCACCGTCGTGGTGCGGTCGCAGAAGCGCCGGTTCGCCGAGGCCAACGAGGTCGTGCCCGGGACCGCCACGAGGGCGCCGGCGGAGTGGGCGGGCGCCCACACCCCCGAGGCTCGCCTCCACCGGCGGCTGCGGGACGCGGTGGCCGCCCTGCGGGCCAACCGGGTCCTGGAGGACGCCTGGCGGATGGACGCCCGGGTGTCCCTGGAGCAGCACGCCCTCGCCGTCGACGAGCGGCTGATCGCGGTGGCCGCCCTGCCCGAGCGGGTGCGGGCCGAGCCGCTGGCCGGCGTGGCCGCCGCCGTCGACGCGGTCGAGGCCGCGGTGGCCTCGCTGGTGGCCGGACCCGCGGCGAGCCGGCTCGACCAGGCCATGGCCGAGGTCGAGAGCCGGGTGGCTTCGCTGCAACAGGGGGCTTGACCGTTGGCGGCGTCGGCCGTAAGTTTTGAGCAGTTGATCAAAACGAGTGATCGGAGCAGCTGCTGTGGCCAAGTCGGGACCGAGCGGGGCGGTCGCCCGCAGCATCCGGGAGGGCACCCGCCAGCGCATCGTCGAGGCCGCCGTCCAGACCATCAAGGAGCGGGGGTTCGCGGCCACCAGCGCCCGGGCCATCGCCACCACGGGCGGGTTCAACCAGGCGCTGGTCTTCTACCACTTCGGCAGCGTGAACGACCTGCTCGTCGCCGCCCTCGACCGCACCAGCGAGGTGCGCATGGCCCGCTACCGGGCGGCCATCGACTCGGTGAGCACCCTGCCCGAGCTGCTCGCCGTCGCCAGCGAGGCCTACCAGGAGGACCTGGCCGGCGGCCACATCAAGGTGCTGGCCGAGATGATCGCCGGTGCCTCGGCCATGCCCGAGCTCGGCCCGGCCATCGCCGAGCGGATGCAGCCGTGGATCACCTTCACCGAGGAGGCCGTCGTCCGGGTCATGGAGGGGTCCAGCCTCGCCCCCCTCGTGCCCAGCCGCGATCTGGCCTTCGCCATCGTCTCCCTCTACCTGGGGGCGGCCATGCTCACCCACCTGGCCGGCGACTCCGCCCCGGCCGAGTCGCTGTTCCGGACCGGGACCAACGTCGCCCCCCTCCTCCAGCTGGTGACGCTCGAGAACTGAGTTGTCGGCGACGGGCGTGGTCCGCAGGGCCCGGGTGCCCGTCGTCGGGACCTACGCGAGGACGGCGCGGGCGACCAGGTCGGTGCCGAAGGCGGTGAGGATGGCCAGGTACAGCAGGCCGGTGGCGGCCATCACCGCCGAGTAGGCCCGTTCCCGCAGGGCGGCCCGGGTGACGGCGGTGAGGACGAGGGTGGTCACCGCGCAGGCGACCCAGAACCAGCCGAGGGTGCCGCCCCACCCGTCGTCGACCGACCCCGACAGCACCGACAGCATCCCTGTCGGCCACAGCAGGAGGGCGACCTCGAGCGGCCAGGTGAGGGCCAGCCAGCGGTTCAGCTCGAGCAGCGGCCCGCGTCCGAGCCCGGGCTGCACCAGGTACCAGTGACCGAGGAGCATGGCGTCCGAGACGGCGCCGAGGAAGAGGGCGCCGGCGATGGTCCGGGCCACGGCCAGGACGTCGGGCCCGCCGGCCGCGGCCCCGGCGGCGACCAGGCCGACGAGGCCGATCACCGGGGCGACCAGGTCGAGGGCGGGCGGGAACTCGGGGACGGTGGGGTCGGGGCCGTCGGCGCCTGGGCGCGGGCCGGCCATGACCGCCACACGAGCGGCCCGCCGCTCCTTCCGGGCCCGTTCGCCGGCCACCCCGGCCTTGCGCCGGACGATCGACACGGCCAGGGCGACGGTTGCCGCGGCGGCGACGCCGACGGCTGCGAGGTCCCGAACGGGCACCACGTCGACCATGAGGCCCACGCCCGCTCCGGCGAGGGCGAGGATCGCGTACACCGACCGCAGCAGCCAGCCGTACCCGATCCCGACCTCGCGACGACGGGTGGTGACCCAGAGGAACAGGAGGCCGCCGGTCGCCCACTGGAGGAGGACGGTGGCGGCGTCCAGACGGATCACACGGCCGAGTTTCGCATAGGGTTTCAGATCCCGGCCGGCACGGAAAAGACAGCAGCAGAACTCAAGGTCGCCGCCGCGACGGCCGAGAATTCGAAGAAGCGAGTTCCCTCGACCGGGAGGAGCGACCAGTGCTCGACGGCATTCTGGAGATTGCGGCTTACTGCTCGTTGGCTGTGGCCATGTCGCTCCTGGTCATCAAGCTGTTCTGGCCCAAGGTGGGGCCCAAGGTGCAGGTCCACCGCTTCCGCCGGCGGCTGGGCAAGTTCGACACCGTCCTGGCCGGCTGGGCCGAGGAGCTCAAGGCCCAGGACGAGGGCAAGCGCCACGAGCAGCGCCACCCCGAGCGCTCCGAAGACTGACGTCGCCAGCGCCGACTGCGACGCCCGGCCCCGTGGCTGGGGCCGTTCGGCCACCGGACCGCTACCGGTCGTGGCTGGCCGAGACGCTCCGCTCCCAGCTGCTGCCCTGAGGGACGGCTAGACCAGGCCCACGCTGCGCGCCCCGTCCACCAGCAGCGTCGTTCCGCTCATGAACCTGGCCGGTTCGGAACACATGAAGGCGACGATCTCACCGAACGCCTCGGGGTCGCCTCTCGGGCCTTTCAGCGTCGTGATCTCCTTCATGCGGTCGGTGTTGTGGAGGCCGGGGCAGGCCAGGTTGAGAGTGATGCCGTTGTCGAAGAGGTCCCCGGCGGCCGTCTTCGCCCACGCCCACAGGCCCGTGCGGGCGGTGTTGGACAGCGACAGGCTCGGGATGGGCTCCTTGATGGAGGACGAAGTGATGAGGCAGATCCGGCCCCACCCTCCAGCGCGCATGTGAGGGACGGCTTCCCGCACGAGGCGGACCGACGTGAGGAGGTTGGCGTTGACCGCGGCCTCGATCTGGCTGTCGTCGACGTCGAGGGACCGGCCGGAAGGCGGCCCGCCGGCGTTGGCGACCACGATGTCGAGGCGGCCGAAGCGCTCGACGGTGGCGGCGACGATCTGGGCGGGCACGGCGGGATCGGTGACGTCGGCCTGGACGGCCAGGACCTCCGTGAGCCGGGCCAGCTCCGCCTCGGCGTCGGCCAGGGCTTCCGCCCCCCGGGCGCAGATGGCGACCTTGGCCCCCTCGGCGGCCAGGGCCACGGCGGACGCCCGGCCCAGTCCCTTCGACGCGGCGGTGACCAGGGCCACCCGGCCGGCGATGCCCAGGTCCACCGCTACGCCTCGACCACGGCGAGGGCGTGGTCGGCCCGGTTCAGGGGGTCGGGCCCACTTTCGGTGGCGACGACGATGTCCTCGATGCGGGCGCCCCAGCGGCCGTCCAGGTAGATCCCCGGCTCGACCGAGAAGGCGTGGCCGGCGGCGAGCGGCTCCCGGTTCCCGCTGACCAGGTAGGGGTCCTCGTGCTCCTCGAGGCCGATCCCGTGGCCGGTGCGGTGGATGAAGTACGGGCCGTAGCCGGCGTCGCCGATCAGATCGCGGGCCACAGCGTCCACCTCCTGGCAGGGGGTCCCGACCCGGGCCGCGTCGACGGCGGCGGCCTGGGCGCCGGCCAGCACGGCGTAGAGGTCCCGGAAGTCGGTGGGCGGGTCGCCGGTGAAGACGGTGCGGGTGATGTCGGAGCAGTACCCGGCGAGCGTCCCCCCGAAGTCGCAGACGACCGCCTCGCCGGCACCGATCACCCGGGGCCCGGGCTCGTGGTGGGGGCTGGCCGAGTTCGGGCCGGTGCCGACGATGGCGAAGTTCACGGCCTCGTGGCCCTCCTCCCGCAGGCGCTCGCCCAGCTCCCGCGACACCTCGGCCTCGGTGCGCCCGATCAGCGGGATCTGCCCGCTCATGAGGTCGGCCGCCACCCGGTCGGCCGCCGCCGCGGCCCGGCGCAGGGCGGCCACCTCGTCGGCGTCCTTGACCGCCCGCAGCGGGCCGGTGACCTGCGAGGCGGTGACCCACGTCGAGCGGGGCAGCTCCACCTGGAGGGCGAGCAGGAACGTGGCCCACGTCCGGTCGGACACGGCCAGCCGCCGCCGGGTGCGGCCCACCAGGCCGGTGACCACCTCGATCGGGTTCTCCGTCTCGGACCAGGGGCGGATGGCGAAGAGCTCGGGCTGGGGCTCGACCCTCGGCGCCTCGAGGCGGGGCACGACGAGCACGGCGTCGCCGAAGACGGGCAGGACCAGCATGGTGAGCCGCTCGAGCGGCATGGCCGTGTAGCCGGTCAGCCAGGGGAGGTCGGCGCCGGTGGACAGCAGGAGGGTGTCCACGCCCATCTGTCCCATCCGCTCACGAACGGCCCGCATACGGGCCGCGTGCGCCCCGGCCATGCTCAGGCTCCGGCGCTCGCCGCCGCTTGCCGGGCGTGGTAGCTCGATCGGGTCAGGGGGGACGCCTGCACGTGGGCGAAGCCCAGCGCCCGGCCGGCCGAGGCGAGGCGGTCGAACTCCTCCGGGGCCCACCAGCGGGCGACCGGGAGGTGTCCGGCCGAGGGGCGCAGGTACTGGCCGAGGGTGAGGATGGAGACGCCCACGGCCCGGAGGTCGGCCATGGCCGGCAGCACCTCGTCCTCGGTCTCGCCGAGGCCGACGATCAGGCCGGACTTGGTGACCAGGCCGGCGTCCGCGGCCCGGGCCAGCACGGCCAGGCTGCGGGCGTACGACGCCGACGGCCGCACGTGACGCTGCAGACGGGCCACCGTCTCCAGGTTGTGGTTGAGGACGTCGGGACGGGCGTCGAAGACCGCGGCCAGGGCGTCGGGGTCGCCCTTGCAGTCGGGGATCAGGACTTCGACCGCCGTCCCCGGGCAGCGCCGGCGCACGGCCCGGATGGCGGCGGCGAAGCCGGCCGCACCGCCGTCGGCCAGGTCGTCGCGAGCCACGGCGGTGACGACCGCATGGGCCAGCCCCATCTCGGCCACGGCCTCGGCCAGCCGCTCGGGCTCGGCGGGATCGGGGGCCAGGGGCCGACGGGTGTCGACCTGGCAGAAGCCGCAGGCCCGGGTGCAGCGGTCGCCGTTGATCATGAAGGTGGCCGTACCGTCCCGCCAGCACTCGAAGATGTTCGGGCAGCCGGCCTCCTCGCACACGGTGACCAGCCTCAGGCTGCGCATCGTCCGCTTGACCTCGCGGTAGCCCTCGCCCAGGTCGGCGTTCACCCGCAGCCACGCCGGCTTCCGGGTGGCCACCGGGAAGCCGACCGGGGTCTCCCGCTCCCACGACACGTCGACCCGCCGGGCCCGTCCGCCGGCCCACCGGGAGGCGGCGGCGGCGACGACCGCGTCCACCACCTCGTGCATCTCGACCTCGACTCCCTCGGCGGCCAGTGAGGTGACGCCCTTGTCGGCGATGCCGCACGGGACGATGCGGTCGAACCACGACAGGTCCGGGTCGACGTTCAGGGCGAAGCCGTGCATGGTCCGTCCCCGTGAGCGGCGGACGCCGATGGCGCAGATCTTGCGGTCGTCGACCCACACGCCGGGGGCGCCCTGGACGCGTCGGAGGCCGGCGAGGCCCAGCGAGGCGCACACGTCGATGACCAGCTGCTCGACGGCGTGGACGTAGTCCTTCGGGTGATCGGGCACGGTGAGGATGGGGTAGCCGACCAGCTGCCCCGGCCCGTGCCACGTGACGTCGCCGCCGCGGTCGGTGGCGATCACCTCGGCGCCCAGGTCGTCGGGCGGGACCCGCAGGTGGTCGAGGGCCCCCCGCAGCCCCACCGTGTAGACCGGGTGGTGCTCCAGGAGCAGCAGGTACTGGTCCCGTGAGCGCCGGAAGAGGGCCCGCTGGAGCGCGTAGGCGTCGCCGAACCGGACGCGCCCCAGCCACCGGGCCTCCAGCGGCGAACCGGTGGCGGGAATGGTCGCCTGGGCGGCCACATCAGCCACCAGATCGGTGGGACTCACAGCTCCTGGAACCAGTCCCGGGTCTCGAGGATGTCGCGCACTCGGGAGAGGAAGGCCGAGGCGTAGGCCCCGTCGAAGGCCCGGTGGTCGAAGCTCAGGGCCAGGTTGCCCACCGGGTGGATGGCGATGGCGTCGGTGCCGTCGGGCAGCTCCACCACCACCGGCCGCTTCCTCACCCCGTCGGTGGAGACGATGGCCACCTGGGGCTGGTTGATCACCGCGAACGTCATGAGGGTGCCGAAGCCGCCGGGGTTGGTGATGGTGAACGTGCTGCCGGAGATCTCGTCGGCATTGAGCTTCTTGCTCCGGGCCCGGGCGGCCAGGTCGGCGATCTCCCGGGCGATCGACCGCAGCCGCTTGCCGTCGGCGTCGTGGACCACGGGGACGATGAGCCCCTCGAAGTTGAGGTCCACGGCAATGCCGAGGTGGACGGCGCGGTGCACGACGAGCTCGTTGTCGCCGACCGACGCGTTGACGTGGGGGAAGTCGCGTATGGCGTCGATGACGGCGCGGGCGACGAACGGGAGGTAGGTGAGCGAGAAGCCCTCCTCGGCCTTGAACGCCTCCTTCTCGACCAGGCGGACCCGGTCGACGGCCTCGTAGTCGACCTCGACCACGGTGAGCACGTGGGCCGACGTGGCCTGCGAGCGCACCATGTGCTCCGCCGTCCGCTTGCGGATGTTGGAGAAGGGGATGACCTCGTCCTCGCCAGCCCGGGGCTTGGTGGTGACCGGCCGGGCGGCCGCGGCCGCGGGCCGGGTCGGGGCCGGCTTCGGGGCCGCCGAGCGGCTGCCCGCCTTGTCGAGGTGGGCCATCACGTCGTTGCGGGTGACCCGTCCGTCGATCCCGGTGCCCTGGATCTGGTCGGCGTCGAGGTCGTGCTCGGCCAGCAGGCGGCGGACGATCGGTGAGAGCACCTTTCGGCCCTGGGGAGCCGGGGCGAGCTTGGCCGTGAACTCCGGCTTGGCCTCGGCTTCCCGCTTCGGCTCGGGCTCCGGTTCGAGCTCGGCCTCGGGCTCGGGGACGACGGTGGCGACCTCCTCCTCGGTGGCCTCCGGCTCGGGCTCCGGCTCCGCCTTCTTGTCCTCGGTCTTGGCCGCAGCCTGGCCGTTGCCCTCCGACCCGGACGGCGGGGCGTCGTCGATGACGGCCAGCCTGGCGCCGACGTCGACCGTCTCGCCCTCCTCGACGAG